>NZ_SPPZ01000023.1 GCF_004570525.1 Streptococcus sp. WM07 | reverse complement strand
CTCATTTTTGGAGTCCGACCACCTTTAGAGTGTTTGGCTTGATAAGCAACTGTCAAGATTTCTAGCATTTTGTCAAAAGTTCTTCTCTCAACACCAACTAGGCGTTTAAAGCGTAAATCGGAAAGTTTTTTACTGGATTCATAATTCATGCTTCTATTTTATCATATCCTTGTTTCGCAGGAAGTCTAATAATAAATCATCTCGTAGAAGCAACACTACACACTCCACATGATGGGTCATCGGAAACAAATCGACTGGTTGAATCTGGGTTAGTTTGTAGCCGAGTTCTTCGTAGTGTTTGATATCACGCGCCATGGTGGCGGAGTTACAGGAGATGTAGACGATGCGGTCGGGTTGGACTTGGGCGCTGCTTTCGATAAAGCTTGGGGTGAGGCCTTTACGGGGTGGATCGACAAAGATGACTGTTGGTTGGATTCCTTGGTCTACCCAGTTTTGCATGGCTGTTTCTGCTTGGTCACAGACATAGGTCACATTGTTGATGTGATTGCGTTGGGCATTCTTTTGGCTATCCTCAACGGCTTTAGGGATGACTTCTACTCCATACACATGCTTCACTTGTTTGGCTAGAGAGAGTCCAATGGTTCCAATGCCGGAATAAGCATCGATAGCGATGTCATCATCCTTGAGTTGAGCCATATCCATAGCAACTTGGTAGAGTTTTTCAGCCATTGGAGTGTTAACTTGGTAGAAGGATTGGGCGGAGATTTCAAATTCATTTCCCAACATCTGATCCACGATGGTTTCTGTGCCATAAAGTAGGCGAAATTCTTTGCCAAGAATAGCATTCGTCTTTTGGTCATTTATATTCTGAAGGATTGACACTAGATTTGGGAATTCCTTGGTCAGTTGGTCAACTAAGACTTCAATCCGAAAGACTTTAGGTCGGGTGGTCACCAAGACCAACATCATTTGACCCGTATAGTGGGCACGACGCACCAAGATATTGCGAATTAAGCCTGTTCCCTCTTTCTCGTCGTAAGGTTTTAAATCTAAGCGTCTCAAAAGATTGCGGGTCGCTACAATCAGTGCATCGATTTCTTTATCTTGAATGTAAAAATCTTCAATAGGAATCAAGTCATGAGAGTTTTTTCTGAAAAAACCGCTTTCTAGTTGTCCTTTGACCCGGCGAACCGGCACGGCAGCCTTATTTCGGTAGGTCAGTGGAGAATCTGCTGCAAGTGTTGGTGCAACAGCTACACTCTCTAAACCTGCTATTTTCTTTAGATTTTGCTTCACTTGGGTTTGCTTGAACAACAACTGCTGGTCATAATTCAGATGGGCCAAATCTGCAATCCCCGTCCGAAGATAGGTGAGGTTGGTTTCCTGGTTGCGATGAGGTGAAAGTTTTAGCCACTCTTCCGCTTTTCCATAACCTATTTTTTTGTTAACCTTGAGAACTCGCATACGAATTACTTCTCCTGGAAGGGCGTTGTCTACAAAAAAGACACGACCGTCTACCTTGGCAATCCCCTGTCCTTCATGACTGAGATCTACAATTTCTACTTCTACAAGTTGATTTTTTTCCAATTTTTTCTCCTATTAAGAAAGTGGAGCCCAAGGCTCCACTTTCTTATTCAGCAATCAAAGTTTCCAATCCAACCTTCATCATATCGGTAAAGGTGTTTTGGCGTTCTTCTGCGGTCGTATCTTCTTCAGGGTTTACAAGGCTATCTGAAATTGTCATAATTCCCAAAGCCTCAACATTGTGTTGTGCAGCCAAGTAATAAAGAGCTGCGGCTTCCATTTCAACAGCTTTGACCCCAAGTTTTCCGAGTTCAAGGTTTTCCTTGAAAAACTTGGAATAAAAGACATCCGAGGATAGGACGCTGCCAACGTGTGTGGTCAAGCCCATATCCTTAGCGATATGGTAAGCCTTATCCAACAGGTTGAAACTAGCAATTTGTGGGAAGTCATACATCGGCCAGTCGTTCCGAATAATATTGGAATTCGTTGCGGCTGCTTGAGCTAGAACCAACTCACGCACATGCACAGCTCCAGATAGGGAGCCTGCGGTACCCACACGAATCAATTTTTTAACTCCGTAATCAACAATTAATTCACGCGCATAGATTGAAATGGAAGGCATTCCCATCCCTGTCCCCATCACACTAACACGGTGACCTTTATAAGTTCCAGTATACCCAAACATATTGCGAACTTGGTTAAAGAGAACTGCGTCTTCTAAAAAGTTCTCTGCAATAAATTTAGCTCGCAATGGATCTCCAGGTAACAAAATTTTATCAGCAATTTCGCCTGCTTTAGCTTCAATATGAATCGACATAAGTTCTCCTTAAAAAGAGAGCGAGCTAGCTCGCCCCCGAATTCTTTTCTCTCTTACAACTCCGCTAGAGTCGCTTTTACAAAAGATTTGAAATTTTCTTTGATCCGCTCGGTCACTTCTACCACTTCCTCATGATTGAGTTCAGCCTGGAATCCTGCAGCGAAATTAGTAATCGCTGAAATTCCCAAGACCTTCATACCGGAATGCGCAGCCACAATCACTTCTGGAACAGTCGACATGCCGACAGCACTCGCCCCCATCGTTTTATAAGCTCGAATTTCAGCCGGTGTTTCATAAGTAGGACCAGTAACTCCAAGATAGACTCCTTCTTGAAGTTCCAGATTCAAGTCCGCTGCCACCTTCCGAGCTTGAGCACGGTAAGCGGCAGTGTAAGCATCTGACATATCTGGGAAGCGTGGACCGAACTCTTCTAAGTTCTCCCCAATCAAGGGATTTTGGCCTGTCATATTAATGTGATCTGAAATCAGCATCAAAGAACCTGGTCCGAATTCAATTCCACCCGCAGCATTGGTTACAATGATACCTGTAGCACCAAGAGCCTTCATCACACGAACTGGGAAAGTCACCACTTCCATTGGATTTCCTTCATAAAAGTGGAAACGTCCTTGCAGGGCTAAAACTTTACGGCCTGCCAAGTCCCCGTAGACTAGCTTGCCTGCGTGTCCGACAACTGTGGACTGACCCCAGTTTGGAATTTCTGCATAGTCAACAACAATGGCATTCTCTACTTCTTCTGCCAATTCACCCAAACCTGAACCCAGAATCAACCCAAATTCAGGGGCTGAGATTCCCTTGTCCTGTAGAAAAGCAGCTGTCTCTTTAATCTTATCCATCAATGTCATTCTATGACTCTCCTTATTTTAATTGATCCAAAAAACTAGATCCAATCATGGATGGCTTCACGCCAAAGTTATCTGCAATAGTTGCGGCTACGTCCGCAAAATGACCAACTTCAATATGACCGCTATCTTCTAGGCTCTTACTAAAGAGCAAGAGAGGAACATATTCACGGGTATGGTCAGTTCCCACAAAGGTCGGATCATTCCCATGGTCTGCGGTAATCATGAGAAGATCCTTGTCTCCCATGTTAGCAATAATTTCAGGAATACGCGCATCAAACTCTTGCAAGGAATCGCGATAACCTTCTGGATCACGGCGATGACCAAAGAGGGCATCAAAGTCTACCAAGTTCGTGAAGGATAGTCCTTTTGTAAATTCAGGATTCTTCAATGTCTCAACCAACTGATCAACCCCATGCTCATTGGATTGATTGTGACCAACATCATTAGAAATTCCGGAACCATTAAAAATATCATTGATTTTTCCAACTGCATATGTTGGAACTCCAGCTTCTTTCAAGTTGTCCAATACGGTTGGAGAAAATGGAGAAACAGCATAGTCATGGCGATTGGCTGTCCGAGTAAAATGACCTGGTTCCCCCACATAAGGACGGGCAATAATCCGTCCCAAGAGCGTTGGGCGCTCAAGAGTGATGGAACGCGCATATTCACAGATTCGGTAGAGTTCTTCCAATGGAATGATGTCTTCATGCGCTGCAATCTGTAAAACAGGATCCGCAGATGTATAGACAATCAACTCACCCGTTTCCATCTGACGTGGCCCGAAGTCATCAATCACAGCTGTACCTGAATAAGGCTTATTGGCTTCACGAATAATCTTACGACCCGAAAATTCTTCAATTTTTTGGAGCAAATCCTCAGGGAAACCATCCCAGAAAGTATCAAAAGGTTCTGTAATGTGTAACCCCATCAATTCCCAATGACCGGTCATGGTATCTTTTCCTAGAGATTGCTCTTCTAGTTTCGTCACATAACCTGTTGGCTTCTCAGTCGCAGCTACTGTCTTCAAAGGCTCTGGACGTTGGATATTTCCCAAGCCCATTTCTTCCATATGGGGAACCTGTAAACCAACTGTTTCCGAAATATGACCTAACGTATCAGACCCAGTATCTGGTTCTCCTGCATTAAAGAAGTTCGCTGCATCAGGTGCTTCCCCGATTCCAACTGAATCCATGACAACAACGTGAATACGCTCAAATTTTGACATCTTACTACTCCTATTTCGCTGTCAATTCCTGTATGCCATCTTGGCCCGCCACAATCACACGCTCAACCATCTGATTAAAGAGACCGTGCTCTACAACACCAACCAGTTGATCCAATTCCTGAGCTAAGGCTAGAGGATCTGCAATCTGACCTAACTGCAAATCAATAATATAATTTTCCATATCCGTTCGATAATACTGATCGCCATCCATACGAAATTGCGGTTTATAGCCTGCTTGCTCAAAACGACGGAAAACTTGTTGGGCACCATAACGCACCACCTCAACCGGAAGGGGAAAAGCTCCTAAGTGCTGAACCAATTTAGATTCATCCACTACCCAGATATATTCCTTCGTCGGAAGCGCCACAACCTTCTCCATCAAAAGAGCACCGCCGCCTCCTTTGATTCCATTTAAAGCTGGATCAACTTCATCTGCACCATCAACTGTCACATCAACTTGCTCCACCTCATCAATCGATTTGAGGGGAATTCCCAAGCTTTTGGCCTGTTCAGCAGTCCGGTGAGAAGTCGTCACTCCCACAATTTCCAGACCCTCTTCTTGAACACGACGTCCCAATTCTTGGACAAAATAATAGGCTGTTGACCCAGTTCCCAAACCAACGACCATACCGCTTTGCACATAGCTAGCCGCGTAAATACCTGCTTGCTCCTTTAATGTTTCCATGGCAACTCCTAACACTTAAACTAGTGCTATTATACCAAAATTTTACTTGCTTTGGTAAGGTTAGTAGGTGAAATTAGAAATCGCTTCCACCTTCAAAGAAAATTTTAATTTTCAGAAAATCTACAATAGTTCTAATCAAAAAATCCACCGTATGCTTATTACGGTGGACTTTCCTTGCATTATTATTTAACAGCGTCCTTAAGAGCTTTACCAGCTTTGAATGCTGGAACTTTTGAAGCTGCGATTGTAATCTCTTTACCAGTTTGTGGGTTGCGACCTTTACGGGCAGCACGCTCACGAACTTCAAAGTTACCAAAACCAATCAATTGAACTTTTTCACCTTTTGAAAGGTAATCTGTTACAGCTGCAAATACTGCATCAACCGCAACTGCAGCATCTTTCTTAGTCAATTCTGTTGCTTCAGCAACCTTAGCAATCAAATCTTGTTTGTTAGCCATTCGTAAGAATCCTCCATTAATTTTCTAACAGTACATATCATAACTCAAAATAATTAGAAAAGCAAGTAAAAAAAGTCCCTCTCTGCCTTTTATTCCGTAAATTTGAGCCTCGTTTAAAGGTAGTGAATCAGGATAGCCCAAGCATCTTCACCTGTATGGGTTTGGATAATGGAACCTGTCTCTAAGACCGAAATAGGAGCTTCAAGGAAAGGCTGTAATTGAGCTTTCATTTCTTGGGCAAAATCAGATTTACCCGCATAGGAAATACCAATTTCAGCAATCTCCCGTCCTTCTAGTCCCTCTTTCAATTCATTCAACCATTTTTTGAAAGTCTTTGCACCTCGTCCTTTCACAATTGGACGGAGCTCATGATTCACCATTTCCATAACAACACGAATATTGAGAAGAGAAGAAATTAATCCAGATACACGTCCAATCCGGCCTCCCTTAACAAGATTCTCCAAGGTGGAAACTCCAATATACAGTTCTGTGTTTTCTCGAACACGATCGACTTCTTTCAGAATTTCATCTAGTGTGGCACCTTCTTGAGCCATTCGGGCAGCTGCTACAACCTGAAATTTCTGAGCTTGATCCGTAAAGGATGAGTCTACAACATGAACCTTCGCCCCCGATAAACTTACCCCCTGCCTAGCAGCCTCTACCGTCCCAGAGAGAGCATGTGACATATGGATTGAGACAATCTGGTCATAGTCTTTGGCCAATTTTCCATAAACATCCGCAAAAACTCCAACCGGCGGCTGACTAGTCTTCGGCAAATTCTTGCTAGATTTCATGAGGTTCAAGAATTCACCTTCTTTTAAATCTGCATCTGAATACAAAATTCCATCAACCATAACCGACAGAGGAATCACTTCAATTCCATATTTTTGGACTAATTCATCTTCAATGGTGACAGATGAATCTGTCACTACAGCAATTTTTGTCATATTTACCTACTTCTTAACAGTCATTTTGTCCTATTATAACAGATTTCACACCCAAACCTCAATGTTTTTGTAAGAGTTCCCGAGCCTGATTAATGGCCGATTCTGTTAACTCTTCACCCGCCAACATTCGAGCAATCTCTTGAACCCGTTCCTCCTGCTCTAATAAACGAACACGGGATACAGTTGACACCTCATCTGAGATTTTTTCAATAAAAAATTGATAATCGGCTATAGCGATGACTTGTGGCAAGTGCGAGATAGCAAGAACTTGCCCATTTTGACCAATCTTATGAATCTTCTGGGCAATGGCTTGGGCAACACGACCAGAGACTCCTGTATCGACTTCATCGAAAACAATACTGGTCTTACCCTCTTTTCGAGAAAAGGCAGATTTAATAGCCAACATCAGTCGTGATAGCTCGCCTCCACTGGCTACCTTAACAAGAGGCTTGAAATCCTCGCCTGGGTTCGTTGAAATGTAGAATTCAATCTGCTCATTCCCATCTCGGCTAAATTTCCCCTTACTGAAATGAACTTGAAAGCGAGCCTTGTCCATGTATAAATCTTGAAGTTCTATTTGAATCTCTTCCTCTAGCTGCTGAGCTAATCGGTGTCGAGCTTGACTAAGTTCTTGGGCTAAGCTGACCAAAACCTTTTCTTCTTCTTTTAATTTTTTTGTTAAATCCTCAGAAGAAATCTGATTTCCCGTCAGCAGCTGGTATTCTTGAGAAATTTTCTCAAAATACTGTAAAACTTCTTGAACGCTTCCCCCGTACTTCCGACTAATCGAATAAATCACATCTAATCGGCTTTCAATATGGAGAAGCCGGTTCGCATCAAAATCTAGTGAAGATAGGTGGTCCTCCAAACGTCGCGTCGCATCTTCCAAAGCATAATAGGCTTCAGCAACCTGCTCTGCCATTTCCTTATAAAGAGAATGGTAATCTTCTAGACTCTCCAAATCTCCTAAGGCTGAACGAATTTTAGATAAAGAAGATTGCTCCTCATCATCCAAAAGATGAAAAGCAGAAGTCAGAGTATCGGCAATCAACTTATGATTCAGCAGCTGTTCTCTTTCCTGTTGAAGACTCTCATCTTCTCCAGATTTTAAGGCAGCCCCTTCGATCTCTGCTAATTGAAACTCCAACATTTCAATTCGAGCACTATGTTCAGCTTCCTGATTCTGCTGTTTGACTAATTGCTTTCGCAAACTCCGGTAACGTTCAAAACTATGGGCGTAATCAGCCTTCAGTTTCCGGAAAGCCTCATCTCCAAATTCATCTAATAGGCGGCCATGCCATTGCGCACGCATGAGCTCTTCTTGGTCATGCTGACCATGAATATCTACCAAGTGCTGACCAACCGCTCTCAAGACAGACAGATTAACCATTTGCCCATTAATCCGACTGACACTACGGCCATTCTGAAAAATTTCTCGACGGATAATGAGGTCATCGCCAACTTCAATTCCTTGATCTTCCAAAATTTCTTGGAGTAGTTCTGGTTTCTCCAAGGAAAAAAGACCTTGAATCTCAGCTTTGGGCATACCATGCCGGATCACTTCCGTTGTAGCTCTGCTTCCTAACATCATATTCATGGCATCAATAATAATCGATTTACCAGCCCCCGTCTCACCTGTTAAGACCGTCATCCCTTTATCAAAATTTAAGGTAATTTCTTCAATGATGGCAAAATTTTTAATCGAGATTTCTAATAACATAGGATTACCACTTTTCTAAGGCATTTTGGAGACGACTTGGGTCGATTCCCTTTTTTAGAATGAGTAAGACAGTATCATCATCTGACAAAATCGAGAAGAGTTCATGGGAAAAGCGATTCCAGATTTCCTTTTTTAGCAACAGAGCCTGACCTGGAATAACCCGAAGAGAAATCATCCCTTCCTGTCGGGCGACTTCTAAAATAGGAGATTTTTTTCCCGTCGGTTGAAATTGATAGGAAGCATCTTCTCCCTTAACAACCCCCATCTCTCTTAAATCCCGTGAAACAGTTGCTTGTGTCGCAACAATCCCTTTTGACTCCAAGTAATCGGTGATTTGTTTCTGACCACGAATAGACTGGCTTTGGATCAATTCTCGAATAAGAGTCTGTCTCTGCCCCTTATCAGCGTTAGAATGTCTCATGGGCCTTCCTCACTATCTCCTTTATTTGTTCAAGCGGAAGAGCTTGTCCTCCATCCAGTTTTAAGTAGAGCAAAAATTCAATATTTCCCTGTCCACCAGTAATAGGTGAAAAGTCTAGGCCATGACTCCCAAAGCCCAAACCTTGGGCCATATTCATGGTCTTGATCAAGACCTCTTCATGAACCCGAGCATCCTTAACAATCCCTTTTTTCCCAATAGCTTCCCGACCTGCCTCAAACTGCGGCTTGACTAGGGCTACAACTTGACCCTGATCTTCTAAAATCGCTGCTAAACTTGGCAAAATCAAACTTAGGGAAATAAAACTGACATCAATCGAGGCAAAACTTGGCTGGGGTTGAAAATCTTCAGGATTGGCGTAACGGAAATTGTATTGCTCTCGGCTAATGACACGCGGATCCTGTCGTAATTTCCATGCCAATTGGTTGGTTCCCACATCAACCGCGTACACTTGTTGGGCATCCGCCTGTAGCATAACATCCGTAAAACCTCCTGTAGAGGCTCCAATATCAAGGGTCATCCGACCCGCTAAATCAATGGCAAATACTTCTAAAGCCTTGGCTAATTTCAAACCACCACGACTCACATAAGGCAGGGTCTCTCCCTTCACTTTTAAAGGTGTATCGTCTGAAATCTTTTCCCCTGGTTTATCATAGCGATGGCCAGTCAATTCATGTATAACTAGACCTGCCATAACACCCCTTTTAGCTTGTTCCCTGGTTTCAAATAGGCCTTGATGAAAGGCCAACACATCTACTCTTTCTTTAGCTACCAATGGCTAATCCTTCTATCCTTTCTTTCAAAACAAACCCTTGGAACCCTTTCGCTTCCAAGGCTGTCAGCTGGCTTCGGATGTCATCAAGAAGTCTGGCCAAAATTTTCTTAGATTCCTCCAGACCAAAAATAGCTGGATAAGTGGCTTTTTGTGCCTTCTCATCTTTATTGGGTGTTTTTCCCAGCTCTTGGAAACTGGCCGTAACATCTAAAATATCATCACGCACTTGAAAGGCCAAGCCTAGATTTTTTCCCAGTGATTCCAAAATGACTGTGCTCTCCGCATCTAAATTTAGTAGCACACTGGCAGCCAAAAATGGAAAATACAGTAGACGTCCTGTCTTATTTTGATGAATCCGTTGCAATTCTTCAATCGCTAGGGTCTTACCCTCTGAGTGCATATCTAAACTTTGCCCCCCTACCATTCCAAAGGTACCAGAGGCTAGTGATAAAGCTTTGGTCAGTTCTACCAGTTGAGCAGCAGGCAACTCTGCTTGTGCTAACATCGCAAAGGCATCTAGGAACAAACTATCTCCCGCTAAAATAGCTGGAGCTTCCCCGAACTTTTTATGATTCGTCAAGTGCCCCCGACGGTAATCGTCATCATCCATTGCTGGAAGGTCGTCGTGAATAAGACTCCCCGTATGAATCATTTCCAGAGCAGCCGCAACCTTCAGGTGCTCTCGTGTGACCGTAAGACCAAAGCCCTCCAACAAATCTAACAAAAGCAAGGGGCGAATTCGCTTGCCACCTGCTTGAATAGAATAAAGAATCCCCTCTACCAATTGAGGATCTGGACTGGTAGGCCGATAAAAATCTTGGAGAACTTCTTCCAAAACTTGTAACTGTTTGTTCATGCTTCCATTTCCGTTTCTTGACCATTAGCGCCCATAATGGTCACCATAGTTTTTTCAGCCTCTTGCAAGGTCTTTTGAAGTTCCTGACTCAATGTCATCCCCAGTTGAAATTCTTTTAAAGCTTCTTCAAGGGGAACTTCTCCTTGCTCCAGGCGTTTGACCAGGAGCTCCAACTCCTGCATTTTTTCTTCAAATGTCTGTGTTTTGGACATGCTTTACCTCTACTTCTAAATGACCATCCTGAAGTTCAATGGTCAGGGAATCACCACTTTGAACCTGCTTGCTATGCGATACAATTGCATCGTCTTTTTTTACCAGGGCATACCCTCGTTGGAGAATTTGCCTTAATTCCAGTTGGGATAGAGCATCACTCGCTACTTGATAACGCTGTTGTGCTTTGCTTAAATAATCCCTCATCACTCGTTGTAAATCTTTCTCCAAGCGTGACAGTTGATCCCTGTTTCTTTCCAGTCTTGGAGTTGGATTCTGACGAATCAGTGACTGGTAAAGAAGCTGACTCTGATGTTGCTTCCGTTGAAGCTCTTTCTCCACAACTTGCTTGAGTTGAAGATCCAGTTGATCCAATTTTTGTACATAAGAATCATAAAGCCTCTCTGGTTGTCTAAAAATAATAGATTTAGCCAGAACTTCCAAACGGTCTCGCTTGGCTTTCAATTGTTGATCCACCAATTGTTTAAGTCTTAATTGACTACGTTCGAGAGCTAAAAAATAATCCGCCTTGGTGTAGGGCGTTGCTAACTCTGCAGCAGCCGTCGGAGTCGCTGCCCGTTGATCTGCTACAAAATCAGCTAAAGTCATATCTGTCTCATGACCAACACTAGAAATAACAGGCAAACGAGATTCAAAAATAGCCCGAACCACAATCTCCTCATTAAAAGCCCATAGATCCTCCATGGAGCCTCCGCCACGACCAACAATTAAAACATCTAAATCTTCATCGAGATTTGCCCGCTGAATTTGTGCGGCAATTTCAGAAGCTGCTCCCTCCCCCTGAACCTTGGCTGGATAGAGTCGAATACTTAAACCTGGAAAACGACGATTCACCGTCGTAATAATATCTTGGATGACTGCCCCACTCTGACTAGTAACAACTCCAATCTTCCGATTGAAATGAGGTAGAGCTTGCTTATGCTCGGCTTTAAAGAAACCTGCTGCTGTTAATTCTTTTTTCAATTGCTCAAATCGAAGAGCTAATTCGCCTACGCCAGCTGGCTCTGCCCGTTCAATCAAAATCGAATAGGAACCGTTGGGAGCGTATAATTGTACCCGCCCCACAACATTGATCTGTTGCCCTTCCTCCAGGGTAAATGGCAATTTTTGGTAAACTCCAGACCACATCGTCGCTTGGATAACTGCCTGATCATCCTTGAGGGAAAAATATTGATGGTTAGGGCGTGCTCGAAAATTGGAAACTTGCCCGGTCAAAAAAACACGCTCCAGATAAGGATCCTTGTCAAATTTACGCTTTAGGTACTTGGTCAGGGTCCCCACAGAAAGATAATCTGTCATAATCTAATCCTAGAGTTTTAAATCTGCATAAGGAGTCCGATAACCAATTTGAAGAAGTGTCCCATCTCTTACTAATAGAGGGCGCTTGATCAGCATTCCATCCGTCGCCAACAGTTGCGCAGCCTCTGCCACAGTCATGGTAGGCACCTTATCTTTTAAACCTAGTTCCCGGTATTTGATACCACTCGTATTGAAAAATGCCTTCACAGGCCAGTCTCCCTCTTCCATCCAACTTTCCAGTTGACTAGGACTAGGTGCTTCTTGTGTCAAGTCTATGAAACGCATGTCAATTCCCAAGGATTTCAATTCTTTTTCAGCTGCCTTACTCGTTGTGCAACGGGGGTGACCGTAATAATCAATATTCATTTATTGTTCTTCCTTTTCTTCTTGATGATAAGCACGGTAGAGCTCTTTTGCTTTAAAACCTGTATCTTTCGCCAATTCTTGGCTAGCTGTTTTTAGGCGTTGGCCTTGAGCAACTCTTTGTTTCAAGAGCTCTAAAACCTCTTCCATATTCTGAGCTGGTTGGTCTTGTTCTTGATAGCCCGCCACAATTAACAAACACTCTCCTTTTACAGGATCAGTGGTCAATGAATCTAGAACTTCTTGAACTCTCCCCCTGCGAAACTCTTCGTAAATCTTCGTTAATTCACGAATCAAGACAATCTCTCGATTACCATAAACCGTTAAAATTTGTTCTAAAGTAGCAGATAAACGATAGGGTGATTCATAAAAAATTTGGGTTTCCGGATACTGACATTTGGATTCCAAAAAGCTCTTCTGTTGACTAGCTTTGCGAGGCAAAAATCCATAAAAAATATGAGGTTGAGGTACAAGTCCGCTTGCAATCAAACCGGTAATACCTGCAGATGGACCTGGAATGGGGACAACGGTATAGCCTTGCTCGATAACTGCCTTAACCAAGTCCTGTCCAGGATCTGAAATACTTGGAAGTCCTGCATCTGAAACCTGTGCTAGGTCTTGTCCCTGAGCGAGTAACTCCAACAGTTCTGGGATTCGACTTTGAGCATTGTGTTCATGGAAAGAAATCAAGCGTTTCTGAATCTCAAAATGCTTCAATAAAGCCCCTGTTACTCGCGTATCCTCTGCAGCAATCGCAGCAACCGATTCTAAAATTTTTAGCGCTCGAAAAGAAATATCCTCCATATTTCCGATCGGAGTTCCCACCAAATAGAGAGTTCCAAACTCTGATACTTCTTTAAAACTTCTTTGAATATGCACAGCTAACCTCTATTCAATAATTCATCACAAAAGACGCATTCACCTTCTCGTTGTTGTCCATAAGAATAAGTGCAGACATGGAAACCATCTAAATAAATGCGATTCAAACCTTCTCGTTGGTTAGGAGTCTTAACAGGAGTTTCCGTCTCCATCTGACTCAATCGTTCCCGAAGTTTTTCATTTTCTAAACGGAGGAGGGTATTTTCCTCGATGGCTTCCCTTACTGCAAGCTTCATAGATTCTAAGTCATTAAGGGTTCGAATCAAGTGATTGCTGAAGTTATCAAGGGTGACTAAAATATCTTTTTTTTCCAAAAGGCTCCTCCTTCATTTCAATTTACAAATTCTTTAAAAGAAATCGTTCCAAGCTCATTAAAAGAGGAACATTTGCTTGCCAGGTTGTTCGTGCTTCCATCAAATCTTTTAAAAGAATCCAACGTTTTCCTACCTCCACTTTCTGGCCTAGCTGAATTTCTAGTATATCCAAGAATAAACTTTGCTTATCGCGATCGTCTGCTTGCGCAACTAAAGCTGCCAAAGCCGGAAAAGCTTTCACATTCCCTTTAAGGAACAGCTGCAACCAAGCTGCAAGCTGGACTTCCATTTCCAACATCCAGCCTTGACCTACTGTGTCTAGCATTCTAACATTTCCTTGAAGCAAGGTGTTTAAAAACTGGGCTTGCGTTTTCAAAAGTCCCTGAGATTCAAATTCTGCCACTAGAACTTGACCAAGATCCGGAAAATACACATACTGACTTCGGCTTTGGATAGTGGGCAGAATTTTTTCTGAAGCTTTCGTGAGGAAAAAGAAATGTTGCTGACCTGTTGGCTCCTCCATAGACTTCAGTAAAGCATTGGCACCATTAACATGCATCATATCGGCATCTTGAAAAATAAAAACCTGATGCGTGCTCTCCAAGCCCGACTGAGAAGCCTGCTCCAGCAGACTTTTAATCTGGTCTGTACGAATCACTCGATTAGCAGGGCTCACTACATGTAAATCAGGAAATGCTTGCGCTGCAACCAATTTACAAGAGCGACAGTGTCCACAAGGAAGTCCATCTATCCTCTTCTCACAATAAATAGACTGAGTCAAATACAAGGCCATATCAAAAGTTTCTTTGCCACCTGCAAACAAATAGGCATGGCTGAGCTTATTGGCTTGAATAATTTTCTGAAAACGATGCAATAAATTCGCTTGAGATTCTTGCAAACCTTGGTATAGAGAACTCATATGCCGAATTTCTCATGTATACAGGTCAAAGCTTGTTCCAAAACTGTCGGAAAATCCTGACTGGCATCAACCTTCACAAAACGATTTGGTTCTTCCTCCAGTAAGTGAAGATAACCCTCTCGTACACGCTCATGCCAAGACAATCCTTCCTGATCCAGTCGATCGACATCATTCGAACGGGTTGCCTGAATACGAGCCAAACCTTCCGCAGCTGGTAAATCTAGTAATAAGGTTAGATCTGGTTTCTTCCCATCTGTTGCAAACTGATTTAACCAGTGAATAGCTTCCAAATCCAAACCTCGTCCATAACCTTGGTAAGCAACAGAAGAGTCAACAAAGCGATCCATCAAGACAAGAGCACCACGCTCTAGGGCTGGCAAAACCTTTTCAACCAGATGCTGCCGACGACTAGCAATATACAATAACAGCTCTGTTTTTTCTTCCATCTCAGCATGCTCAGGGTTCAATAAAATTTGCCGAATTTGTTCCGCTATCCGAGCACCACCTGGTTCCCTGGTAGCCACTACTTCTCGACCTTGCTCTGAATAATAGCTGGCCAATTCTTGAATTAAGGTTGACTTTCCAGAGCCATCTGGTCCTTCAATAGACACTAAAAATCCTTGTTTCATTGTTCCCCCTTTTCTTAGTAACTATTATACCTGTTTTCGTGAGATTTGACACTAACAAAGTAAAAACTCCTAGGAGCATAAGCCACAAGGACCTATCGCTTCTCTAGGAGTTTTCTTATATTTTAGAAGGCCTTTGCCTGAGTTTCATGAATATAATCCACTTGAAGGCCTTGCTTTTCAAGTTCTTCTCGTAGTTGGTCGTGGTCTGTCTGTCCCTCCAATTGCAACTCAATAGTTACAGAACCATCTGAATTTGGAATATTCACGACATTATCGATATTTAAATTCCGTTCCACAACTGCATGAACAGCACGTTCCAAAACACCAACTTGGTTGGTTGTCTGTACTCGTATACGAGTACCTGGTGCACCATATCCAGTTACCTCTAGAAAGGCTTTAAAAATATCACGGTCAGTAATGACCCCTCGGAGCTCTTCCCCCTTCATAACTGGAAGAATCCCGACCTTGTGTTTAAACATCAAATAGACCGCATCTTCTAAGCTGGCATCTTCATCCAAGGTAAAGACATCACGCACCATCACATCTTTAACTTTTGTCTTATTGAGAAGATAATTCATTTCATAAATGGACAGAGTCGTCGCCTTAGACGGTGTAGCTTCCGCAATTGTACCCTCTGTTACCAATCCGACCAATTTACCATTATCCATAACTGGCAGGCGGTGGAGATTTTGTTCCCGCATCAAGTCCGCCGCATGGGCAATGGATGTATCTGGATCAATAAAGACCACTCGTTTTGTCATAAATTCTTTAACAGCCATGTTTTTTCCTTTCTCTCAATCATTAACCACCAAGGTAGGCCTTACGGACTTCTTCTGAAGTTAGAAGTTCTTGACCTGTACCAGATAATACTATTTTACCATTTTCCAAAACATAACCTCGATTTGAAATGGCAAGCGCCTTATTGGCATTTTGCTCAATTAAAAGAACGGTTGTGCCTTGAGCTTGGATGTCTTTAATGATTTCAAAGATTTCATTAATGAAAATTGGAGCCAATCCCATGGATGGTTCATCTAAAAGTAGAAGTTTAGGAGTTGACATCAGAGCCCGCCCCATGGCCAACATCTGTTGCTCTCCTCCAGAAAGGGTTGCAGCATCCTGACCTTTACGTTCTTCCAAACGTGGGAAACGCTCAAAAATTTTCTTGAGATTTCGAGCATTTTCTTCTCGATTTTTCTTCAGAAAGGCTCCCATTTCAAGGTTTTCCATAACACTTAGACCTGGGAAAACATGACGGCCTTCTGGTACTTGAGACAAACCAGAAGCTACAATATTTTGTGCAGGCTGCTTTTGAATTTCCTGACCTTGAAATAGAATCCGTCCTTGGCTTGGACGTACCAAACCTGAAATGGTTCGAAGGATACTGGTTTTACCAGCACCATTGGCTCCAATCAAGGATACAACTTCCCCCTCTGCCACTTCAAAGCTGACATCATGGACCGCTTCGATCATTCCATAATGAATGGATAGATTTTCAACTTGTAACATTGACATTAGGCTTCTCCTCCCAAGTAAGCTTCAATAACACGCTTGTTGGTGCGAATTTCTTCAGGTGTTCCATGAGCAATCAAGCGGCCATATTCCAAAACATAGATTCGTTCCGTTACTTCCATAACCAAACTCATATCGTGCTCAATCAACATCACTGTAATATTAAACTCTTCTTTAATTCTACGAATCAAAGCCGTCAATTCAGCTGTTTCTTGAGGGTTCATCCCTGCAGCTGGCTCATCCAAGAAGAGGATTTTAGGCTCGGTCGCCAAAGCTCGGACAATTTCCAAGAGTCGTTGCTGCCCGTAAGCCAAATTTTTAGCCAAGGTATCTGCATATTCTTCCAAAGAGAATATTTTCAAGAGATCCATAGCTTTTTCTTTGTACTCTTCTTCCTTTTTATAGTATAGAGGAAGGCGGAAGAGACTGGCAAAGACATGTGGGTTTTGGTGATTACCAAAAGCGATAAGAACGTTATCAAGGACCGTCAAATCTTTGAATAGACGGATATTCTGGAAGGTACGACCAAGACCGAGACCCGCAATCGTGTAAGTCTCTTTACCATTGAGCTCATTTCCATCTAAAGTAATAGTTCCTTCACTCGGCTCGTAGACACCGGTCAAAAGATTGAAAAGAGTGGATTTACCGGCTCCATTTGGACCAATCAGACCTACCAATTCTCCCTTGTCCAACTCCAAGGTTACATCCCCAACAGCCGTTAAACCGCCGAAATGTTTTGTTAAGTGTTTAACTTCTAATAATGCCATTAGGACTTAACCTCCTTTTTTGATTTTGACAAAAGATCCTTCAAACTAAATTCCCAAGTTCCCAACAAACCACCTGGACGGAAAATCATAACCAAGATAAGGGCTAGTGAGTAAACAATCATCCGAATACTTGCAACGTCTTGAAGCAACATATTGAGGATACCTAAAACAACTGCTGCTACAATCGTTCCAGTCATAGAACCCAAACCACCAAATACAACAATGATCAAAATATTGATGGAATTCGTGAAAGCAAAGTCTTTAGGGACAACCGACCCAACAAATCCCGCATGAAGTGAGCCTGCGATACTTGCAGTAATCGCTCCAAAAACAAAGGCCATTACCTTAATTTTAGTTGTATTGATTCCAACAGATTCCGCCGCAATCTCATCCTCACGAACCGCAAGAGTTTGGCGACCAATCGGACTTCTCAAATAGTTCAAGGTCACAATCGTTGTCAATGCAGCCAAGATGTAAACCATTTGCCAAGTAGTAAAGGCAGGAATTCCCAAAAGCCCCGCTGCACCGTTGGTCACCTCACCACCATTGACAATCATAATACGGATAATTTCAGCAACTCCAAGCGTAGCAATCGCTAGATAATCCCCTTTCAAACGAAGGGTTGGAATTCCAACTAAAAGAGCCACAAGCCCCGCAACAATCATTCCCCCTAGGACCGAAACAAGGAAACCGCCGTAGGTTGGCAATTGTTTACCAATAATAGCTGTTGCATAAGCTCCAATGGCCATAAAACCAGCGTGTCCCAAAGAGAACTGGCCCGAGAAACCAACAATTAGGTTAAGCCCTACAGCCAAAATAATATTAATTCCAATTTGCTGTAAGATCATTTGATAGTAGAGATTGAGAACATTCATTTCTACTAAAAGTGTAAGCAAGGCATAGCCGGCAACTAGCAGCCCTGCCCAAATCAAGTTTTCCTTTAGATTTTTTTGCATGACTATACCTTCTCCTTCACATTTTTACCAAGAATACCACTTGGACGAACTAGGAGAATCAGAATCAATACTCCATACACAATCGCATCACGGAAATCAGAGAATCCAAGTGCTGTTGCCGCAGTTTCAAGAACCCCGATAACAAATCCACCTAAAGCTGCACCAGGAATAATTCCAATTCCTCCTAAAACAGCCGCAACGAACGATTTAAGACCAGGTGTCATCCCCATCAAAGGCTCCAAGGAGTTATAGTAAAGAGCGATGAGGACACCCGCTGCCCCTGCAAGTGCAGATCCAAGTGCAAAGGTGAAGCTAATGGTGCGATTTACGTTAATCCCCATCAATTGAGCCGCATCACTATCCACGGAAACAGCCCTCATGGCTTTCCCCATCTTGGTTTTCTTAACAATCAGTTGAAGCACCACCATCAAGAGGATAGAAACTCCTAAAATCAATAATTGAATATTCGTAATAGAAACAGGTCCTAATTCATAACGAATAGTGTCAATAACCTGTGGAAAAGGACGTGGATTCGCGCCAAAAAAGAAAACCATTCCGTATTCCAAGAGGAAGGATACCCCAATTGCAGTAATCAAGGCTGCAATCCGAGTCGATTGACGAAGAGGACGATAAGCTAAAAATTCAATTAAAACCCCTAAAGCTGCCGTCCCAGCCATGGCCAACAAAAGAGCCACGAAAAAATTCAAGTGTAGGTTATTAATGAGGAAATACCCCATAAAGGCCCCCATCATATAAACATCACCGTGGGCAAAGTTGATCAAGCGAATAATCCCATATACCATGGTGTAACCCAAGGCAAGAAGAGCATAAATACTTCCCAAAATCAGCCCGTTCAATAATTGCTGTAGTATCATTCTAAATAATCTCCTAAACGACTTAGTCTGGTTGAACCGACACCGCTTCTTCAACCTTACCATTCTGCATGGTCATCATAAAGGCTGATTTTGTCGTATTGTGGTCGGCGTCAAAACTAGTTTTACCAGTTACTCCTTCGTAATCCTTCACTTTTGTGAGGTTATCACGAATTTGAATCGAGTTTTCTGCTCCTTCCATAGCCTTAGCCATCATCTTCATTGAATCATAAGCTAGAGCTGAAAAAGTACTTGGTTCCTCATTAAAACGCTTTTTATAAGCTTTTTTAAAGGACTCTGCTTCTTCATTGGTTTTAACAGTTGAAGAAAAGCCAGACACAAAGTAAATGTCATTTGCTTTTTCCGCAGTTGCCTGTTGAACAAACTCTTCTGAATTCAAACCATCTCCGCCAACAACAGGCTGGTTCAGTCCCATCCCACGCATCTGGTTGACGATCTTACCGGCCTCCGTGTAGTAACCTGGAAGAACCATTGCATCAAAGTCTTGCCCCTTCATTTTCGTCAGAGCTGCTTGGAAATCAGTATCCCCTGCAATGAAGGTTTCCTCAATCACAATATCTCCCTTGTAAGCTCCCTTAAAGGATTTTGCGATTCCTTTTGCGTAATCACTTGAGTTATCTGTAAACAAGGCAACTTTTTTAGCATTTAAATTATCTGCAACATACTTGGCGATGATCCGACCTTGGTAACTATCTTGGAATGTCCCAACAAACAAGAAATCCTGTCCAGCTGTCAAACCATCCTGGGTAGCACTTGGTGAAATCACGGGCACACCTGCAATTGTTGCTTTCGGAATTGCAGCTGCTGTTGCACCAGACGTCGCCGGTCCGACAATCGCATTCACTTGCTGCTGAATAGCCAAGTTCGTGGATACAGATGCTGCTTCTTGAGTTTCAGATTTATTATCTTTAGAAATAACCTCAATTTGCTTCCCATCAATACCACCGGCCTGATTGATTTCCTCAACAGCCAACAGGGCACCTTTTTGTTCAACGGATCCATATGCCGCTACGGAACCGGTATTTTCAAAGTTAAAACCGACTTTAATGGTTTCTCCAATTTCTGTCCCTTTGGCTTTGGAACCGTCTGCAACCGGTATCTGGGTACAGGCTGCCAAAAATGTCATAGAGGCCATCAGGATTGTGGCCACTAATGTTTTACGTTTCATAAAACCACTCCTCTTTTTTTATAGAGTCTAATATATAGAATTGTCAGAAAATTGTCAATACAAGTTTGAGATTTTTTCATTATTTTTTGCAGGAAAATTTTCAATATATTTTCTTTCGAAAATAAAAAAGCGGAAAATCAATCTCCGCTTTCTAAACCTGCTAAATCGATACCTTGGTAAGTAAGTGGTAAATCTACCAAATGACTGGTTTTAACCTCTCTAACAAAAGATTCATGTTCCAACTGCGCCCGAATATCCCCTGCCTGATCCGCTTGGACAAACAGTTGAACATACCGCATCCGTCGCGAATGGTAGGTAATATCCCCATAAGGAAACAACTTCCGCCGATCCCGGTTGTAATAAAGATAAACATATAATGCCCGGCGTTGAACTCTTGTTTCCATAACCACTCCTTACCCTTTCTTAGGAACATTCTACCATAAGAACCCTGTAAAAACCAGTCCAGTAACAAGAAAGAGACTGGAGCCAATGCTCCAGCCTCAAAATCATAAGTGGTCATTCTTATCTGAGCTTATTATCGATGGAAGGCAGAAAGATTCACTCACTCTCAACGTCAGTGAACTCTTTCCCGCTTACATCTCTTATTATTAAGCCTGTGGTAATTGATTATTGGCCATGATTTCATCAATAAAACCATATTCAAGTGTTTCTTCTGCACTCATCCAATAATCACGTTCCGCATCTTTGTGAATTTGCTCCACTGGTTTACCAGAATTATCTGCCAAGATTTTTTCTAAGGTATAGCGAGTTTTAAGCAAGTGTTCAGCAGCAATCGCCATATCTGTTTGTTGCGTACCGCCACCAGTACCTCCCATTGGTTGGTGAATCATGTATTCCGCATGTGGTAGCATAAAGCGTTTGCCCTTAGCACCACTGGAAGCAATAATAGTTCCCATGCTAGCTGCCATCCCCATGACAATGGTCTGAACATCTGCTTTAATAAAGTTCATGGTATCAACGATAGCCAGACCAGCAGAAACAGATCCACCTGGTGTATTCACATAAAGGTAAATATCCTTCGTTGAATCTTGTGCATCCAGGAACAGCAATTGGGCGATAACAGAGTTAGCCATATTATCTTCAACTGGACCCGTTAGCATAATAATCCGATCCTTCAAAAGACGTGAGTAAATATCATAAGAACGCTCACCACGACTCGTTTGTTCAATAACTACAGGAATCATTCTGTATTCTCCTTCTTTACTAGAATGAACTCATTATACCCAAATGGTCAGTAAAGGTCAACTTTTAGCCTCTTATTTCGTACCAAAGAGCCGATCTCCCGCATCTCCAAGACCAGGAACAATATAACCGTGTTCATTCAGACGTTCATCCAAAGCTGCAGTAAAGATTGGAACTTCAGGATGTGCTTCTTCAAGAGCAGCAACCCCTTCAGGTGCAGCAACCAAGCAGACAAAGGTAATATTACTTGCTCCACGTTTTTTCAAAGAATCAATAGCCAAGATAGCTGATCCACCTGTCGCTAACATCGGATCTACCACAAAAATCCGCCTTTGATCAATATCTTCTGGAAGTTTTACCAAGTATTCCACTGGTTGCAAGGTCTCTTCATCCCGGTACATTCCAATGTGCCCAACCTTGGCCGCCGGAACCAAACTCAAAAGTCCATCTACCATGCCGATACCTGCCCGTAAAATCGGTACAATAGCCAACTTTTTCCCTGCCAATTGCTTCTGAACCGTCTTGGTAATCGGTGTCTCGATTTCGACATCCTCAAGCGGAAGATCACGGAGAACTTCATACCCCATCAACATTGCAATTTCATCAACCAACTCACGGAAAGCTTTTGTAGAAGTATCCGTCCGGCGAAGAATGGACAACTTGTGCTGAATCAACGGATGTGCAATGACTTGAACTTTAGACATGCTTGGTTCCTCTTTTCTTAATTTTTTCCATTATATCACAGACCTTCTTGAAAAGCTTTTCAAAGCAAATAAAATTATTAAAAAAGAAGGGAATAAGCAGACGAACTCTTTCAGTTGAAATAGAGTTCATCTGCTCCCCTTCTTATGATATTCGTAATAATCTGCGTAAACGATTCGCTTGGGGACCCATGACCCGATCCAAATGATTGGTCTTTAAAGCCATCCAGGCATAGACATAGACTGAAATCCCACCAACAACTGCTAAATGAACCAAACTTCCTAGACGACTGTCGACCCCAATCACAAGCGAAAGGAGAAACTGACTTAAACTCGTGACCATGGCCATTATCACAGTCATAAGACTAATGAGGACTACTCTCTTCATCAGTCGTTTATGATTGAGACGGGTAACCTCATGGATTTTACGGTACATCAGAATGCAAGGTAAAATCAAGGCAAATCCTGTGGACAAAAGGGGACCATAGGAAGCAAACATCCAGATAAAAGGGATTTGTAACAGTAATTTGACACCAAGACCATATAGGAAATAAAGCATAGCCAAACGATTCTCATAAAGAGCTTGAATCATTGGCGCCAAAACCGTATACAGTCCCAATAGCAGTGTGAAAGACATTGCCCATACGAACAATTCGAGAGACTGCCCTTGAGGCTGACCGTAGAAAAAGGTGTATAGCGCACGCCCCATCAAAAGAGAACCTAGAGTTGCTGGAATGAGAAAAGTCAGTAGTAAACTAAGGTTATCAATCACCAACTTAGCAGCAGCACCTAGATCTTTTTTCACAAAATTCTCTGTCAAAAGCGGTATCCCAACTCCTCCTACTGAAGATGCCACCGCAATCAAAATCATACTCACCTTATTCGGATTCGCTGAAAAATAAGAAAAGAGAACCAGTAAGTCTGTCTTCGAGGTATTGGCAAACCATCGTGACACATTGATAAAGGTATTTTGGTCAATAATTTGAAAAAGCTGAATGGCCGATCCTGTAATAATAAAGGGAATGGCTTCTTTCAGCGTTTCAATTACCAGTTGGCTCCCTCCTTCTAACTCTTGGCTAGAAGCAGCCAAAATAGGACGAAGCAGCCCTTCTTGATTTAAAGCAAAAATCAATAATGCCACAGAGGCAATCATCCCAACAAAGGCTGCAAAGGTAGACTGGGTAACCGCCGCAATATAGTCTTGATTCCCTAACTGCATGATCAGGAAGGTGGCAACCAACATCCAAATCACCCTGGCAACCTGCTCTGCAATCTGGCTCATGGCATAAGGACGCATATTGTTATAGCCCTGGAAGACCCCCCGTATAATACTCATAGCAGGGAAAATCAGCACCGCCCAGGCTAGAATCTGCATGACTGGCGTTAACTCCGAACCAACCCCAGAGCCTGATGCAAACAAGGGAGCTGCTAAATACATCACTACTGCAAAAGCCACCCCAAGAATCAACATCAATTTTAAAAAACGATGAATCAGAGCGAAAGATTTCTCCTCCTGCCCCATTGTATTGTATTTGGCTATCTGCTTGGAAATAGCTACTGGTAAGCCTGCAGTTGAAATCAAAAGAAACCAAGCATAGATATTGTACCCCATCGTAAAGAGGCCATTGGCCTCGGCCGCGTGACTCCCCATCCACCCGTACCACGGAATAATATAGAGAGCACCAAGCAAGCGACTAATGAGGTTACTAGCAGTCATCCAGGCTGCTCCCTTCAGCATCAACTCTTGCTGCCGCGATTGTTGGTCATTCATTCTAATCCCCTTTAAAAATGTTCGAAAATTCTAGTACCATTATAGCACGAAGGTGCTATCCCTCCAAGATTTTAGCAAAAAAAGCCAATGGCATTTGACTTGTAAAAGCTTCACAGAAGGGTTACAATAAGGCTATGATGAAACTTGAAACCGCATTACAAATCCTCAAAGAGGATCATAATTTCCGTGCTATTATCAACCAAGATAAGTACCACTACCAGGGAGAAGACTGGACTTTTCAGCAACTAAGCTACGATAGTCGTAAAACTTCTGAACAAACCCTTTTCTTTGCAAAAGGCCAGCAGTTCAAAGCAGAGTACTTAGAATCAGCCATTCAGCAAGGCCTACGCTACTATGTCAGTGAAGTAGACTATCAAGTCTCTATCCCTGTGATTCTCGTCAACGACATCAAACAAGCCATGAGCCTGATTGCCATGGAATTTTACCAAAATCCTCAGAACAAATTGAAACTATTAGCCTTTACAGGAACCAAGGGCAAAACAACAGCTGCTTATTTTGCTTTCAATATTCTTCAAGAGGAATGGAAGCCAGCCATGCTTTCAACCATGAATTCAACGCTAGACGGTCACAATTTCTTTAAATCGCAATTAACGACTCCAGAAAGCCTAGACCTCTTCGCCATGATGGCTCAAGCTGTCGAACAAGGACGAACACACTTCATCATGGAAGTTTCAAGCCAGGCTTATCTGGTGAAACGAGTCTACGGTCTCACTTTTGATGTCGGTGTCTTCTTAAATATCAGTCCCGATCACATAGGTCCCATTGAACATCCCAGCTATGAGGACTATTTCTACCACAAACGTCAGTTGTTAGCCAATAGCCGGTTCCTAATTTTAAACCAGCAAATGGATCATATTGACTTTCTTCTCGATTCCATCGCAGATTTTCCTCATACTACCTATGGTCTGGGAAGTCCAAATACTATTCAAAATGCTTCAGCCTTCAATTTCCAAGTTACCGGAGAGCTGGCAGACGAATACGACATTCAATTAATTGGCGATTTTAATCAAGAGAATGCCTTGGCAGCAGCCCTAGCCTGCCATCAACTCGGAGCAAGTCCTACTGCCATTAAAGCTGGTATTGCCAACACAAAGGTAGACGGACGCATGGAAGTTCTTCCCCATCCTTCTGGAGCAAAAATTTTTATCGACTATGCTCACAATGGTGATAGTCTAAAGAAACTAATCGATACAGTGGCCCACTATCAAAAAGGAAAACTCGCCTTGATTCTAGGTGCAACTGGTAATAAAGGAGAAAGTCGTCGCAAAGACTTCGGAATCCTCCTTAACGATTATCCCGACCTAGACGTCGTTCTAACTGCGGATGACCCGAACTATGAAGATCCCAAAGCTATTTCCCAAGAAATTGCTTCCTATATCCACAGAACAGTAACCATTATCCCAGACAGAGAAGCTGCTATCCAATACCTTTTAGAAAAAAACTATAGCAACAAAGATGCCATTATCATCGCTGGTAAAGGTGCGGATGCCTTCCAAATTATCCAAGGAGAAAAAATCCCGTATCCCGGGGACCAACAGGTCGTCACAAATCTTCTACAGAAAAATCGAGTAGGGACTAATGGATAGTCCCTCTCACACCACCGTGCGTGCCGTTCGGCACACGGCGGTTCAATTAACTTTTAACGCATGTCGTTTTAAGTAGTAATCAAGACAGCTGACCAGTCCTCGTTTGTCGAGGACTGGTTTTGATATTGCTCTCTTTAATACTGACTTTTGTGCTACTAGTTGGTAGTGGTCACCCCAACCTGACACCTTATCTGCTATCCACCTAGGAACTCCGAGTTTCAGTAAGCCCCAAAGGCGACGTGACTTCTTTTTCCACTGTTTCCAGATGATTACTCGCATTCTCGTTCGAAGTC
>NZ_SPPZ01000239.1 GCF_004570525.1 Streptococcus sp. WM07 | reverse complement strand
TTCCAGGACGGCTTCGAGGATGGTCGGATCAGTGTCCTTGACCTTGACACGGCCACCGGTGACGGCAGCCGCGACCAGGTAGGTACCGGTCTCGATGCGGTCCGGCATCACCTTGTAGGTAGCCGAATGCAGGCGTTTCACGCCATCAATGGTGATGGTGTCGGTGCCGGCGCCGGTGATGTTGGCACCCATGGCGATCAGGAAGTTGGCCAGGTCGACCACTTCCGGCTCGCGCGCGGCGTTTTGCAGCACGCTGCGGCCATTGGCCAGGGCAGCGGCCATCATGATGTTCTCGGTACCGGTCAGACTGACGGTATCAAAGAAGAAGTTTGCGCCACGCAGGCCGCCTTCCGGCGCCTTGGCCTTGATGTAGCCGCCTTCGACGTCAATGGTTGCACCC
>NZ_SPPZ01000238.1 GCF_004570525.1 Streptococcus sp. WM07 | reverse complement strand
GTGTTTTACATCACTGGGCTTTCAGCTGGGTCTTTATTAGCTCACTTTCCCATCAGCAAAATAGGGCTGATCATTCTCCCACAAAAGTGTTCATGGGAATAAACTGAAAACTCTTACACCCCATCATCCTAGGGAGGTGAATGAAGTTATGTTAACACCAAAAACTCACATTTCCTGCTCTTGCCCCCATTGATCATGCGTGATCTCCAGGCCCCTGGAAAGTCTCCTCAAGTATTTCAAGAAATTCTCAGGAAACATCTCACCTGTGCATGGCATCCTCTCTGTTCTCCCTCTTGCTCCAGTTCTGCCTGTCAAAGCCTCATCTCAAGGGTCAGCAACTCTTTCTATAAAGGGCCAAATAGTAAATACTTTAGGCTTCACAGAGTAGACAGTCCTTATC
>NZ_SPPZ01000237.1 GCF_004570525.1 Streptococcus sp. WM07 | reverse complement strand
ACCACGCGCATCGTGACGGACCGCGCCACGGGCGTGCTGATCGACATTTCCGCGCTTGACATCGTCGACTCCTTCATCGGCCGCATGATCAGCAACACGGCGGCGATGGCGAAAATCCTCGACGCGCGCACGGTGGTCGTGGGCATGCAGCCGGCCGTCGCCATCACCCTGGTGGAACTGGGCCTGACCCTGGAAGGCGTGAGCACGGCGCTCAACGTGGAACGCGGCATCAAGCTGCTGGAACAGGGCGGCGCATGCGCATGACGGGGAGCGCCGACCTGCGTGCGCAGGCGCAGGCGGGGGTGCAACAGGTGCAGCAAATCCTGCCCCTGCACAGCGACGAAGACGTCGTGCAGCTGCGCAAGCAGGTGCGCGACAGCATGCTCGCCATGGGTTTTGGCC
>NZ_SPPZ01000236.1 GCF_004570525.1 Streptococcus sp. WM07 | reverse complement strand
GTCAGAGGAAGTGTAGGTAGGTTGAAAGACTTGAATGTCAGGGTAGAGAGGCTATACGTTGTATAGGCCATAGAGAGCCATTTGAGAAGGAGAATGATGTAAGCAAAGTGGTGTAAAAGAAAGCTTAATCTGGGACAATATGGCAGATGGATTGGAGTTTAGGGTGAAAGCAATGATTTTGTGGTATGGATTTGAAATTGAATGAGGATGGTGGCAGTGGGAACGGAATGGAAGGGATGAAGTCTGGCTGTTTTTGAACATCAAAGGACTCCAGAGTGTCTGTTACTATCCAGAAAACACTAGAGAGCTTGCTGCATATGGAGAGAGACGGAGATCCAGCAAGAGAAGTTACTCTAGAGCAATAAAGAGTCATACATTTCTCAGGGAACCAGGAATACAAAG
>NZ_SPPZ01000235.1 GCF_004570525.1 Streptococcus sp. WM07 | reverse complement strand
TTGTCATATACAGTCATGCGCCACATAACAACATTTCCGTCAACAACAAACTGCATATATGATGGTGGTCCTTTAAGATTAGTACCTTATAGCCTAGGTGTGTAGTAGGCAATACCATCTAGGTTTGTGTAAGTGCATTCTATAATGTTCACACAATGACAAAATCATCTAACGATGCATTTCTTAGAACATATCCCAGTTGTTAAGCAAAAGGTAATTTAGTCCTTATAATAGCTTTGTGGGATTCATATATTATGAGGAACCTGAGACAGAGAAGTTTTAATAATTTGTCCAGAGTTGTACTGATAATAATTGATAGAGTTTGTGTCAAATCTCAGGAAGTCGGGTTCAGAGTGCACATTCTTAACAACCACACTCTACTGTGTATTTGTAGTGATGATA
>NZ_SPPZ01000234.1 GCF_004570525.1 Streptococcus sp. WM07 | reverse complement strand
ATTTTAAAGCAAGTTCTTTGGCTT
The DNA here is from genome assembly GCF_004570525.1 of Streptococcus sp. WM07. Taxonomy (GTDB): domain Bacteria; phylum Bacillota; class Bacilli; order Lactobacillales; family Streptococcaceae; genus Streptococcus. Next base: position 378 of record NZ_SPPZ01000234.1, on the reverse strand, counting down.
TTAACTCTTCTAAATCACTATTTTTTCTAGTTTTGTAATTTATCATCACAAGATCAAAGTCGATCTTTTCTTGCATTAAAAGATAAAAAAGCACACTAGAATCACTTCCATAAGAAAAAGCGAGTAAATTTTTACCCCTTTTTAAAAGAGATAAAATTTCATCTTTAATTTGCATCTACTTTTCTTAAAGCCTTAGCAAAGAGTTTTTTATCAAGATTTTGTAAAATTTCACATTCATAAATTTGCCCCATTTCCAAATTTCCACATTCGCTTTCATTAATAAGAATTTCCCCATCAATCTCTCTATCCCATCTTAGATCTTTAGCTGCGATAAAAAACTCTCCCTCACTACTTTCTCCTGTGCAAACTACTAAACGC
>NZ_SPPZ01000233.1 GCF_004570525.1 Streptococcus sp. WM07 | reverse complement strand
CGGTGGTGTGAACGCCATGGTGGCACCCACGTAGTCGTTCAGGGGCGGCCCCATGCCGACGCGCAGGCGGCCGGCATTGCGGCCTGCGCGGTCCGCGGGAAGCACGTCGGTGACGGCGGTATCGGGGGTGGCAGGCGGACCGCGCCGCAGGGTTTCGAGCCGCTCCAGTCCGTCGCGCGTGGCGGCGGCGGAGAGGGGGGCGTCGTCGCCCAGGCGGCCCGGCACGATCCAGTCCAGCGCAAGGGCTGAACCGCCGGGGGACGCGGCAGGTGCCTCGCCCCAGCAGCGCTCGCAGTCGGCGCTCAGGAAGCGCTCGACCAGCACGCGCGGCGGGGGCTGCCCGTCGCTCGCGCAGGCGCCGCTGATGGCCGACGCGGGCAGCGAGGCCCCGGCGAGCAGGGC
>NZ_SPPZ01000232.1 GCF_004570525.1 Streptococcus sp. WM07 | reverse complement strand
TGTGACCGTTGAGCAGTTGAAGTCCACCTGGTGTATATAGCCACTGGCTGAAAGCATAAACTACCCAGTAGAGTTGAAGACGGTATTTTTTAAAAAAGGATGTAGACTATTTCATTAATAATTTTCTAATGATTTTATGTTGAAATGACAATATTTTGCATATATTATGTTAGATAAAATATATTCTTAAAATTAGTTTCACTTCTTTCATTTTACTTTCCTAAACTGACCATTAGAAAAATTTTCAATGACCTAGGTGGTTCTATTATAGTTCATTTGACAATGCTGCTCCAGTTGATCTCTCCGGTTTTGGACTTGTCCATCTTAAATTCATCCTAATGTTGAGCTGCCAAAGTGGCCTAACTAAAACAGAATTCTATTCACTCAACAGACACCTCCAGAT
>NZ_SPPZ01000231.1 GCF_004570525.1 Streptococcus sp. WM07 | reverse complement strand
TGCTGGAACTCCGGGCTGTAAAAGCGCGTGGCAGGGCTCAGCGGCCCGCCGGCGCGGGGGAATTCGTTGAAGTACACGCTCTTCAACGCGCCCTCGATGTCGGAGCTGCGCACGAAGGCTTCGCGCACTCGCACGTCATCGAACGGCGCACGGGTAATGTTCAGCGTGCCGTTGGTGGGGTTGCCGGGGCGTTGGGCGATCACCAGGGTCAGGTCCGGGTTGCGTCGAGCGGCCTCGTGGGATTCGGGCGGCAACGCTTCGATCACGTCGACCTCGCCAGCCTGCAACGAGGCGAAGCGCACGGAAGGTTCCTGGATGAACTTCCAGACGATCCGGTCGAGCCAGGCCGGGCCCTGGTGCTTGGCGGTGGGTGGCGCCCAGTTGTAGTCGGGGTTGCGCACCAGCT
>NZ_SPPZ01000230.1 GCF_004570525.1 Streptococcus sp. WM07 | reverse complement strand
GTAAGCGACCGCGCTCCGGAATGGGCATCCCGGTTTTTTCGCGCCCGCGAAAAAAAGCCCCAGCCCTTGCCTTGAGGTTTGGATGGCTGACAGCGACGAGTCGCAAAATCGGAATTTGTCAAACGTTACGGTAAAATGATCCGTCCTGCCCCCTTCCGGCAGCAACTGACCTAACAAAAAGCAAAATGGGCCTGAACAAACAAGAAATATTGGTGATCGCTGAAACCAATCGGGGAAATTACTCAGTAAAAATTAAATCAACCACCCCTGGCTTGTGGACGGTTGGTATTCAGATAGGAAATCCCGACAGGTATTTTGATGTTTTCACGAGTCGCGGCGATTTGAAAACTTGGCGTAATCTAGCCGATGCCGTCACTTTTGTTCAAGATACATGCACAGATTGCATG
>NZ_SPPZ01000022.1 GCF_004570525.1 Streptococcus sp. WM07 | reverse complement strand
AAGTTCAAAGTGTTTAACATCTTTTCAACAACTTACCGCAATCGTAAGAAACGATTTGGTTTAAGAATGAACTTGATTGCTGGTATTATCAATTTTGAAAGGCTATAAACGTTTCGCAGGAAGTCTAATAGAAGAGGAGGAGGCATTTATTCAGGGGATTCCTCTTCGAATGATGCAAGCCGGTTTACCAGGGGGTTATGGAATTACCTTGAAAGGGGAGAATCGTGTCATCGGTTCGGTCGATTTCAATCGTCGCCATGGTGAACTCGGGGATATCTATGAAATAGGCTATGTTCTCCATCCAGACTATTGGGGACAAGGAATTGTTCCCGAGGCTGTTAAAGCTCTGTGCTTCGTGGCATTTTCCCTTATACCAGAACTTTACAAAATCGAGATTGCCTGTCATGGTTCAAATCTCCAAAGTCAAGCGGTTGCTAAAAAGGCTGGTTTTACTCTGGAAGCTAGGCTGAGAGGGCGTGACCATGTCAGGGGGCAACGGGAAGATGAACTCCGGTTTGGTCTTTTGAGGAGTGAGTGGGAAGGAGTACAGAAAAAATGATAAAAAGAACATTTAAAGCATTTAAAGATATATTTATATGCCATCTATTAATGTCTTTGATAATATTTTTAATAATCAACAAATATTTTTGTGGAGATATCAATTTTATTCCTAGATATATCTCCTTATTATTTTTAGTGATAATATCTATAAGTTACTTTATATTATCAAAATTTAATCCACTTGATAGAAAAGAGGATAAAAATAGGTTTGCTTTAATTATTAGAAATGTCTTTTTTCGAGTTGGAATAGTAATTTTATTCACATGGTTGAAAATTCTGTTTTCTTCATTCGGTTTTGAAATAAGTACAGATTTTCAAGAGCTCTTTTTCTTGTTATTATCTTATCAGTTTATTTTCTCTCTGATGGCAATCGTGCTAGGAATTAAATTTATATCTTTGTTTTTTATCATGGTGATTGCTTTTCCAATAATGATTGTTTTAGGAGTATTTGAAATAAAGTGGTGGGCGCTAATCACAGGATTCATTACATTATGGAATTATTTAAACTCTGAGGATTTTTATATTTTCTTAGAAGAGGTAAAAAGTTACCTGAGATTCCTAAAGAGTTGAGGTATAGATGGTCTACTAATAAGCTAGTTGTCTATTTATTGACATTTGTATTTTACCTTTCATTACTGATTTCATCATTTTTCGAGAAAAAACAACCTAAGGATATTCTTGAATATATTGATAATGCACAAATGAGGGTATATTCAATGTTAGGAGTTATAACCATTCTAATGGTGATAGGGGGTATTATCAGTTATTATTTCTATTTACTTTATTCTAAAAAAGATAAATGGATTTTAGTTATAGGTAATAAATTTGGATTAAAAAGATTTGATCCATTGATTCGTGATTATATCAAGGCTAAAAGAGGAGAACTAAAATGAAAGAACTATCAACTAAATACAATCCAGCCGAGGTTGAGGCTGGTCGTTATGCTAAGTGGCTTGAAGCGGAAGCTTTTAAACCATCCGGAGATGCGGAGACTAAGCCTTATTCGATTGTGATTCCACCACCAAACGTGACGGGTAAATTGCATTTAGGGCATGCATGGGATACAACCCTACAAGATATTATTATTCGTCAAAAACGGATGCAGGGTTATGATACCTTGTGGTTACCAGGAATGGACCATGCGGGGATTGCGACGCAAGCTAAAGTTGAAGAGCGTTTGCGGGAACAAGGGATTAGCCGTTACGATCTTGGACGTGAAAAATTCTTGGATAAGGTCTGGGAATGGAAGGATGAGTATGCGACCACTATCAAGGAGCAGTGGGGCAAATTAGGTTTGTCTGTAGACTATAGTCGAGAACGCTTTACCTTGGATGAGGGCTTATCCCAAGCTGTACGAAAAGTGTTTGTGGACTTGTACAAAAAAGGTTATATCTATCGTGGTGAATTTATCATCAACTGGGATCCTGCGGCCCGCACAGCTCTTTCTGATATTGAGGTTATTCACAAGGATGTTGAAGGAGCCTTCTACCATATGAACTATATGTTGGAAGATGGTTCACGCGCCCTTCAGGTTGCGACGACTCGTCCGGAAACCATGTTTGGTGATGTAGCTGTTGCAGTTAACCCTGAAGATCCACGTTATAAGGATTTGATTGGTCAGAATGTCATTTTGCCGATTGTGAACAAGCAAATTCCAATTGTGGCGGATGAACACGCTGATCCAGAATTCGGAACAGGAGTCGTTAAGATTACTCCAGCCCACGATCCGAATGACTTCCTTGTTGGTCAACGCCATGATTTACCACAGGTTAACGTGATGAATGACGATGGAACCATGAATGAACTAGCTGGTGAGTTCGCTGGTATGGATCGCTTTGAGGCTCGTAAAGCGGTTGTTGCCAAATTGGAAGAGTTAGGGGCCTTAGTTGAGATTGAGGAACGTGTTCATTCTGTTGGTCACTCTGAGCGTTCAGGTGCGGTAGTAGAGCCTCGTCTATCTACCCAGTGGTTCGTCAAGATGGATCAACTGGCTAAAAATGCCATTGCTAACCAAGATACAGAGGATAAAGTTGAGTTTTATCCACCACGGTTCAACGATACTTTCCTTCAATGGATGGAAAATGTTCATGACTGGGTGATTTCTCGTCAATTGTGGTGGGGACACCAAATTCCAGCTTGGTATAATGAAGCTGGTGAAATGTATGTGGGTGAAGAAGCCCCAGAGGGAGAAGGCTGGGTTCAAGATGAGGATGTCTTGGATACTTGGTTCTCTTCTGCTCTATGGCCTTTCTCAACCATGGGCTGGCCAGATACAGAATCTGCCGATTTCCAACGCTATTTCCCAACTTCAACTCTGGTAACGGGTTATGATATTATTTTCTTCTGGGTGTCTCGGATGATTTTCCAATCTCTTGAGTTTACCGGCCGTCAGCCATTTAAGAACGTCCTTATTCATGGATTGATTCGTGATGAGCAGGGGCGTAAGATGTCCAAGTCCTTAGGGAATGGAATTGACCCAATGGATATCATTGATCAATATGGTGCCGATGCCCTTCGTTGGTTCCTCTCAAATGGTTCTGCCCCTGGACAAGATGTTCGCTTCTCCTATGAGAAGATGGATGCTTCTTGGAACTTCATTAACAAAATTTGGAATATTTCTCGTTATATTTTGATGAATAATGAGGGACTTAGTCTGGAAGCTGCACGCGAGCAGGTTGAAAAGGTTGCGAGCGGTCAAGCTGGCAATGTAACGGATCGTTGGATCTTGCATAATCTGAATGAAACGATTGCCAAAGTCACTGACAACTTTGAAAAATTTGAATTCGGTGTAGCTGGGCATATTCTCTACAACTTTATCTGGGAAGAGTTTGCCAACTGGTATGTTGAGTTGACTAAGGAAGTTCTTTACAGTGAAGATGAGGCTGGAAAAGTCGTGACACGTTCCGTTCTTCTATACACCTTGGATCAAATCATGCGACTCTTGCATCCAATCATGCCATTTGTGACTGAGGAAATCTATGGACAATATGCAGAAGGGAGCATTGTTCATGCAGCATACCCAGTAGCTAATTCGAGCTTCGTCAATGAGGAAGCGCATGCTGGTGTTGAAAGCCTCAAGGACTTGATTCGGACTGTTCGCAATGCACGGGCTGAGGTTAACGTAGCTCCGTCTAAGCCCATTAGTATTTTGATTAAAACAAAAGATGCGAGTTTGCAAGGCTTCTTCCAAGCGCATGTCAACTACATCAAGCGCTTCACCAATCCAGAGCACTTGGAAATTGGGGTTGACTTGGAAGCACCAGAACTCAGCATGAGTGCGGTTATTTCAGGGGCTGAAATTTTCCTCCCATTAGCGGACTTGCTCAATGTTGAAGAGGAATTGGCACGTCTGGATAAGGAACTGGCTAAATGGCAAAAAGAACTCGACATGGTTGCTAAAAAATTGAGCAACGAGCGCTTCGTAGCCAATGCGAAACCAGAAGTCGTTCAAAAAGAAAAAGACAAACAAGCCGATTATCAAGCTAAATTTGATGCAACCCAAGAACGGATTGCAGAAATGAAAAAATTGGTCTAAAATAGAACAGCTCGCTAGCAAGTGCTAGCGGGTTTTTCTGTCAGGAGGTGCTTATGAAGTTGCGATGGATATTAGGGAAACATTCGGTGATGACCTTTGAGGTTAATCATGAAGAAAAAACGGCTCAGCCAATATTGGAAAATGGCCAGTCTCATCCAAAGGGACCTTTGGCTCGTCTGATATTTCCAGAAAATAAGCAGACCTATGTTGGTTTAGAAGCAGAATGAAATTATCTATTACGTACCAATTATCGGACTGGCAATCGAAGTTTGGAAGAACTCTTACAGAAGATTTCCTCAGGAACAGCTTTTTCTGCTAAAGAACCCTATCTCACCTTAGATATTCCTAAGGAGAATGGTCATCTGACTTTAAAGGAAACTCATATTTTAAATGGAACGTTAGTCTTAGAACATCATGAGATTTTCGGAGATAATTTACTCAAAGGTAATCAACATAAGGATGTATTTTTACATGAAGGAAAAGCGGTCATAGTGAAACGCGATAACGTCAACCCAGAATTTGGTGACGACTGGGAGCTTGGTAATTATGACTCCAGTTATTCTTCAGTAGCCGAGACTTTGGTTTCTATTTTGATAGATAATCTATCAGACTTGGATAAAAAGAGCCATGCTCGCTATTAGTTTCTACTCATTGATGATGGTAAGACGGTTCAATCGGGAACACTGTCTCCACTGTTGACAAAAGAAACCGAAGTAGACTGGATTCTCAGTGATCCCAGACAACGGGAGCGAAAGGTACTTGTTGATCTGGAGACCTTTGCAGCAAAAATAGTCGATAGTCCACCTTTGGAGCGGTTTCATTACTTGGTCCAGCTCTATTCTTCTTTTGATAGAATTGATGAAGCACAGGCGCGTGCATTCTTACGGGATCAAATTGCCTTGGATATTTTGACTTTAAATCAAGATAGGCATACCAACGCTGGAAATTATGCTGTGGTATTTGATGAAGTGACGGGTCATGCTCGTCTCATTAATTATGATTATGGACGTAGCCTGCCCACCCCAGTCCCTTGGTCTGATTGAACAGAAGTGGCCTATGTTGATGACTATCTTACAGAAGATATGGAAGATGATATACGAAACAATAGTCGCTTAAAAAACCGCCACCATTCCCTACTGGTTGGCCTAGATTTTGAGACTATTCTTGCTTTTTTGCAGGAAGAGGGATTTCAGCCCTTTCGGCTGAATCGTCCTCAATTTGAACAGGATTGTTAAGACTTTCTACAACAACTGGAAGACCTACAAGTTCCTTTTATAAAATTTTCCCGTTACAAGGTAGCCATGCTTCAAACCATTTTGGATACTGATTGGGGACGAGCTTTGGTGGTTAGTAAATATGAGAGCAACTTTATCTGGTTATAGCTCCTATATTCTGGATTTAATGCAGATTTATTGGAAGTTGGAATCAGCGTCATTGCCGAGGGCAGGATACATATTCCATAGGAAATAAAGCGATTTAGATACGCGTCCAATGTAAATACCCCAGCGATTTTTGGAGGAATTAGAGAAATCCTAAAAGTAGCGAAAATATTTTTTACTTGAGAAAAATGAGGTTTGAATCTGTCAAACGGGATACTCTTAAAAACTACGTTTTATGTGCTATAATGAATTTAGGGAGATTAAAGTAGTATATGACGAAAGATAGAGATATAGAACTAAAGAAGAAAATTGGGAATAAGATTCGTAGCCTTCGACTCAATAAAGATTTGACACAAGCGGATGTTTGTGGAGACGAAGCTGAATTAACAATTAGGGAGCTGGCTCGGATTGAGAATGGCTATGTTTTTCCATCCCTTTCGAAACTAGTTTTTTAGCTCAAAAATTGAAGGGTCCTGTTCAAGCACCAATCGAACAGGACCTTTTGTGACTTTATGGTCTATGTTATGTGGAATCTTGTAAAAAACAGATAAAATGGAGTATAATAACAAGTATGAGAGTAGTAGCAGGAAAGTTTGGTGGGCGACCACTTAAGACCCTGGCTGGGCAGACAACTCGGCCGACAACAGATAAGGTAAAAGGGGCCATTTTCAGTATGATCGGTCCCTATTTTGATGGGGGCCGGGTTTTGGATTTGTATGCCGGTTCGGGCTCTTTAGCCATTGAAGCTATTTCACGTGGGATGGATCAGGCTGTCCTTGTTGAAAAGGATCGTCGTGCTCAGGCTATTGTAGCAGCCAATATTGAGATGACCAAGGAGGCTTCTCGTTTTCAGTTGCTGAAGATGGAGGCTAAGCGTGCCTTAGTTCAGCTGAACCAGTCCTTTGATTTGGTCTTATTGGACCCTCCCTATGCCAAGGAGACTATTGTGCAGACAGTTTTAGGGTTAGAACAGCGGGAACTCCTGGCTTCTGGTGCTCTAATTGTTTGTGAAACAGATAAGGGAGTTGATCTTCCTGATTCTATAGGAGCGAATTACAAGTGGAAAGAGAAAGTCTACGGAATTTCAAAGGTAACCATTTATGAAAGTCAATAAGGGGTTATATGCTGGTTCGTTTGATCCTCTAACCAAGGGACATATGGATATCATAGGACGAGCTGCTGCTTTGGTAGAGGTCCTTTATGTAGGAATTTTTGTGAATCCAAATAAGGCAGGCTTTTTTACGATGGAAGAACGCCTCCAAGTTTTACAAGAGTCTTTGGAGAATTTCCCTAATGTAGAAATTATTCTTGTTGAAGATCGACTTTTGGCGGATGTTGCGAGAGAGTTAGAAATCGATGTTCTCTTCCGAGGTTTACGAAATTCAGAGGATTTTGGTTATGAGGCCAATATGGATTATTTTAATCGCCGCTTGACACAGGGACTCGAAACCCTTTATTTGATGGCCAAACCAGATTTGGCTCCTATTAGCTCCAGTCGTATGCGGGAACTAATTCATTTTAAGCGAGATATTTCAGATTATGTACCGACCCCGGTGCTTGGAATGGTGTTGAAAAAATATGAAAATAAAAAATAAAGCTAGGAAACTTTGGCTGCTGCCTGTAGTGCTTTTAGGATTATTGATTGTTTCCTTCTGGATTCCGCTGCCTTACTATATTGAGGTTCCGGGTGGCTCAGATGCTGTTAGCTCTGTTTTACGGGTAAACAAGGAAGAAGATCAAGCGGATGGAGAATACCAGTTTGTGACGATTGGGGTGATTCGAGCTAACTTACCTCTAATGCTATATGCAGGTTTAACGCCTTATACAGATATTATTCCAGCCGCCGATTTGACGGGGGGTGCTAGTGATGAAGAGTATCAACGGATTAATCAATTTTACATGCAAACGTCTCAAAATTTCGCCAAATACCAGGGATTGACCAAGGCCCAAAAAGAGATTGACATGAAATTTTTAGGGGTTTATGTTCTGAGCTTAGCTGAGGATTCCACTTTTAAAAATATTCTGCATCTTGGTGATACGGTGACTGGTGTTAATGGTAAAACTTTCAAAAGTTCTCAAGAGTTGATTGATTATGTTGGTAAATTGAAAATTGGCGATGAAGTCAGCGTAGAGTTTGAAGACCAAGGAGACAAACGTTCTGAACAGGGGAAAATCATTAAGCTAGAGAATGGAAAAAATGGAATTGGGATTGGTCTGATTGACCGGACCGAGGTCCAAAGTGATATCCCTATTGAATTTTCAACCGAAGGTATTGGAGGTCCTAGTGCTGGACTGATGTTCTCTTTAGCGATTTATACTCAACTTGCAGATCCAGACTTACGTGATGGACGTGTTATTGCAGGAACAGGTACCATTAGTGAGGATGGGAAGGTTGGTGAGATTGGTGGAGCAGATAAGAAAGTAGTTGCGGCTCATGAAGCTGGTGCAGAAATCTTCTTTGTTCCAGACAACCCCCTAACAGACGAAGAAAAGAAGGCTAATCCGCAGGCCAAATCCAATGCGGAAGAAGCCAAGGAAACCGCTAAGGAATTAGGGACATCTATGAAGATTGTTCCTGTTAAAACTCTCGATGATGCTATCAAGTATTTAGAAGATACCAAAGGGAAGAACTAAAGGAGGAGCTTATGCGTAAGGATATTGATCCAGAACTCTATAATTACAATCGCTTTCCAGGACCTCAGTTTATAAGGAGAGGAGATCTTGTAGAAGCGGATGAGTTATTGTTTACGCTTTTGACGGACCATAAAGCTGCTTTTGATCCGGAACGCTTTAGTCAACGATTTTCTCATTTATTATTGAAATTTGATTTTATCGTCGGAGATTGGAGTAATGATCAATTGCGCTTGAAAGGATTTTATCGTGATAAGCGAGCAGATCAGGGGTGGTCTAAGATTTCTCGGTTAGAAGATTATCTTTTGGAATACTGTAGTTTTGGGGCACCCTATTTTGTACTAGAAAATGTCCACCCTGTTTATCCATCCAAATCCAAGAAAAAGCCAAGGGAATGGCGGGATAAGCGGTCACAGGCCCAAAAGGATTCCTACCGACCTCGGAAAAAAACAGGTAATCGTCACTTCTCCATTCGTAAAAAGCAGGAAGGTGGATAATCTGTGAGCAAGCTTCTGCAGTCGCGGATATTTTGGTTTTGGTTAGTGATAGTCTATGCTGTGGTCATCCTACTAGTTTGTTTTAGTCCACAAAATCAGAATCCAGCTTTACCTACACCTGGTGTCTTTTATCAGGAGCGATTAGCTTTTCTATTAATTCCCTTCAATAGTTTTTGGAATTTAGGTCAGGCTACCAGCTTACTACATGCTGTCAAGATTATTGTCCAAAATATCATGAATGTTTTTTTACTCTATCCCCTGGTGTTGGGATGTTTAATCTTGAAGCCTTGCTTGAGAACAGCTAAAAGAGCGTTACTCTTGGGATTTTTACTTTCTTTGTCCATTGAGTTGACCCAGTTGTTGGTGGATTATCTTTGGGATTTTAACCGAGTCTTTGAAATTGATGATCTCTGGACCAATACGCTTGGTGCTTACCTAGCCTATCGAACGTATTTATTGTTAGATGAAAGAAAAATGAGACCATAATAACCAAATCAGGCAGGCATCATGTAAAAAGGGAAGAAAGGGCAAAGCTCCCTTTCTTTTTTTACTCCAATAATCGATTAAAGCGAGACAGGAAGCAAGCTGGAGGATGATAAGCAAGGCATTGAGGGGAAGTAGTAGGCTTAGACTTGCTAGATAGGCCCAGTCACCTGCCCCTATCCCCCAAGGGAAGATATAAAAAATGAGCATGCAGAGGAGGAAGAAAGGGGAATACTGCAGCCCTAGTATTAGGGTTAGGAAACAGTGAGGGATACTCCAGAAGCAAAGGGGAAAGGAGCAGGACTTACGATCGAAGTGACTGAGCATAAGACTCATAAATAGGAAGAAAGTCCAAGAAGGGCTTAGCCAGTTTTGCCAACACGAGTAGGCGAAGATTCCCCCTTGTATTTCATTTGCTAGATTGGATAAGGGAATTGCTGACTGACAGTTACGGCAGTTTCCTCGTAGGTAGCTGTAGGAAAGGATGGGGATTAAGTCCCACCAGTTTAAGGGTGTCATACAGGTCTGGCAATGGCTAGGAGGATAGAGGATAGACTTAGGATAGCGATCGGCCCAAGCGGTTAAAAAAGAAGCTATACTGGTACCCAGGATGAAGATTACGAAACTTGTCATATTTCTTTATTCGAAAAGTACCAGCAAATCTTGCGAGGGGGATTAAATTATAGTAGACTAAGCCTATGAAAAATTTTTATGATGTTCAGCAATTTTTGAAGGGCTATGGCCTCGTAATTTATATGGGCAAACGACTCTATGATATTGAGCTGGCACAAATAGAGTTGGAACGACTCTATGATGCTGGTATTATGGACCGCTTGGATTATATCCAAGCTCAACTGGTTTTAAAAAAAGAACATCAGGAAGAACTAGCTTATCTTGAAGAAAAGGAGAAGAGAGACGAATGATTGGTTTTTTAATAGTACTACTTGGATTTTTAGCTTGGATGGGATTTAATTATTGGCGATTACGTCGTGCAGCTAATTTGGTAGAAAATGCGGAATTTGCGGCTATGATCCGCAGTAGTCAACTGATTGATGTTCGTGAACCCGAGGCATTTCGTAAGAAACATATTTTAGGGGCTCGCAATATCCCCGCTAATCAAGTCAAACAGAGCTTGGCTGCTTTGTCCAAAACAAAGCCGATTTTGCTCTATGACAATAACCGGGGGCCATCAGTGACCAATACTATTTTCTACCTTCACAAGCAAGGATATCGGAAGCTTTATTTATTGGCCGGAGGCCTTGAAGCATGGAATGGAAAAGTAAAGGAAAATGTGAATTGATAGGAAAGAGGGGGATCCCTCTTTTTTAGTTTCATTGGGAAAACCCTTTCTCGATAGGCATGGCTTGTCACTAAATTCTATTTCATGTATAATATTTTGGATAAACTATAAAGATTTGAGGAAATCATGTCAACATTAAGAAAAGATATCCGTAACGTCGCAATCATTGCCCACGTTGACCACGGGAAAACAACCTTGGTGGATGAGTTATTAAAACAATCAGAAACATTGGATGCACGGACTGAATTGTCTGAGCGCGCTATGGACTCCAACGACCTTGAAAAAGAGCGTGGAATTACCATCCTTGCTAAAAATACGGCCGTTGCTTACGACGGTGTTCGTATCAACATTATGGACACACCAGGTCACGCGGACTTCGGTGGAGAAGTTGAACGGATTATGAAAATGGTTGACGGTGTTGTTTTGGTTGTGGATGCCTATGAAGGAACCATGCCTCAAACCCGTTTCGTTTTGAAAAAAGCTTTAGAACAAAACTTGACGCCAATCGTGGTGGTTAATAAAATCGATAAACCTTCTGCTCGTCCAGCTGAAGTTGTAGATGAAGTTTTGGAACTCTTTATTGAGTTGGGTGCGGATGATGACCAATTGGAGTTTCCAGTGGTGTATGCTTCTGCAATCAATGGAACTTCTTCCTTGTCTGATGATCCAGCAGATCAGGAGAAAACGATGGCTCCGATCTTTGATACGATTATCGATCACATTCCTGCACCAGTTGATAATTCAGAAGAACCCCTTCAATTCCAAGTTTCCTTGTTAGATTATAACGACTTTGTTGGTCGTATCGGAATTGGTCGCGTTTTCCGTGGACAAATTAAGGTTGGAGATCAGGTTACCTTATCCAAATTGGATGGAACAACGAAGAACTTCCGTGTAACCAAACTCTTTGGTTTCTTTGGACTGGAGCGTCGTGAGATTACAGAGGCAAAAGCTGGAGATTTGATTGCTGTATCTGGTATGGAAGACATCTTTGTGGGTGAGACCATTACACCAGTTGATGCAGTTGAACCACTGCCAGTTCTTCGAATTGATGAGCCAACTCTTCAAATGACTTTCTTGGTTAACAATTCACCATTTGCTGGTCGTGAAGGTAAATGGGTGACGTCTCGTAAAGTAGAGGAGCGCCTTTTGGCTGAATTGCAAACAGACGTATCCCTTCGTGTTGATCCGACTGATTCACCGGACAAGTGGATTGTATCTGGTCGTGGAGAATTGCATTTGTCAATTTTGATTGAAACGATGCGTCGCGAAGGCTATGAGTTGCAAGTATCTCGTCCAGAGGTTATCATCAAAGAAATTGATGGTGTCAAGATGGAGCCATTTGAACGTGTACAAATTGATACTCCAGAAGAATACCAAGGTTCCGTAATTCAAAGTTTATCGGAACGCAAGGGTGAGATGTTGGATATGATTGCGACTGGTAATGGCCAAACTCGTTTGGTCTTCCTGGTACCAGCACGTGGATTGATTGGTTATTCAACTGAGTTCTTGTCTATGACCCGTGGTTATGGAATCATGAACCATACCTTTGATCAATATTTACCTGCCATTGCTGGTGATATTGGAGGTCGCCACCGTGGAGCTCTTGTCTCTATTGATGCTGGTAAAGCAACAACGTATTCAATTATGTCTATTGAAGAACGGGGAACTATCTTTGTAAATCCAGGTACTGAGGTTTATGAAGGAATGATTATTGGGGAAAATTCACGTGAGAACGATTTGACTGTGAACATTACGAAAGCTAAACAGATGACGAACGTCCGTTCAGCTACTAAGGATCAAACCTCTGTCATTAAAACGCCACGTATCCTCACTTTGGAAGAATCTTTGGAATTCCTTAACGATGATGAGTACATGGAAGTAACCCCTGAATCAATCCGCCTTCGGAAACAAATTCTGAACAAGGCTGAGCGGGAAAAAGCCAATAAGAAAAAGAAATTAGCAGCGGCTGAATAAAAGCCTTTTAGAAGGAGTTCAAAAATATGCTTTACATGATCATTATTATTTTGATTCTGCTATTTTATATTTTTGCTGCTCCTTCGAGCATTAAAGGGACTTTTAATATTGTTAGTCTCGTACTACTCGGAGTCCTCTTGATGATTCTTTTAGGTGTGGGAATCGTTCAATTCTTTCGTATTCCAGGAGAGATCTTTATTTGGGCGGGCATGTTGGCCCTAGCCTATTTCTCTCTTAAGGATTTACGGCGTTTGTCTATTAAGGGTGGGGATAAACCACCGATTCCTATCCCGACAATCAATTGGAATAGGGTTTTCCCTAGGAATCCAAAATAAGCTTTTCCCCAAGTTGTCTAGCAGCTTGGGGAGTTTTTTGCTCGAAAAATGGTAAAATAGACTGTGTTAAGGAGCGAGTATATGATGCAAGTGAATGAATTTACGGGAAAAAATGTATTAGTATTAGGTTTAGCGCGGTCAGGTAGAGCAGTCGCTTTGCTCTTGGATCGGTTTGGAGCTAATGTGACTGTTAATGAAGGGCAGGCCCTAGAGGATAGTCCTCAGGCGCAGGAATTGTTAGAAAAAGGTATTCGAGTAGTAGCGGGGGGGCATCCCTTGGAACTTCTAGATGAAGGCTTTGACCTAATGGTTAAAAATCCTGGAATTCCCTATAGTCACCCTATGGTAGTCCGGGCAAAGGAACTTGGATTCCCTATTTGGACCGAAGTAGAAGTGGCTAGTCGTTTGTATTCTCACGCTATTATTGGAATCACTGGTTCCAATGGGAAAACAACGACAACCATGATGGTAGCAGCAATCTTGGAAGAAGCTGGGCGTCAACCAGTTTTGGCGGGCAATATCGGTTACCCAGCTTCTGAAGTTTTACCTGAAGTTACAGAAGAGCAGCAGGTGGTGATGGAATTGTCCAGTTTCCAATTGATGGGAGTAGAGAGTTTCCATCCCCATATTGCAGTAATTAATAATATTTTGCCAAGCCATCTGGATTACCACGAATCGTTTGAAGAGTATAGGGATGCTAAATGGGCTATCCAATCTCAAATGACAGCAGATGATTTCTTAATTCTGAATTGGAATCAAGCCCTTAGCCAGGACTTGGCGAAGGAAACACAGGCACAAGTTCTTGTCTTTTCAACTAAGGAAAAAGTTGATGGGGCTTACTTGGACGAGGGACATTTAGTATATAAGGGTGAACGGATTATGCCAGCCGTTGAACTAGGGGTCCCAGGGGAGCACAATGTTGAGAATGCCTTAGCAGCAATCTTGGTGGTTAAGCAATTAGGAGTAGAGAACGAGGCTATTACGCGTGCATTATCGACTTTTTCAGGGGTTAAGCATCGTTTGCAGGAAGTTGGCGAAATCAACGGAATCCGTTTCTACAACGATAGCAAGTCCACGAATATTTTAGCGACGCAGAAGGCTTTGTCTGGTTTTGACAATTCCAAGGTCATTCTGATTGCTGGTGGTTTGGATCGGGGCAATGACTTGAGTGAGTTACTTCCGGATATTCATGGATTGAAGGCCATGGTTCTATTAGGGCAAGTCGCTCCTCGTTTAGAAGTCTTAGCTAAAGAAGCAGGGGTTGCAAGCTACCCTGCTTCAGAAGTAGCAGCGGCAACTAACATAGCCTTTGACCTGGCTCAAAAAGGAGATGTTGTTCTCTTCAGTCCAGCTAATGCTAGTTGGGATATGTATAAGAACTTTGAAGAACGAGGGGAAGTCTTCCTAAAAGCAGTGAAGGAGTTAGAATAAACATGAAAAAAATCGTCTTTACGGGGGGAGGAACAGTGGGTCATGTGACCTTGAACCTACTTCTGATTCCGAAGTTTATCGCTAACGGGTGGGAAGTCCACTATATTGGGGATCGTAAAGGAATTGAATTTGAACAATTAGAAAAAAGTGGGTTAAATGTCCAATTCCACTCGATAGCAACTGGAAAATTACGTCGCTATTTCTCTTGGCAGAACCTTTGGGATGTATTTAAAGTTGCTTGGGGAGTGCTCCAATCCTTCTTTTACCTTTTGAAAATTCGTCCCCAAGCTCTATTTTCTAAGGGGGGGTTTGTATCTGTTCCACCTGTAGTTGCAGCTAAATTACTAGGAATTCCAGTCTACATTCATGAGTCAGACTTGACCATGGGCTTAGCCAATAAAATTGCCTATAAGTTTTCGAAGCGTCTCTTCTCGACTTTTCAATTGGAAGGAGAGTATACCCGTGCAGAGCATGTGGGTGCTATTTCCAAGGTGGAAAAGGGATATCACAACCTCTCAAGTGAGATACAAAAGATGGCTGGAGAACTCTTTGATTCTGAGAAGAAAACTCTCCTTTTTATCGGCGGATCCGGAGGAGCCAAGGTTTTTAATGAGTTTGTAGATCAAAATCGAGAATCTCTTTTGGCTGCCTATAATATTATTAATTTGACAGGGCATAAAGACTTGGAAGAGTCTAGTCCTGGGCTCTATCGTTTAGCTTTTGCGCGTGAAACGTATCGAGATCTATTGGAATTAGCAGATTTGGTGATTACAAGGGGGGGATCGAATACCTTGTTTGAACTGGTCGCTTTGGAGAAACTCCATATCATTGTTCCCTTGGGGAAAGAAGCGAGTCGCGGAGATCAGTTGGAAAATGCGGCCTACTTTGAGAAAAAAGGCTACAGTCTGACCATTCAAGAGCCAGATTTAAACTTGGAGACATTACAAGCAACTATTACCCAGGTGCAAGAAAATTCTGAAGCTTTCCAAGATGCTATGGCTCAAAGTGTGGATTTGATTAGTCTGGATGCTTTTTACCAAGTATTGATGAATGAGATTGATAAAGGAGGCCACTGATGTCTGACGAGGATAAAAAAGGTTCCTCTCATCGCGAAGAATGGGAAAGGAGAAACCGAGAATATCAAGCGGCTCAAGATACTGAGAGGATTCGGGCAGAACGTGAACGGCAACGGAATATTAATCAGCGTCTAGGTCGGATTGTGGATCCAATGGCTAAAGAAATTTTAGAAGAAGAGCAGAAAATTCAATCCATTGCTCGCCAGAAACAGGAACAAGTGAGTCTGGCAGATTCTGCACGTCAAGCCAAAAAAGCAGTTCAGCTTCAAAAACGTCAAGCACAACGAGCAAAAAGACAGGCTCAGAAGCAAGCTAAACAAAACCAGCGTCAAGCTCGAAAAATCCAAAAACAAGAGAACCGAGAGCAGACTCGGAAAGCTCGCCGTCATTTAGCTCGGCTAATTCCTGTCTTTCTTTTCTTTATGTTTTTGACAGTCATTTCAGCATATTTTATTAGTCCTTACGGGAAAATGAAACAGTTCACAGTTTCAGGCAGTAACCATCAGGACCAGGCTAAGGTTATAGCTGCGACGAAGGTGGATGAAAGAGATTATACGATAACAGTTCTGACGAACCGAAAGAATTTGGCGAAGCGTATTCAGAAAGCCAGTCCTTGGGTACGGCAGGTTTCGGTTGGCTACCAGTTTCCAACGACTTTCCCAATCCAAATTGAAGAGTATGCGATTGTTGCTTATCAGATAGAGAATCAGAAAGCTTTTCCGATTTTGGCTAATGGTCAAAAAGTAGATGAAGAAGTTGCGGAAAATGAAATGCCAAGCGATGCTATTCGAACTCAATTGGCAGATGAAGAGTTATATCCAATTTTGAGCGAACAGCTATTGCAATTAAATCAGGAAGTACGGGAGAATATTCAGGAAATCCAATCGAGTGCCTCTAAAGCCTCAGAAGATTTGGTTACTCTAACGATGAGAGATGGGCATCAGGTTTTGGTTCCATTATCTGAACTGAGTCGGAAATTAACCTACTATCCTTCGATTGTTAAAAACTTGCAAGAGCCTACCATGATTGATATGGAGGCAGGTGCTTATGGGTATCCAATGACCAGTGATGAAAAGACAGCACAAGAATCTGGTTTAGAGATGGCTGTTAATCAAGGCGGAGCCCTCACAACTGTAACTCAAAATTAATAGAAAAAATCTTTTATTTTCGTGTATTTGTGTTATAATGTACGGTGATTAGCACGCTTAAAAGTGTTCAAGTTGATTGAAGATTGTATGAGAAGAGAGGAAGTATGTAATGGCTAGAGATGGCTTCTTTACAGGATTAGATATTGGGACTAGTTCCATCAAGGTGTTGGTTGCCGAATATATCAATGAAGAAATGAATGTCATTGGTGTCAGCAATGCAAAAAGTGCTGGTGTTAAGGATGGAATCGTAGTCGACATCGAAGCTGCAGCCACTGCCATCAAAAAAGCCATTGATCAGGCAGAAGAGAAGGCAGGCATTTCGATTGCAACGGTTAATGTCGGCTTACCTGCAAGTCTTTTGAAAATTGAGCCAACACAAGGTATGATTCCGGTTACCAATGAAACCAAAGAAATTACCGATATGGATGTGGTAAATGTGGTAGAGTCTGCAGTGACTAAGAGCATGAACCCAGATCGTGAGGTTATTACCTTTGTACCAGAAGAGTTTATTGTGGATGGTTTCCAAGGGATTCGAGATCCTCGAGGTATGATGGGGACTCGTTTAGAAATGCGTGGGCTTCTTTATACTGGTCCACGAACTATTCTTCATAACTTACGCAAAACAGTGGAACGGGCAGGTCTGAAATTAGATAATATTGTAATTTCTCCACTTGCTATGAGTAAATCTGTTTTGAATGAAGGTGAACGGGAATTTGGTGCGACTGTTATCGATATGGGAGGTGGTCAAACCACTGTAGCTGCAGTTAAAAATCAAGAGCTTCAGTTTACCCACATCTATCAAGAGGGTGGAGAATACGTTACGAAAGATATTTCCAAGGTATTAAGAACTTCTCAAGCAACTGCAGAAGGATTAAAAATGAATTACGGGGAAGCCTATCCCTCTCTTTCAAGTGCTCATGATAGTTTCCAAGTAGATGTTATTGGTGAAGTAGAACCAGTTGAAGTCACAGAAAAATATTTAGCAGAAATCATTTCTGCTCGTGTTCGTCATATCTTTGATCAGGTTAAGCAAAATCTTGAAAGACATCATTTACTAGACCTCCCTGGAGGGATTGTCATTGTAGGTGGTGGAGCTATTCTACCAGGTATTGTAGAATTGGCACAGGAGATTTTTGAAGTTCCTGTGAAGTTATTTGTACCGAACCAAATTGGAATTCGAAATCCAGCTTTTGCGAATGTTATTTCATTGGCAGAGTATGCAGGAAATATGACTGAAGTGGATCAATTGGCTCAAGCAGCAGTTCATGGCGAATTTACTCGTCCACAACAAGGAACGATTGCATTTCGTCCCAAAGCTGCAGTAGCACCTGTGCAACAGCCACAAGTTCAAGTTAGTCCTGAACCAGTCCAACAACCTCAACCAACACATACGACTCAGGAATTGCCTGAAATAGATGCAGAGATTCCTGTTAAAAAAGAAAATACTACCGGTAAGTTTGGAGATCGGGTCCGTGGACTGTTAAATTCAATGTTTGATTAAGGAGAAACAAGATGTCATTTTCATTTGACGCAGCTGCAGCACAAGGTGCAGTAATTAAAGTAATTGGTGTCGGAGGTGGTGGCGGAAATGCCATTAACCGTATGATTGATGAAGGAGTCGCTGGTGTAGAATTTATTGCAGCGAATACAGATGTTCAAGCCCTAAGCAGTTCTAAGGCAGAAACAGTTATCCAATTGGGTCCAAAATTGACTCGTGGTTTAGGTGCTGGAGGACAACCGGAGGTTGGACGTGAAGCAGCACTTGAAAGTGAAGAAGTCCTAAACGAAGCACTTTCAGGATCCGATATGGTCTTTATTACTGCTGGAATGGGTGGAGGCTCAGGAACCGGTGCAGCCCCTGAAATCGCTCGTATTTCAAAAACGCTAGGTGCTTTGACAGTAGGTGTTGTCACTCGTCCATTCGGTTTTGAGGGAAGTAAACGTGGGAATTTTGCAGTTGAGGGAATTAATCAATTGCGGGAACATGTTGATACACTTTTGATTATCTCTAACAATAATCTTCTTGAAATTGTTGATAAGAAAACCCCTTTGATGGAAGCTCTTAGTGAAGCTGATAATGTTCTTCGACAAGGTGTTCAAGGAATTACAGATTTGATTACCAATCCTGGTTTGATTAACCTTGACTTTGCGGATGTAAAAACGGTTATGGCTAATAAGGGGAATGCCCTTATGGGAATCGGAATTGGAACAGGTGAAGAGCGGGTGATGGAAGCTGCTCGTAAAGCCATCTACTCACCACTGTTGGAAACCACAATTGATGGTGCCGAGGATGTTATTGTCAACGTGACTGGTGGTATGGATATGGCTTTGACAGAGGCTGAAGAAGCATCTGAAATTGTGAATCAAGCCGCTGGTCATGGTGTTAATATCTGGTTGGGAACCTCCATTGATCCAAATATGGAAGGCGAGATTCGCGTTACTGTTGTCGCAACAGGCGTTCGTCAAGATAAAGTTGAGCAGGTGGCTGGTGTATCAGGAACTCCTAGTCGCCCTGAGCCTAAACAAGCTCAAGCAAATCAAGGTCAATTTGATCGCGCCTATGATTTGAATGAATCAGTAGATATGCCGATTTCAAGTCGTCCTCGTCCAAGTGAAGCGCCAGCTATTTCACCATTTGGAAATTGGGATCTTCGTCGTGATCAGATTACACGTCAAACTGAAACACCAACAGGTTCTAGTGTAGAGCGTTATCAAGAACAAAATGATTTAGATGATGATGAGCTAGAAACACCACCATTTTTCCGGAATCGTTAAAATGAATTTTCAAAAACAAGCCCAACTCGTTAAGGAAGAAGTAACGGAGGCGGTTAGAAAAAGTGTTAATCCAGCAAGAGAATGTCAGATTATTGCGGTTACAAAATATGTGGATGCAGATGTTACACGACAACTTGTTGAGGAGACTGGTTTTCACCACTTAGGTGAAAACCGTGTCCCTCAATTTCTTGCTAAAAAAGATAAGTTATCTGACCTTCCCATTACCTGGCATTTTATTGGTAGTTTACAGAGAAGAAAAGTAAAAGATGTCATCAATCATGTGGACTACTTTCATGCCTTGGATTCCGTTTCTTTAGCAAGAGAAATTCAAAAACGGGCTGAAAAACCGATTGCTTGTTTCTTACAAGTAAATCTTTCTCGTGAGGAAAGCAAGCATGGTTTCTTTATAGAAAATATTGATTCGGCTTTAGAAGAAATCGCTGCTTTTGATAAGATTCGATTAGTTGGTTTGATGACTATGGCACCTGCTGAAGCAGAACCATCCGAAATTGATAAATTATTTAATCAGACTCGTATCTTGCAGCAAGAATTAGCAGAAAGAAAAATCCCAGGAATGCCGTTTACTGAGTTAAGTATGGGAATGTCCTCAGACTATCAGTTGGCAGCCATACAGGGAGCCACCTTCGTTCGAATTGGCAGCCTTCTTTTTGAATAAGTGACAAAAGGAAAATTATGGACAGAGTACTCGATTTTTTTAGAAATATTGGTGTCTATTTAAAGGGTCTGTTTGTTGAAGACGAAGGCGGATTCCAGGAAGAGCCTGTAGAAGTTCTTTCGGAAACAAGCTTAGCAGACAAAACTGACCAAGCAATACAGGCACAAATGGAAGACAAGGCAGAGCGTAGGAATCTCTCAAATGTATCCAGTTTACCTCACATAAAAACTTCTGAAGGTACCCTTTCTCTACCTCAGAAGTCGCCTGTCAACCGAAGTATAGAAGAAAGAGAAACACAAACTATGAATACAAGTAGACCACAAAACATCACAGATTTACATGCGAGACAAGAAGAATTGGCCCGTCAGAATGGTCAATCATCTCCGGAAGAAAAACACATTATTTATGTTCGTTACCCACGACGTTATGAAGAGACTCCAAAATTTTTGGATCTTCTCCTTCAAAATGAAAGTGTCTTGATTGACTTTCAATACATGACCGAAGTTCAAGCACGTCGTTGTTTAGATTATTTGGATGGAGCACGATATGTTCTATCTGGAGATTTGAAAAAAGTTGCAAACGGGATTTATCTTTTAACCCCTTCAAATGTTGTCATTAATGTTGAAGACCTTCAGCTAGCTGAGGGAACAACAAATCAAACAATCGAATTTGATTTCGATATGAAACGACGCTAATGAATATCCTATACTATATCTATCGGACTCTCGTTCTTTTCTTGAATGTATTAGATTTAGCTTTGGTAGCTTACATCATTCTGTCTTGGTTTCCAGGTGCTCTGCGGACACCTTTAGGCTACTGGCTGATTAGAATCGTCAGTCCTATTTTAAGGCCTTTTCGAAACTTACCACTTCAGTTCTTTGGTTTGGATTGGACGGTCTT
This sequence comes from Streptococcus sp. WM07, assembly GCF_004570525.1. Lineage (GTDB taxonomy): Bacteria > Bacillota > Bacilli > Lactobacillales > Streptococcaceae > Streptococcus. The sequence goes on along the minus strand of NZ_SPPZ01000022.1, from coordinate 5,168 downwards.
TGCAGTTTTATTTTTACTAAATTTAATTCGTGATTATGTACTTCCGGCTTTGTTTTTCGCATGGTAAAAAATTTAAAAAATGTATCGCAACATGTAACAGCAGGCGATCAGCTTTTTTTAGAAAAGGCTTGGGAGTGGATCGAGCGGGTAGAGAATCAATATATTCCGGTATTGACAGATTTTCTAAATCCGCATCAGGTCTCATTACTTAGAAATTTGGCCAGTCATAGGGAACTGAACGTGTTTGATTCGGCGGACTTATGGCCAAGTGAGCAGTCTCGCGTTCTTTTAGCACCTAGTTATTATGAATTAAATCCTGATGATTTTGAATTAGAATTGTTATCGATTGACTTTATGAGTCAATTTGGGCATCTAACCCATCCTCAAGTATTGGGATCCCTACTTCATCAGACAGGCTTGGACCGTCGTGTTTTTGGAGATATTCTAATTGGGGAAGATCAAGTTCAGATTTTCATGCAACGTCCGATAGTAGAACTTGTACTCCAAGAAGTTCGGAAGATTGGTCGTCTCGGTGTTAAGATGAATGTGATTTCCAAATCTGAACAACTGCAAGTTCAAGAAGAGGCTCAGACAAAAACCATTTTTGTAGATAGCCTTCGCTTGGATCGCTTGGTCGCTTCTTCTTTTCAATTAGGGCGAAGTAAGGCGGCACAATTAATTAAATCCAATAAAGTAAAGGTTAATTACCAGGAACGAACAGATGTCTCTTATCCAATAAAGGCTGGTGATAGAGTCAGTATTAGGAGTAAGGGAAGAGTTTATGTCGGAGAGTCCACAGGTCTTTCAAAATCTGGTAGAATGAAAGTAGAGTTAAAGATATTAGCACGTAAATAAGGAGAGAATATGGCATTGACAGCGTTAGATATCCGTAATAAATCGTTCACGACAAAGTTTCGTGGTTATGATGTAGATGAAGTTGATGATTTCTTGGATATTTTGATTCGAGAATTTGAAGACTTGACTCGGCAGTTGGTTGCAAAAGATGAGCAAGTTCGTAATTTAGAAGAGCGCTTACTCTATTTTGACGAAATGAAAGATTCGCTTAGCCAATCTGTTTTGATTGCGCAAGATGCAGCTGAAAAGGTGAAACAAACAGCTTCTGATGAGTCTAATAATATTATTCGTCAGGCAGAACAAGATTCTCAACGCCTCTTGGATGATGCTAAATTTAAGGCAAACGAAATTCTTCGTCATGCTACAGACAATGCCAAGAAAGTTGCAGTTGAGACGGAAGAGTTGAAAAATAAAACACGTATTTTCCATCAACAAATTCGTTCTGCAGTAGAGAGTCAATTGAGTGTCATTACATCTCCAGAGTGGGAAAATATTTTGCAACCAACAGCGACCTATGTTCAAACGAGTGATGAAGCATTCCGTGAAGTGGTTGTATCTGCTCTTGGAGAAGACCAAGCTGTTTCACATGAGGAACCAATTGACATGACTCGTCAATTTTCACCACTTGAAGTTGCAGAATTACAAAACCGTATTGCATCAGCAAATCAACTGGCTGAAACACAGTCTTACCAAGGCCTAGCTGCAGATGTAAACGCTGCTCTAGATGCAGTTGACGCGGCTGAAAAACAAAAAGTTGATCTTTTATAATGATTTAGTACCATGAAAACACGATTGAATCAATACAATTCTAGCGAGTAGGTGTTGGTGTGAGACCTATATTCCCTGTTGTTTCGATTATCATTTCATGTACTCTACACTGAAATGTACTAAGTAAGTGTGGACGGGTCGTTCCGTTATCGACGAAGAGGGTAAATTGGAGACTGTGAGTCCAATTTACTAAAGTAAGGTGGTACCACGCTTTGTCGTCCTTAGGGAATGGCAAAGTGTGTTTTTTTATAGAAAGGATTGGATATGAAATTAAAAGAGACCTTAAATTTAGGAAAAACAGTTTTTCCAATGCGAGCTGGGTTGCCAACTAAAGAACCTCTTTGGCAAGAGGAATGGGATAAGGCAGAACTTTACAAAAAACGGCTAGAATTAAATCAAGGGAAACCATCCTTTATTCTTCATGATGGACCTCCCTATGCCAATGGAAATATCCATGTAGGTCACTCTCTCAATAAGATTTCTAAGGATATTATCGTTCGCTCTAAATCCATGTCTGGTTTCTATGCACCTTATGTTCCTGGTTGGGATACTCATGGTCTCCCAATTGAACAAGTTTTAGCCAAACAAGGTGTTAAACGCAAGGAAATGGATTTGGTCGATTATTTGAAACTTTGTCGAGACTATGCTCTTGAACAAGTGGAAAAACAAAAAGCTGATTTTAAGCGTCTAGGTGTTGCTGCAGATTGGGATCATCCTTATACGACCTTAACACCAGATTATGAAGCAGCTCAAATCCGTGTTTTTGGAAAGATGGCTGAAAAAGGCTACATCTACCGTGGGGCTAAACCTGTTTACTGGTCATGGTCATCTGAATCTGCTCTTGCGGAAGCTGAAATCGAATACCATGATGTAACCTCTAATTCTCTTTATTATGCCAATAAGGTCAAAGATGGTAAAGGTGTCTTGGATACAAATACCTATATTGTTGTTTGGACAACTACACCATTTACAATCACCGCTTCACGTGGTTTGACAGTTGGAGCAGACATTTCCTATGTGAAGGTTGCTGTAGCAGGAGATAGCCGTCATTTTGTACTTGCTGAAGAATTGCTAGATCATCTTGCAGAAAAATTCGGCTGGTCAGATGTAGAAGTAGTAGCTCGCTATACGGGTAAAGAACTAGACCATATTGTTACAGAACATCCATGGGATACAGAAGTCGATGAGTTGGTCATTCTGGGTGACCATGTTACAACAGACTCAGGTACAGGTATTGTCCATACGGCTCCTGGATTTGGTGAGGATGACTACCATGTTGGAGTTGCCAATGGTCTTGAAGTAGCAGTTACAGTTGATGAACGTGGAATCATGATGGAGAATGCTGGTCCTGAATTTGTAGGTCAGTTCTATGGTAAGGTATTGCCGACAGTAGTGGAAAAACTTGGTGATTTGTTGATGGCTCAAGAAGAAATCACACACTCCTATCCATTTGACTGGCGGACGAAAAAGCCAATTATCTGGCGTGCAGTTCCTCAATGGTTTGCATCTGTATCTGATTTCCGTCAAGAAATCTTGGATCAAATTGATCAAGTGAAATTCCACATGGAGTGGGGGCGGACACGTCTTTATAATATGATTCGTGATCGAGGCGATTGGGTTATCTCACGTCAGCGTGCCTGGGGAGTTCCTCTTCCAATTTTCTATGCAGAAGATGGAACTGCTATTATGGAAGCTGAAACTATTGAACATGTTGCTCAATTATTTGAAGAGCATGGGGCTTCAGTATGGTGGGCTCGTGAAGCTAAGGACCTCTTACCAGAAGGCTATAGTCACCCAGGTTCTCCGAATGGAGTCTTCACCAAGGAAACAGACATCATGGATGTATGGTTTGACTCTGGAAGTTCTTGGAACGGAGTCTTGAATAATCGTGAAGAACTTCAATATCCAGCTGATCTCTACTTAGAAGGATCTGATCAATATCGTGGTTGGTTTAACTCTTCCTTGATTACGTCCGTTGCCAATAATGGAGTAGCACCTTACAAACAGCTTCTTTCCCAAGGTTTTGTTTTGGATGGTAAGGGTGAAAAAATGTCTAAATCGCTAGGAAATACAATTTTGCCTAGTGATGTGGAAAAACAGTTTGGTGCTGAAATCCTTCGTCTTTGGGTAAGTAGTGTTGATACAAGCAATGATGTCCGTATCTCCATGGATATTTTGAGCCAGGTGTCAGAGACTTACCGGAAGATTCGTAATACCCTACGTTTCTTAATTGCGAACACCTCTGACTTTAATCCGACTCAAGATCAAGTTGCCTTTGAAGAACTTCGGTCTGTTGATAAGTACATGACTATTCGCTTTAATCAAGTTGTAGCAGCGATTCGTCAGGCCTATGATGATTTCAACTTCCTCAATGTGTATAAGGCAGTTGTAAACTTTGTAACAGTTGATTTATCTGCCTTCTATCTTGATTTTGCGAAAGATGTGGTGTACATTGAAGGGGCAAAATCTCTAGAGCGTCGTCAGATGCAAACAGTGTTCTATGATATTCTTGTGAAATTGACCAAGCTCTTGACACCAATTCTTCCACATACTGCTGAAGAGATTTGGTCCTACCTTGAATTTGAAGAAGCTGACTTTGTACAATTGACAGATCTCCCTGAGGTTACAAGGTTTGAGAATGCTGATCAGGTATTAGAGCAGTGGGAACTCTTCTTTACCTTCCGTTCACAAGCACAAAAAGCTTTGGAAGAGGCTCGTGCTGAGAAAGTCATTGGTAAATCACTTGAAGCAGAATTGGTTGTCTACCCAAGTTCAGAATTGGCAGCTGCTTTGGAAGCCTTGAATACAGATTTAGCACAATTGTTGATTGTTTCCAAACTGACCCTATCCTCTGATCCAACATCTGAACATGCTCTTAGCTTCGAAGATGTTGCTTTTGAAGTTAAAGCCGCAGAAGGACAAGTATGTCAACGCTGTCGTCGTGTTGATCCAAGTGTTGGAACCAATAGCAATCCAAACCTTGTTATGGTCTGTGATCACTGTGCTTCAATCCTTGAAGAAAACTTCTCTGAAGCAGTCGTTGAAGGATTCGAAGTACCACAAAAATAAGTCTCGCTTTCTTGAGAACTTATGAGCTTATAAATCTGAAAACTCCCCTGTTGGCCGTGGATCCAGCAGGGGAGTTTGTGTCATAAGAAGTGTATACTGAGTAAGCAAAGTAAGCGCCGTAAGCGCCCAATAACAAGGTATCTTTAACCGAACTAGAAATCTAGCTATACTAATCTTATAAATCATCAGGATGGAGATTGATATGGTAGATTCTCGCTCATTCACTAGGATAAATTTATGCGATTTAGGTCAGGTTCATTTGATAACTGGTAAAACAGATATGAGGCAAGGAATTGATTCCTTGGCTTACTTAGTGAAACAGGAATTTGAATTGGACCCCTTCTCAGGCCAAGTCTTTCTTTTCTGTGGTGGAAGAAAAGATCGCTTCAAAGCCCTTTATTGGGATGGACAGGGCTTTTGGTTACTGTACAAAAGGTTTGAGAATGGAAAACTCAACTGGCCTTCGAATGAGCGAG
>NZ_SPPZ01000229.1 GCF_004570525.1 Streptococcus sp. WM07 | reverse complement strand
ACTCATAACAGGATGCAAGGCACCTGTTGTAATACTTTCATCAAAATAGTTAAAATTTAAAGCATCTTGTTTCATTCTTTCTTCTAAAGCAAGATTTTCCAAATCTTTAAATTTGGCTAAATAAGCCTCATTAAATATTTCTTTTTGTGCATTTAGTTTAGCAGCAAATTCTTTTTTTGCACCATCTTCTAACTCTTTAAGCTTTGTAAAGCCTTCTGTTAAAATACCTTTTTTTCCGAGAACGGAAATCCTAATGGCTTCCAAATCATTTAAATTCTCACATTTTTGAATCTGTTCTATAAAATTTTGCAATTTTCTTACCTTAAATAAAATATTTCAAGTTCTAATTCTATTAAAAACTATTTTAAATTCAGCATAAAAACCAAACTTTAAAGATATAATTGTAT
>NZ_SPPZ01000228.1 GCF_004570525.1 Streptococcus sp. WM07 | reverse complement strand
ATGCAAGCGCGAGCGCAGAGTCTTGCCGAGAAAAGCGGGTTAGAGATCGCCTATGTACGCAGTATGGGCCTGGCACGCACCCACGTTTTCCGGGTACCTGATGCCGGCGCACAGTATTTACATCCGACTTCACGCCGTAACCGCCGCGCTATTGTCGAGATGCTGATGAGTGATCCAAGCGTGGAGTTTGTGGAGGAAAACAGACTCCATCAACCGCAGCAGGCGCCAAATGATCCTCAATACGGTCAGCAATGGCATTATTATGAGTCCGTTGGTGGTGCAGGTACCGAAGGCGCCTGGGCTGAGGGCGTGACCGGACAAGGCACAGTGGTTGCCGTCTTGGACACTGGTTACCGTCCACATGCCGATTTAGCCGCAAACCTGTTGCCTGGTTACGACATGATCAG
>NZ_SPPZ01000227.1 GCF_004570525.1 Streptococcus sp. WM07 | reverse complement strand
GGCCTGACGGGCACCGTCACCGGTTCGCGCTTTTTCAATGTGGGCGAAGCGCGTCCGGACGGCCAACTGAAAAACGTCAAGCTGTATGAATTTGATACCGATATGCGTTTGCGCACCCTGACCGTGGCCAAGGGGGCGACGTATCAGGGCAATAATATCTGGCGCCTGACCGATGTGACGGAAACCTCGTTCTCGAACAGCGCGGCGACCTCGCCCGGCTTCGAACCGAAGCTGACGAACTACTACGGGCAGGAAACGAGCCTGGTGCGCACGGTGCAGAGCGCCAGCAAGGACATGACGTCGGAAGTGACGCCGAAGATCCTGACGGTATCGGCTTCCGATCCCGAGCGCATGTCGGCCAGCGAACTGGCCGTGTACACGCGCCACCTGGCCGAGAACAAGCAGGAA
>NZ_SPPZ01000226.1 GCF_004570525.1 Streptococcus sp. WM07 | reverse complement strand
CACTGGCGCAGCGTGCTGGCCAACGCGCACACGCCAGCCGAATGGGGCGTGCAGGCGCGTGCGCTGCTGGCCGCCTTCTTTGATGCCGACGACGAAGGCGACCGCCTGACCCTGGCGCAGCTGGAAGGCGCCTTGCAGGGCTGGCTGGAAACCTGCGAACACGCGGGCTTTGTCGAGCGGGTGCCGCTGTCCGTGCTGCGCGTGGCGTGGCTGGGCGCGCTGGACGAGCCGACCCTGAACCATCAATTCGTCTCCGGCGGCGTGACCTTCTGCACGCTGATGCCGATGCGTGCCGTGCCGTTCCGCGTCGTGTGCCTGCTGGGCATGAACGATGGCGACTTCCCGCGCCGCGCGCAAAAGGCCGATTTCGACTTGCTGGCGCTGCCCGGCATGGCGCGCCCGGGCGAC
>NZ_SPPZ01000225.1 GCF_004570525.1 Streptococcus sp. WM07 | reverse complement strand
AGCACTCATAGCCTGTGGAATTCCTGCGCATTTATCCTTAGCAACAAACAAACTCCAAAGCGTCTTTGGTTCTTTTACAGCTACTTTAACTTATTTTAAATCCACCACTCTACCTCATCTTGCTTGGGGTGTTTTTTTCACAACCTTAGGAGCAGCTATAGGAAGTTATAGTGTTCTTTTTGTAAAAGATGAGCAATTAAAGCTTATTATCTTAATCTTTTTAACTCTTACCTTCTTATATACAGCCTTACGTCCCAACTTAGGCAAACACGAAAGCGAACCTAAAATAAAAAATATCAAAATTTTTCATTTAATTTGTGGCTTAACTTTAGGATTTTATGATGGATTTTTAGGGCCTGGAACGGGTTCATTTTGGATTTTTGCTTGTGTGATGCTACTAGGTTTTAATA
>NZ_SPPZ01000223.1 GCF_004570525.1 Streptococcus sp. WM07 | reverse complement strand
GCAGCCGATGCGTGCGGCGCCCCCTTCGACCATGAAGGCGGCTGGGGTGAAGTGATACGAAAAACAGTTCTGCAGCAAGCCGCCGGCGCGCACGCCGGCCGCATACATGGGCCGCGCGAAGCGCCACCAGTCGGGGCCGCGGCCTTCCGGATCAAAGATGGGGCCGGGCGAGACAAACACGCGCGCCAGGGCGTTTTTCGGCGTCGTATTCAAGCCGCCGAACGGCAGTGCGCCGTGCTGCAATTGCTTGAGGTCGGACTTGCGCGTCACGGGCAGCTGCGCCAGCGCGGCGCGGCTGGTGATGTCGGCCGCGTTGACGCCATCGAGAATGCGGGCCCAGCCCGGCGCCTGTTGCGCGCGCGCGATCAGCTGCGGCAGGCCGGCCATCAATTCGCGTTCGCGCGCTTCGGGGG
>NZ_SPPZ01000222.1 GCF_004570525.1 Streptococcus sp. WM07 | reverse complement strand
ACAAGGCGCTGATGGTGGCGTACGGCGAAGGCCGGCAGCAGGTCAGCGGACGCCACGTGGCGCTGGCCGCCAGCGATACCCTGGCCAGCAAGCCGCGCCGCTTCTGGCAACGGCCATGGCCATGGCTGGCCGGCACCGGCGTGCTGGCCGCCGCCTGCGGCGTGAGCTGGACCTTATTGAACCGATGACGAAGATGAGCCTGTAGATGAGCCTGATTAACAAGATGTTGCAAGACCTCGATGCGCGCGGCACCCCCGATGGGCGTGGCGACGCGGCCGGCATCCGCTCCGTGCCCGAACGCGAGCGGGGCGTCTCGCGCGCGCTGGTCTTCGGCGGCGCGGCCGGTCTGACGGCAGCGGCCATCGCCCTGGGCTGGGTGTACTGGAAGCGCCCGCCCGTGCCGCCCGTGCTGG
>NZ_SPPZ01000221.1 GCF_004570525.1 Streptococcus sp. WM07 | reverse complement strand
CCATAACCGTTACCAAACCAGCACCAATTTGTTCTTTTCCAACCAACGTTACATTAGCTGCTTTGACCATCGCATCTGCTGCTTCAATTGCGCCTACAAGTCCTTTTGTTTCTACCATTCCAAGTGCGTTTGCATTCATCTTCTATTCTCCTTTTTATTTAAAATGTTTCCTAATTCTGTAAACTTATTCAGATTTGCTTCCAGGCAAAATAACTTCAACCTCAGTGTGAGGACGTGGGATTACATGGACAGAGACTAATTCTCCTACATTTTCTGCTGCTGCTGCGCCTGCATCTGTCGCAGCCTTAACTGCACCAACATCCCCACGAACCATAACCGTTACCAAACCAGCACCAATTTGTTCTTTTCCAACCAACGTTACATTAGCTGCTTTGACCATCGCATCTGCTGCTT
>NZ_SPPZ01000220.1 GCF_004570525.1 Streptococcus sp. WM07 | reverse complement strand
GCTCAAAACTGGGGGCTTCTTGGGGCCGGGAGCCTGGTTGGCCTGGCTTCCTACAGGCGCCCCCAGCACTGGCACGGCCAGGGTGCCCAGGACTGTTTGCTGAATGGACAGTTTAGGGGACTAGTGTGATGAGCTGAGCCTCAGGCCTGGAGGGAGGATAAGAGAGCTCCCGGAAGACTGTCGCTGAAGCCCCCAACTGGCACTGCAGCCAGGGCCCTTGATGCCACAGCCTGGGCCCCCTCAGCACCTGGGGCTGCCTCTGCCTCCTGTGTCCTGGGAGACTTTGCCATCCCTCAGCACCTCACCACCTGTTGCTGTCCCTCTCCAAGAGATCGTTCCTGTCCTAGTGGCCTCAGCCTCCCAGAGCTCCCACCTCAGCATCCCTCAGCACGCTGGGATCCAGGGCCCCTGCAG
>NZ_SPPZ01000021.1 GCF_004570525.1 Streptococcus sp. WM07 | reverse complement strand
CGATAGGATGTTTCTTTTAGAAAGACAGTGGGAGGAGCTAGAATCAGAAATCAGACATCAAAAACGACAAGAAGAGCTCCGTCCCTTGATGGAAGAATTCTTTGATTGGTGTCGGGAGCAGTATGTCCTACCAGAGTCTAAGTTAGGCCGTGCTCTTAAATACAGTTTGGATTATGAGTCCACATTCAAGACTGTATTGGAAGATGGACGTCTAGTTCTCTCTAATAATCTGGCAGAGAGGGCTATTAAATCCTTGGTTATGGGACGTAAGAATTGGCTATTCTCCCAAAGTTTAGAGGGAGCAGAGTCAAGTGCTATTATCATGACTCTGCTTGAGACAGCCAAAGTCCATCAACTTGATAGTGAAAAATATATAGCTTATCTTCTAGAACATTTGCCAAACGAGGAGACTCTCGTAAAAAAAGAGGTTCTAGAGGCTTATTTACCATGGGCTCCAAAAATCCAAGAGAATTGTAGATAAAGAAAACTCCAAGATTAAAAGCAATCTGCTTATAATCTTGGAGTTTTGTCAATATACTCTGTTATTGGGCGCTTACCTTCTTTTTCTAGTTTACTAATAAAACATCCAATTTGGCGTACAATATCTGTTACGAGAGCATTACCCATAAAAAACATTCTCATTCTGTCAGATACATTAACGATTGAACCATCAGCAAGTTTTTTCTTGGCAGTCCAGTTGTCGGGAAAGTCTTGGAGCCGTTCAGCTTCGACAGGTGTGATGAGTCGGTATCGATTGTTAACTTTTAAGAAGTGGGTTGAGCGATTAATTGTCCCTTCACTTGTTAGCATTGTTCTTCCTGGAAGGTTTAAATCATCCGTGGGGGACATTCCACCTTCGGAATAAGTATATGTATGACCGTCAGCAGAAGTACGCTCGATTTTTTTGGCACCTCGTAAATACTGGAATTTTTCTAGTTTTTCTGGTTCAGTGATGAAGTAGTTTTCAGGAACATCGTTCTCATCTTGGAGTATTTGACCAAGTGTGATAGGCTGTCCATTGTAGTTTTCTTGTGTATCGATGGAATAGTATCGACCGTGGCGCATAACGCCTGTGTTCCAAACTGTTCCAGTAAAGGAGTCTGACACTTCAACAATGTCATTAGAAAGTTCATAATAGACTTGGCGTTTTTTTACTGGTTCTGGTTTGATAGGAAATTGTGTTGCAAATAGACCGCTGTGAAAAATATAGTTGTCATAGCGATTTTCTTCAAAGATAACGTTGGTATTTTCAAATTCCCTATCAATTTTTTTTGCAAATTCTGTATCATTTCGATATACAAAAAAGAAAACACGTCTACGTCGTTGACTTCGGCCATATTCAGCTGCGTTAATGACACGCCATTCGACAGAATAGCCCAGGTTATTAAAAGCTGTTAACATAATGGCGAAGTCACGCCCACGTTGCTTAGAAGGTGCTTTAAGAAGTCTATCAACGTTTTCCAGAATGAGATATTTTGGGCGTGTAATTTTCGTAGCACGAACAATTTCCCAGAATAAGACTCCTTTTTTACCCTCTATTCCCTGTTCGTTTTTCTTGGAACGGGCAACGGAGTAATCTTGACATGGAAAACCTCCAACAATCATGTCTGCATCCATGGATGCAAATTTTTCATCTGTGATATCAGTTACACTGTAATTGATGTTTTCGCTATCTGGGAAATGATAATTGTATACTTCAAACGCATCTTGGGATTTCCGAGATGGCTCCCATTGGTTTGCCCACTTTGTTTGGAATAGTTTCTCATCAGCGTTTTCTAAACCAATTCGAAACCCTCCTACTCCGGCAAATAATTCAAGGATATTCATAATTTCTCCCTTGTTCTAAAAGTTGCATGAGAGTATTATAACGTATTTTTGGCAAGAGATCAACCTGTAGGTTTTGGTATACTAATATTAGATAATTGATTTTGGAGAAAATGCTTGCTATGAAATTATTTGATTATAACGATGGTGACCTTCAAAGTGTTTTGCACTATACCGAAGCTCTTCTGGAAAAGAGATTTGAAGAAATTATTGCGGAGTATCAGGAATCCATATATAAAACCTATTCTGATTTCCAGCTAAATACTGTTTCTGAGGTGAGTGATAAGCCTATTAGTATGAAATCTAAAGGACAATATGGAAACTATATAGAAAAATATTTTTATGGCTATAATCCAAATAGTGATTCAGCGGCTGACTTTGATAAGATTGGTGTTGAGTTGAAAGTTACACCATTCAAAGTGAATAAAAATGGAACTATTAGTGCTAAGGAACGTTTGGTGTTAACCATTCTAAATTATATGGAAGAAAATTTAGATGACTTTTACTCAACACATCTGTGGGAAAAGTGTTCAAAAATCCTCTTGCTTTTCTACAATGGTCTAATTCCGGACACAACAATGGCAGACTATGTGATTGAAAAGGCCTTTTTGTACGAATGGTTTGAAGAAGATATGCCTACCATTCTCGAAGATTATAAAAGAATTACAGATAAAATTAAAGCAGGTAAAGCTCACGAATTATCTGAATCTGATGGGAATTATTTATCGACTTGTACGAAAGGTGCGGGAAAAGGGAAGGATTTTCGTAAGCAACCATATAGTGATGAGCCGGCTAAGCAGAGAGCTTGGGAATTAAAAAGTAGTTACATGACCTACTTGATTAATAATAAGATATTTAATCAAGAGGAACAGGAAAGTGTTGTTGCTACCGCAAGAGGTGAGAATAAGTCATTTACAGACATCATATCCGAGAAAATCTTGGCTTACAAAGGACAGTGTGCAGATGAACTTTATGCGAAATTTGACACTAATCCAAAGTCCAAGAATCGAAACAATCTGTTGATCCGAAAAATGTTAGGAATTACGGGTGATCTTGATAAGACACAAGAATTTCAAAAAGCTAATATGAACTTGCGTGTGATTCGAGTAAATAAGGATGGATTACCTAAGGAAGATTCGCCTTTTAAAGTATACGATTTTAAAGAATTAGCATCTAATAGCATGTGGGAAGAATCCCAACCTTACTTGGAAATTTACAATAAACGCTTCTTATTTGTAATTTTTCGAGAAGTTGAATCAAAAGTATTTGTTTTGGATGGAGTCAAGTTTTGGGGGTTCCCTGATAGGCTTTTAGATGAGGTTAAGCGAGTCTGGACTGAAACCCGGAATATTCTCAATGAAGGGGTGCAACTGACAGTCAAGGATAATAAGGTCTCAACTAATTTTCCTCAAAGCCGAGTGAATAAAATTCTTTTTACAAAGCTCCACGCATCAAATACTTACAATGAGGTTGAGCCAGGAGTATTTGTTGGGAAAGGTAAGGTGTCTGACACAAATGAATTGCCAGATGGACGGAAAATTACAAAACATTCCTTTTGGTTACCGAAGAAGTTTATTAAAGAAGTGCTGGATGGGAAATGGGATTAATAATTGTTGTTTCACCAAATTGAAAGTTAATTGTTGGAGGTGTAGATTTGGTCAGTAACATATCTAGAAGGAGCTATGATCATAGAAATGAAAAAATGTTAACAACAGTGCTTATAGAACTTTTAGAGCGACATGTGCCAGATATTGAAATTGAAGTAACTGAGGGTAAGATAGACCAGTTACGTGGTTCTGATTTGAAAATAAAATCAAATAAAATATTTGATGATGATGACTACCATGTTGTCGATACCAAGGCAGCTCAAGATTACTATGCTGTTGAAGGAGAAAGTGGATTACTGACCTTTGCAATGGAGCTTGGCAGTATTCAAAGGAATCAGTTTCAAGAAGGTTGGGCGATTAGTAAAGATGTAGATGGGTATTATTCTGCTACTGAATACTATTTATTCCAATGGATATTTGTCAAGGATAAGAGTTTAGGGTTAATTAAAGAAAATATTTCCAGTATTGAGATTAAGGTGGTTCCTAAAAAAGAAATTTATAAACTTGTTAACAACCCACGTGAGTTTCTTATAAAGAATCAACTGCTTACAGATATTGAAATTGGTTATCCGATTCGAGAGATCTCAACAAGAGTAGAAAATCTATATAAATATATGGCAGAAAAGTATGAAGAGTCTATTGATGGTATTACGGAAAAAACTTTTAAAATAACTAACCTTCAATACGAGAAGAAAAATAAGAATTTATATCTTAGCCCGATATGTTTAGAGAATGTTAGTTATAAAGGGCCTAAAATAGTTTATACATCTCCTGAAAAGAAGGTTGAAGCGCCATTGAATATGACTGTATCTAAATATTTATTGGATAAAATTTCAATTTATAAAGACAAATTAAGAATTGATGAAAATCAAGTTTTTTCCATTTATAACTAATTATGGAGACTAAAAACAATTTGGATGAATTAAAAAACTGTTATGTTACTGTTATTTGTTTATTGTTTTAGAAATTTTAGGAAATGTGGAAATTAATATTTGTGTTTGATTAATGCTTACTTATTTCTAATCTCAGAATCCTTTATCTATACGTCTTCTACCTCAAAAAAAAGACCACATTCGAAACCCTTATGTAGATTGGGACTCCCAAAAGTGGCCTTATTTTAGATGCTAGCTCTTAACTTAATGACATTGCCGAAGACGGGGAGGTTTTCTTGTTAACTGAGTCATCTTCTTACGGGTGCTACTTGGTGGTCATCAGACCACCTCTTATAACACTATAATAGCACTTTTAAGATAGGATTCAAGTAAAAAGGGAGAGTGGGGCAGAACGATTTTAATTGTAAAAATCGTTCGTAGTTTCACCTCCGCACTGTTGTTTAGGTTGCTTTCGGAGCCTGAAAGCGAACTAAAATACCAATCAAGCACTGCGTAAAAGTGATTTCACTTACTAAAAAGGAAGGTTGAGACTGTTGTTTCAACCTCTTTTTTGTTGGAGGGTCTCGGATTCTTGGAGGGATGATGCAGAATTCAATGTATTTTTGAAATAGAAAACAGATATGAAAATCTTTATTTTTGAAACAGGTAAATCTTTTCTTTTTCTAAATTAATTTGTTAAGATGGAAGAGTAGAAAAGTTAAGAAGGTGACTCCTAGATTTTATGAAGGAAGGTGATGCCTATGCGTAACAACGCAGGCGACCATTTCTACCCTAAAAGGAAGGAGATGTTTTTTGTCTCTCGCAGAGATCGTTGAGTGGATACTGAAGATTGGCACATTTGTGATTAATCTGATGCGTCTCTACCTCGATTTATTTAGCAGAAAACACAAAAAGCATTAGCCGTCTTACTTTGACCAGTGATGGCTAATGCTTTTTAGTTAACCTGAGTCACCGTCTTAAACGGTTCTACGGGGTGGTCACTAGACCACCTCTTATAACACTATAATAGCACTTTGAAGATAGAATGCAAGTAAAAAGGGAAAAGGAGAGACAACCGTTCCCTTTTTTGGAAGGAATTAGCCAATATGAAAGCCAATGTTTTTTATAGAATTAAATTGAAAGAATTAGAAGCCACAACATTAAAACATCTTCCACGTTATGAGGCTGATGATACTGAAGAGATACGTGAAAAAAAGAGTGAAAAAATTCTGGAGGTTATAGATATTTTAGAGGAGTTGGAACAGGATATCAAAGAAGATGAATCTTCGGATTTCAAGGAAAGTGCTCGATTACGCTTGGTTAATGATGTCCGCAGACACCGATTGGATATTTCCTTTGCATATTTAGATTTGTATGAAGAGAAGCAGGATTTGGCAAATCGCTTTCTTCGTTTGAACCTTGATTTAGCTAATGGATTTTCTGAAATTTTATATGGATACGAGCTAGTTGCTGATTTAGCTTGGAGTTTGGATAAATGGATAGATGATAACTTTTTCGAAACGTATTTCCGAATGGATGATGAATTTATAGCTATCCTCTATGGAATTTTTGAAATTTATGAGGAAAGTCAACGGAATCGAAAATCTCGAATGGAGATTCCTGAGTTGATTGAGGTTGTCTCAAATTATGATAAGCAACTGAAAGAATTGATGGACTTCTTACTGGAAGTTGGAAAAATAATGGATGAAGGAAAATTAAAAGGAAAAAGAATGTCTTATGATTTTAGTGAGTTCCAGAAATTTTTGGATTGCTTAGTGGATGAGTATGATTTGTTGGATAATTTTGTATGGTAGGAGGATGAAAGTCGAAACGTATTCTGTTAGACTGACTTTTGCTCAATGAAAGTCAAGCTTAAATTAGGGGAGTGAGTAGCAGATAGCTCGAAATCTCTAGATGAAGTTTTGAACTTGCTGATAAAACTTTCGAAGAGAGTTTCAAATAGGTACGGAAAAGTTGACAAAAACGATTATCTAATGGACTATGTGGAATCTATTAAGAACAGAAAAGATTCTCTGAATAGAGTTCGAAACATGTTTTTTAATCAAGGGAATAAGCGATCACTTTATGTCAACTATTTGGCGAAATATTGGTGGACGGGTTATAAGACATATTGGATTTATTGACATATAGTTTTATTCATTTTGAGATAGCTTAGAAGAATGAGGTCGAAAACACCCCCTGAAATTTGAATTCATAAATTTGATATTTTTAATTTGCGTTAAAATGATTCTGAAAATAGTAATTTTACCGCTTACAAGTTTTTTTTCTGTTTGATTCCCTTGACAACCCGCCATTTTTCCTTTAAAATAGCAAGGTATGTTTAGTAACTGATCACAACTAGCCGGCTAAACGAATACAAAGAATCTAAGAGGAGGTATTCTCGTGAAACGTACTTATCAACCAAGTAAAATTCGTCGTCAACGTAAGCATGGTTTCCGTCACCGTATGTCTACTAAGAACGGTCGTCGTGTGCTTGCATCGCGTCGTCGTAAGGGACGTAAAGTTCTTTCAGCTTAATGCGTGGGGAGCTTGCTAGAAACTCGAGTCTAGTGGGTTCTAAACCAATAAACATTGAAAAGAGGTAGTGATGGTATATCAGGCCTCTTTTTTCGTATAGAAGGGAAGCTATGAAAATTTTTGATACACATACTCACCTAAATTTAAAACAGTTTGCAGGTCGGCTGGAAGAGGAGCTTGAGTTGGCGCGTGAGTTGGGAGTAGTTTGGCACAATGTGGTGGGGTTTGACCAAGAATCGATTGAGGCGGCTTTGGCTTTGGCTGACCAAGAGTCTATTTACTTGACTCTGGGCTGGCATCCGACGGAAGCGGGGACCTATGATGATCAGGTGGAAGCCTATCTGCGTCAAGTTTTAGCTCATCCTAAAGTTGTAGCCTTGGGTGAGATTGGTTTGGATTATCATTGGATGACTGCTTCTAAAGAAGTACAGGATGACGTTTTCCGGCGGCAGCTTCGTTTGGCGAAGGAGTTAGATTTACCGGTGGTTATTCATACCCGGGATGCTTTGGAGGATACCTATGCCATTTTAGCGGATGAAGGGCTCCCTGCTCGTGGGGGGATTATGCATTCTTATTCTGGTTCTTTAGAGATGGCGGAAAAATTTATGAAATTAGGGATGTGGATCTCTTTCTCAGGTGTTGTCACTTTTAAAAAAGCGCTAGAGATTCAAGAGGCAGCGGCAAAGCTACCTTTAGATCGGATTTTACTTGAGACAGATGCTCCTTTCCTGGCACCGGTACCCTATCGAGGTAAGGAAAATCGGACGGCCTATACCCGTTATGTGGCGGAAAAGGTAGCGGATTTGCGGGGGATCAGTCTGGAAGAGTTAGTAGCAGCAACGTCTGCTAATGCTTGGCAGGTTTTCGGGCTGGATGGTGAGCAACTATGAAGCCTGTTATTGGCCCTGTTGTAGTGGTTGAGGGACGAGATGATACAGCCAATCTCAAGCGTTTTTTCCAGGTGGATACCTATGAAACTCGTGGTTCTGCACTATCACAAGAGGATATTGAGCGAATTGCCCGTTTGCAAGCGCAACGAGGGGTCATTGTTTTTACAGATCCCGATTATCATGGTGAGCGAATTCGTAAGATGATTAGTCAGGCTGTGCCGGCAGTGGGACAAGCTTTTCTTAAACGTGGTGAGGCAGTGCCCAAGTCGAAAACAGCAGGTCGCTCTTTAGGGGTGGAGCATGCCGATTTTGAAGCTTTGAAAGAAGCTTTGGATAGCGCCTTTGCAGGGAGGTCTCCAGAGCAGCAGGATTTGATTTCTCAGGCGGATTTGATGCATCTGGGCCTCTTGGCAGGGTCAGACAGTCGGAAACGGCGGGAGTATGTCGGAGAAGTTTTGCGGATTGGTTATTCTAATGGCAAGCAGCTGCCTAAGCGTTTGGCGATGTTTGGGATTTCTTTGGAAATGTTGGAAAAAGCTTTAGAGGGTTTTGCAGAGGAGAAAGTGTAAATGGCAACAGATTTGTATATTGTGCGTCATGGTCGGACTATGTTTAACACCTTGCATCGGGCCCAAGGGTGGAGTGATACCCCTTTGACGAGTCAAGGGCAAGAAGGGATTCGAGAATTAGGTGTGGGTCTGCGTGAACGAGGAATTAGTTTTCATCGTGCTTTGTCTAGTGATTTAGGACGAACGATTATGACGATGGATATTTTGTTGACGGAGTTGGGGCTCAAAGGTGAAATTCCTTATACCTACGATGCCCGCATGCGAGAATGGTCTTTTGGTTCTAATGACGGAGTCTATGATGACGAGCTGTTCTTCACCATCTTACCACGGATTGCGGGGCTTGATTCGCTAGAAGAGATGACTTATGAGGATATGGCGAATGCAATCTATGAAGCTGATACAGCTGATTGGGCGGAGACTTGGGAGCAGTTACGAGGACGGCTTTTAGCTGGGATTGAAGATTTGGCTAAAAAGATGGAGGCTGCAGGTGGTGGTAACGCCTTAGTGGTTTGTCATGGTATGAGTATTGGAACACTCTTGTATCTTTTGAATGGTCAGCGTTTTGTAGTGTTAGATAATGGCAGTGTGACACGTCTCCGCTATGAAAATGGTCAGTTCCAGGTTCTAGAAGTGGGTGATTTGTCTTACCGTCAAGAAGGGCGAAGCTGGTTGGATCAAAATCAGTCTTAAGACCGATAGAGTTGAAAAAGCCTGTAAAATCAGGCTTTTTTGTGTGTCAGATAGCGAAATTAGCACTCTTTTTAGATGAGTGCTAATTTTTTAAGTAAAAGTTCTTGACAGGGAGAAACCATGCTGTATAATAGAATCATAAGTTAGCACTCGAAGTGTTGGAGTGCTAATCTGATGGAGGGAGCATGGTTACCGAAAGACAAGAGACCATCCTAAGGATGATCATTGAACTTTTTACAGAGACCCATGAGCCAGTTGGTTCCAAACGTTTGCAAGAAGGAATTGCTTCTTCCAGTGCAACTATTCGGAACGATATGGCAGTCTTGGAAAAATTGGGATTATTAGAAAAGTCCCATACTTCCAGTGGTCGCAAGCCAAGTATTGCGGGTTATCAATACTATATTGAGAACTCGATGGCTTTGACGACTCTTCCTCCAGAGGAAGTTTTTCAAATTCTCAAAGCCTTTGATGATGATTTCTTCCAATTGAAGGATATTTTCCAAAGAGGGGCAGATCTTTTGTCAGAAATGACAGGATTAACCGCTTTTGTACTGGACGTTGAGCCCAGTCATCAAAGACTGACAGCATTTGATTTAGTTGTTCTAGGGTCTCACACAGCCTTGGTGGTCATGACCCTAGATGATTCCAGAATCCTGACCAAGGAGTTGGTGATTCCCCGGAATTTTCTGGTGGAACATCTATATCAGCTCAGGGACATGGTTCGGGATCGCTTGCTGGGAGAGTCCGTGCTTTCAATTCACTATAAGATTCGCACTGAGATTCCGCAAGTGGTTCAACGCTATTTCCTTTCGCCTGATAATGTTACCGCCTTAATCGAACATATCTTCTCGGAACTTTTCGCAGAAGAAGTAGTAACATCAGGACAGGAGCACCTACTGCAGGAAGTGGGGCTGGAAACTTATCGCTTTTTCACCAATGAACAACAGCTGGTTCTTGAGTTACGCGAAGGTTGGTCAGAGAATCAAGAACAATTGATTCGGATTGCAGATTCTTCTAGCCAACTATTGGCAGATTTAAGTCTCATGAGCAAGCAGTTCTTAATCCCTTATCGAGGTTATGGACTTCTAAGTCTGGTGGGGCCGGTGAATAGCGACTATCAACGGTTACTTAGTCTGATTGAATCGGTCAGTCGCGTCATGACGATGAAGCTGACAGATTTCTACCGCTACCTCAGTAGCAATCATTATGAAGTGCATTAAGGAGGATTCTTGTGTCTGAAGAAATTAAAGAAGAACTTGAACAAGAAATTAAAGAAGTAACAGAAGAAACGGCTGAGCCATCTGAACTGGAACTGGCCCAAGCCAAAATTGAAGAACTGGAAAATAAACACCTGCGGGCTGTAGCCGAGATGCAAAACATCCAACGCCGCGGGCAAGAAGAACGTCAATTGTTGCAAAAATACCGCAGCCAAGACCTAGGGAAAGCGATTCTACCTTCCCTTGACAACCTAGAACGTGCCTTGGCTGTTGAAGGATTGACAGACGATGTGAAAAAAGGTTTGGAAATGGTTCAAGAAAGTCTCATCCATGCCTTGAAAGAAGAAGGTATCGAAGAAATTGACGTCTCTGGCGACTTTGATCCCAACTTCCACATGGCTATTCAAACCCAACCAGCCGATGAAGACCACCCAGCGGATACAATCGCTCAAGTCTTCCAAAAAGGCTATAAATTACATGACCGGATTTTACGTCCAGCAATGGTCGTTGTTTACAACTGAGCAAACACGTTGGCTGTTAAAGCAGCTCAAGGTGTAACGGCAATCGCTATAGGACGATTTGCCTAGCTCTCTTACTTGGTTGAGGGAAGTCTTATCATCGAATCCTTCCCTCAACCGTCGCGCAGTATAGCATCAAAGTCTTCTGACATATTAACGGGCTTTGTATCCTATCTGACCGAAATGTCATTAAACTAGTAACGATAGAGAAGAAAAAATAAAAGAGGTAATACATATGTCTAAAATTATTGGTATTGACTTAGGTACAACAAACTCAGCAGTAGCAGTTCTTGAAGGAACTGAGCCAAAAATCATCGCAAACCCAGAAGGAAACCGTACAACTCCATCTGTTGTTTCCTTCAAAAACGGTGAAATCATCGTTGGTGATGCCGCAAAACGTCAAGCGGTAACTAACCCTGATACAATTATTTCCATCAAATCTAAAATGGGAACTTCTGAAAAAGTTTCTGCTAATGGAAAAGACTACACTCCACAAGAAATCTCAGCCATGATCCTTCAATACTTGAAAGGTTATGCGGAAGAGTATCTTGGTGAAAAAGTAACCAAGGCGGTTATTACTGTTCCAGCTTACTTTAACGATGCACAACGTCAAGCAACTAAAGATGCAGGTAAAATTGCAGGTCTTGAAGTAGAGCGGATTGTCAATGAGCCAACTGCCGCCGCACTTGCATACGGTTTGGATAAAACAGACAAAGAAGAAAAAATCCTTGTCTTTGACCTTGGTGGAGGTACCTTCGACGTATCTATCCTTGAATTGGGTGACGGTGTCTTCGATGTATTGTCAACAGCTGGAGATAACAAACTTGGTGGTGACGATTTCGACCAGAAGATTATCGACCACATGGTTGCAGAATTCAAAAAAGAAAATGGCATTGATCTAGGACAAGATAAAATGGCCTTGCAACGCTTGAAAGATGCAGCTGAAAAAGCTAAGAAAGATCTTTCAGGTGTGACTTCTACTCAAATCAGCTTGCCATTTATCACAGCCGGAGAAGCAGGACCACTTCACTTGGAAATGACCTTGACTCGTGCTAAATTTGATGACTTGACACGTGACTTGGTAGAGCGTACCAAAGAACCAGTTCGTCGTGCCCTTTCAGATGCAGGTCTATCCCTTTCTGAAATCGATGAAGTTATCCTTGTTGGTGGATCTACACGTATCCCTGCTGTTGTTGAAGCTGTTAAGGCTGAAACTGGTAAAGAGCCAAACAAATCTGTTAACCCTGACGAAGTTGTAGCTATGGGTGCTGCTATCCAAGGTGGTGTCATCTCTGGTGATGTGAAAGACGTTGTTCTTCTTGATGTAACTCCATTGTCTCTTGGTATCGAAACAATGGGTGGTGTCTTCACAACTTTGATTGAACGCAACACAACGATCCCGACTTCTAAATCACAAGTCTTCTCAACTGCAGCAGACAACCAGCCAGCCGTAGATATCCATGTTCTTCAAGGTGAACGCCCAATGGCTGCGGATAACAAAACGCTTGGACGTTTCCAATTGACAGATATCCCTGCAGCACCTCGTGGTATTCCTCAAATCGAAGTAACATTCGACATCGATAAAAACGGTATCGTTTCTGTTAAGGCTAAAGACCTTGGTACTCAGAAAGAGCAAACCATCGTTATCCAGTCTAACTCAGGCTTGACGGACGAAGAAATCGATCGCATGATGAAAGACGCAGAAGCGAACGCAGAAGCAGACAAGAAACGGAAAGAAGAAGTTGACCTCCGTAATGAAGTTGACCAAGCTATTTTCGCAACTGAAAAGACCTTGAAAGACACAGAAGGTCAATTTGAAGCAGAGCGTGCGGAAGCACAAACTGCTTTGGACGAATTGAAAGCAGCACAAGAAGCTAACAATTTGGACGATATGAAAGCGAAATTGGAAGCTCTCAATGAAAAAGCTCAAGCTCTTGCAGTGAAATTGTATGAGCAAGCAGCTGCCGCTCAACAAGCCCAAGCAGGAGCTGAAGGTGCAACAGACGCAGCCCAAGGCGACGATGTTGTAGACGGAGAGTTTACAGAAAAATAAAAATGTCCAGTGGACATTTTTATCCCTCGCCTAGAAATAGGAGAGCGATGTAAGTCCAGTGGAAAAGATATCTCGAGTTCCTCCTGATATCTTTATCCCTCGTCTAAAAATAGAGGAGCGAGGCTTGAATGACTGAAACAGAGGTGGCTTGCCCAACCTCTGTTTTTGGGTAAATAGGAATTGTCTATTATATGCGGGATGATTCCATTATTCTGAAAGAAAGGAAAGTGTTCAGAGATGAACACGGGCTACGGACAGTGCCCGACAGTTAGTTTTTCCTAGGGCGGTTGCGTTCTGTGTAAAAACTCCTGTTTTGGTTGTGTCCGTTTAAAGCCTTTTGTATCTGACTATGAACAATACAGAATTTTATGAGCGACTGGGGGTCTCCAAGTCTGCTTCTCAGGATGAGATCAAGAAGGCTTATCGGAAGTTATCCAAAAAGTACCACCCAGATATTAATAAAGAAGCTGGAGCAGAGCAGAAGTATAAGGACATCCAAGAAGCTTATGAGACTTTAGGGGATGAGCAAAAGCGGGCTTCTTATGACCAGTTTGGAGCAGCTGGGGCTAATGGCGGTTTTGGTGGCGGCCAAGGCTTCTCTGGTTTTGATGGTGCCGGTTTTGGTGGCTTTGAAGATATCTTTTCAAGTTTCTTTGGTGGCGGTATGAGTGGCGGTGGTCGCAATCCTAATGCGCCACGTAAAGGGGATGATCTGCAATACCGTGTGAATCTGACCTTTGAGGAAGCTGTTTTTGGAGCAACCAAGGAAATTAAGTACAATCGTGAGTCTTCCTGTCACACTTGTGATGGATCGGGTGCTAAACCAGGAACAAGTCCTGTTAAATGTAGCCGCTGTGGAGGAGCTGGTGTGATCAATGTGGATACTCAAACTCCACTTGGAATGATGCGTCGCCAAGTAACCTGTGATGTCTGTCATGGAAGTGGACAAGAGATTAAGGATCCATGTAATACCTGTCATGGATCTGGACGTGAAAATCAAGCTCACACAGTCGAGGTTCGTGTGCCAGCTGGTGTTGAAACAGATCAGCAAATTCGTCTATCTGGTCAAGGTGAAGCAGGTTATAACGGTGGTCCACACGGAGATCTCTTCGTAGTTATCCACGTCGCAGCTTCTGACAAATTTGAACGCGACGGAACAACTATCTATTACCGCCTACATCTCAATTTCGTGCAAGCAGCCTTGGGAGATACAGTGGATGTCCCAACCGTTCACGGAGATGTTGAATTAACGATCCCAGAAGGAACTCAGGCTGGCAAACGCTTCCGTCTCCGAGGCAAGGGTGCTCCAAGCCTCCGTGGTGGAGCCCAAGGGGATCAATATGTCACCATCATCGTTGATACTCCAACCGACCTTAACGATGATCAACGAAAAGCCCTCATGGATTTTGCCAATGCAGGCGACCTTAAAGTGAAACCGAAGAAAAAGAACTTCTTTGAAAAAATGTTTGATGCAGATTAATTTAGTTCGGAGAACTAAATTAATCTGCAAGGAGCCATGAAAAAGGTCCGTTGTGACCTTTTTCATGGTAACAAAAAGAGCGAAGGCAGTTCGCAACTTCTAAGATTCCTTCTCTGAAGGAATCTAGTCTGTAAGGAGCCATAAAAAAGGTCCGTTGTGACCTTTTTCATGGCGACAAAAAGAGCGAACGCAGTTCGCAACTGCCTTGATAAGCCTGTGATGAAGAACTTGTCTTGGCAAGTACAGAGATCACTAGGAATTTAGACCGGGATTATCCTGGTCTTTTTCGTTTTCTGCTCTTTTTCTTGTTCTGTCAGGGCTTTCCTGTTAAAATAGGGACATGGAAAAATACAGATACAAGGCTGTGATTGCTTATGATGGCAAGGATTTTGCTGGTTTCCAGCGTCAGCCTCAGGCACGGACGGTGCAGGAGGAGTTGGAAAAGACCTTGACGCGGTTGGCCAGTGGTCAGGAAATTCAGGTTCATGGGGCGGGGCGGACGGATTCCGGCGTTCATGCTTTTGGGCAGGTGGTGCATTTTGATTTACCGGGGAAACGGGATGTGGAAAAATTGCGTTTTGCCTTGGATACACAGAGTGCAGAGGATATTGCTGTGCGGTCGGTGGAGTTGGTGCCAGACGATTTTCATGCGCGCTATTGGCCTCATCATAAAACCTATGAATTCTTGGTAGACTATGGTCGGCCTAAGAATCCGCTCCTGCGCTATCAAGCGACACCTTTCCCTTATCCATTGGACTTCGAAAAAATGAGTCAAGCTCTGCAATTTTTTTTAGGGACACATGATTTTACGGGTTTTACGGCATCAGGGACATCTGTTGAAAACAAGATCCGAACGATTACCGCTGTGAATTTAGAAGTGGATGAAGCACAGCACTTGCTTCGCTTGACCTTTTCCGGGAACGGTTTTCTCTATAAGCAGATTCGGAATATGGTTGGCACCTTGCTTAAGATTGGCAATGGTCGTATGCCAGTAGAGCAGATTCCTTTGATTCTAGAGAAGCAGGATCGTCAGCTGGCTGGCCCAACAGCAGCCTCTCAGGGCCTCTATCTCAAGGAGATTTTATATGACCAAGATCTTAACCATAGCCGGTAGTGATATCTTTTCAGGTGGTGGCTTGCAAGCTGATTTAGCGACCATTACTCAGATTGGTGCGAAGGGCTTTGTAGCCGTGACTTGCGTGACGGCGTTAGTAGCAGATGAATTCCAAGTTCAGCCGCTAACTCCTCTCCAGTTGGAACAGCAACTAATGAGTCTTGCGGATGTGCCTTTTGCGGCCATTAAAATTGGTCTTTTACCAAGTCCAGAGCATGCTTATGTGGTCTATCATTGGCTTAAAGGGAGACAGCGGGTTCCGATTGTTTTTGATCCTGTTTTGGTTTTAAAAGAAAATAAGGATCAAGTTTTGGGACAGTGGGCTAAGGTGTTTCAAAAAATAGCGGCCCTAAGCCAAATCATGACTCCCAATCTTCGAGAAGCCGAGTTGCTTTTGGGGCGGGATCTGTGTGATCAGGCTGACCTACAAGCAGGGGCCGAGGAATTATCTCGTCAATTCGGGACAGCGGTTTATCTCAAAGGGGGATCCCGATTACCGGGGCCTGTAGCGCTTGATTTTGTCTGGACCGGCCAGTCAGGCTTTTATCTGGAAACGCCTCAAGAGCAAGGAACGATTAATGGTAGTGGCTGTGTATTGGCTTCGAGTCTGACCACCTACCTGGGACAAGGGCAGGATGTGGTCAAAGCCAGTCATCTAGCCAAGCAGTTTGTGACAGCAGCCATAGAGGTTGCAGATGAATGGGGAGTTAGTCCGTATGCAATCAAATAATATAAAGTACTGGAGTCAGACAGCGGTTTTTATAGCAGCAACCGTTGTATTGGGCTACATTAAGTTGCCCACTGCCACAGGTTTTGTCTCTTTGTTAGATGTGGGAGTTTATACGGCAGCCTTTTATTTGGGCGGTCGTCAAGGGGCCTTAGTTGGCGGTTTGGGAGGATTTCTCTTGGATCTTTTGCTGGGCTATCCTCAGTGGAGCTTGTTTAGTCTCTTGGCTCACGGAGGTCAGGGACGTTTGGCACAAGGCGTTCTTCCTTCACGCTGGCTATCTGGTTTGGTTTCAAGTTTATTTATGGTAGCTATTTATGCAGGAGCCTCTAGTTTAATGTACGGAGTAGCCGCAGCTATTCCAGAAATCCTTCCGAACTTTATCCAGAGCTTCTTAGGTTTTCTACTGGCTCAAGTCTTGGTTCAGCTTTTAAGGAGGAGACATGTCTGATTTAGAGGAACTAAAAATTGATGTTGTAGCTCTAGCGAAGGAGTTGATTGAACGCGCCCAGGCATCTGCGGATTCAGTATTTGTACTAGGGCTATCAACCAGTGAGGTAGTTGGTGGTTTTATTGGTCGTAATTCTAGTCTGGAGGTTGGGCAGGCCTTGGTTTCGGCTCTCTACCATTTTCTGAAAGAGCAGGGGATTTTTCTAGCCGTTCAGGGCTGTGAGCATATCAATCGAGCTTTAGTAGTGGAACGTTCCTTGGCACAAGCTCGAGGTTGGGAGATTGTTCAAGTCATTCCGACTCCGCATGCTGGTGGTAGTGGACAAGTGGCAGCTATGCAAGTTCTGGAGGACCCAGTGGTTGTGGAATTTGTTACCGCTGATCTAGGGGTGGACATTGGTGATACAGCGATTGGCATGCATGTCAAACATGTCCAAGTACCTGTTCGTCTAGCGAAACGTGAATTGGGAGGAGCTCATGTGACTGCTCTAGCCAGCCGTCCCAAACTGATTGGAGGAGCTCGGGCAGAATATGCCCTAGACCCTATTCGGAAATTTTAGAAAGCCCTCTAAAATCATTGAAGTTGCTGACGACTTGTGATAAAATGATACAGATTAAAGATTTTAAGGAGTAGACAGCATGTCTGTGAAATTTGAAAACAAAGAAACAAACCGTGGATTGCTTACATTCACAATCGCTCAAGATGTGATTAAGCCTGAGTTGGATCGTACATTTAACCGTGTGAAAAGTTCTTTGAATGTTCCAGGTTTCCGTAAAGGTCACCTTCCACGTGCGGTTTTCAACCAACGTTTTGGTGAAGAAGCTCTTTACCAAGATACCTTGAATGCTCTTTTGCCAGCAGCTTATGAAGCAGCTGTTAAGGAAGCAGGAGTTGAGGTTGTTGCACAACCTGAATTTGATATTGTTTCAATGGAAAAAGGTCAAGATTGGACAATTTCTGCATCTGTTGTGACAAAACCAGAAGTAAAATTGGGTGATTACAAAAACCTAGAAGTATCTGTGACTGCTGATAAAGAAGTATCAGCAGAAGAAGTAGATGCACGTATCGAACGCGAGCGCAATAACTTGGCAGAATTGGTTATCAAAGAAGATGCAGCTGTTGAAGGAGATACAGTAGTTATCGACTTTGTAGGTTCTGTTGACGGTGTTGAGTTTGACGGTGGTAAAGGTGAAAACTACCCACTTGAACTTGGTAGTGGATCTTTCATCCCAGGTTTTGAAGAGCAATTGGTTGGTGCAAAACCAGGTGAAACTGTGACCGTTGAAGTTACTTTCCCAGAGGATTATCAAGCGGCAGATTTGGCAGGTAAAGCTGCTAAATTTGAAACAACTGTTCATGAAGTAAAAGGTAAAGAAGTACCTGCCCTTGATGATGAACTTGCAAAAGATATTGATGAAGAAGTTGAAACTCTTGCTGAATTGAAAGAAAAATACAGCAAAGAGATGACAGCAGCCAAAGAAGAAGCTTACCAAGAAGCTGTTGAAACAGCTGCTATTGAAAAAGCTGTAGAAAATGCTGAAATTGTGTACCTTCCATCAGAAATGGTTCATGAAGAAGTCCATCGTTCTGTGAATGAATTCCTTGGAAATATGCAACGTCAAGGAATTTCACCAGAAATGTACTTCCAAATCACTGGTACAACTCAAGACGACTTGCACAAGCAATACGAAGCTGAAGCAGAAAGCCGTATAAAAACAAACCTTGTAATCGAAGCTATTGCGAAAGCAGAAGGATTTGATGCAAGTGACGATGAAATCAATCAAGAAATCGAAGACTTGGCAGCAGCTTACAGTATGGAAGTAGAGCAAGTGCGTAGCCTCCTTTCAGCAGATATGTTGAAACATGATATTAGTGTTAAAAAAGCAGTTGAATTGATTACTTCAACAGCTACAGTAAAATAAGGAGTGGCCTAACTCTAAATTTTCAAAAATTTAGACAGTAGTATTTTGCTCTGAAGGTAGCTTGAGAGCTGTTCGAGTGGTATCATGAACGAAACATGGTTCATGTTAACGTTGATGCGGTGTTCTTCGGAGCTAGTTAGCGAACGAAGACACCAATCAGCTACTGCTAAGGTTAATGAATAAAGAGGATTGGAATTCCTATTCCACATCCTGAAAAGGGACTGGCCAGGTGTCCAGCCTCTTTTCTTTTTTGACGAATCCTTAAAAATAGCGTACAATAAAGAGAATGACAAAAAAGGAGAACGACTTTGGAATTAGAAGTATTTGCTGGACAGGAAAAAAGTGAACTTTCCATGATTGAAGTGGCACGTGCCATTTTAGAAGGTCGTGGACGGGATCACGAAATGTACTTTAGTGATCTAGTCAATGAAATTCAAGAGTATTTGGAGAAAAGCAATAGCGAGATTCGCGAAGCTCTTCCTCTTTTTTACACAGAATTAAACGTCGATGGTAGCTTTATCTCTCTCGGTGAAAACAAATGGGGTCTCCGTTCTTGGTACGCTGTGGATGAAGTTGATGAGGAAATTATCGCCTTGGAAGAAAATGACGATGAGGAAGCACCTAAAAAACGCAAGAAGAAACGCGTTAATGCCTTTATCGCTAGTGATAGCGATGCCATCGATTACAGCGATGATGATCCAGAAGATGAAGATAACTACGCTGAAGATGAGGATTCTATGAGTTATGATGACGAGAATCCAGATGATGAGAAGAATGAGGCGGAAGCTTATGACGCTGAAATCAACGAAATAGCTCCAGAAGAGTTAGCTGAGGATGTTGAAGTCGGTGAAGCAGACGATGAGGATGATGACGTGGAGGACTAATCCTCTCTTTCCGTTTGGATTTTTTTCAAGCACCATGCGCCCTCATTCTCTTCGAATTGGGAAGAACTGATCTCGTATGAATGAGCGAGGGGAGTGAATGATTTGAATCACTCCCTGTTTTAATTGAAGGAGTAATCATGACAACAAAGTATATTTTTGTAACAGGTGGTGTAGTCAGCTCAATCGGAAAAGGGATTGTAGCAGCTAGCTTGGGCCGTCTTTTGAAGAATCGTGGGCTTAAAGTAACCATTCAGAAATTTGACCCGTATATCAATATTGATCCAGGTACAATGAGTCCTTATCAACACGGTGAAGTGTTTGTGACGGATGATGGTGCAGAAACAGACTTGGATTTGGGACACTATGAACGTTTTATCGATATTAACTTGAATAAATATTCCAATGTCACGACTGGTAAAATTTACAGTGAAGTTCTTCGGAAGGAGCGTCGTGGTGAGTATTTGGGCGCAACTGTTCAAGTTATCCCACATATCACAGATGCTTTAAAAGAAAAAATTAAAGGTGCTGCTTTGACCACGGATTCTGATGTCATCATCACAGAGGTCGGTGGAACAGTTGGAGACATTGAGAGTTTGCCTTTCCTTGAGGCCCTTCGTCAAATGAAAGCAGACGTTGGCTCAGATAATGTAATGTATATTCATACAACCCTTCTTCCTTATTTGAAAGCTGCAGGGGAAATGAAAACTAAACCAACTCAGCATTCGGTTAAAGAATTACGTGGTTTAGGGATTCAGCCAAATATGCTGGTTATCCGTACAGAAGAACCAGTTAGTCAAGGAATTAAGAATAAGCTGGCTCAGTTCTGTGATGTACAGCCAGAAGCTGTTATTGAATCCTTGGATGTGGAGCATCTGTACCAAATTCCGCTCAATCTTCAAGCTCAAAACATGGATCAGATCGTCTGTGACCATTTGAAGATTGATGCGCCAGCAGCAGATATGACAGAATGGTCTGCCATGGTTGATAAGGTTATGAACTTGAAGAAACAAGTCAACATTGCCCTTGTTGGGAAATATGTTGAACTTCAAGATGCCTATATCTCTGTTGTAGAGGCCTTGAAGCATGCTGGTTATTCAAATGATGCAGAAGTGAAAATTGACTGGATCAACGCGAACGATGTGACCGCAGAAAATGTTGAAGAACTACTATCCGCAGCAGACGGTATTATTGTTCCTGGAGGTTTTGGTCAGCGTGGTACGGAAGGGAAGATTCAGACGATTCGCTATGCGCGTGAGCATGACGTACCAATGCTTGGTGTCTGCTTGGGTATGCAGTTGACTTGTGTGGAATATGCTCGTCACGTTTTGAACATGTCTGATGCCAACTCTGCAGAACTGAATCCAGAAACCAAGTATCCAGTTATCGATTTGATGCGTGATCAGGTGGATGTTGAAGATATGGGAGGAACTCTTCGTCTTGGTCTTTATCCAGCTAAACTGAAACCAGGTAGTCGCGCCGCTGCAGCTTATGACAATCAAGAAGTGGTACAACACCGTCATCGTCATCGCTATGAGTTTAACAATACCTATCGTAAAGAATTTGAAGATGCAGGTTTTGTCTTTTCGGGTGTGTCACCAGACAACCGTCTAGCTGAGATCGTTGAATTGGCAGATAAAAAATTCTTTGTTGCCTGCCAGTACCATCCTGAACTCTCTAGCCGTCCGAATCGTCCAGATGGACTTTACCGAGCTTTTGTGACTGCGGCTGTGGAGAACGCGAAATAATACAAGACAAAAATCAAATTGAACCAAGACTACGACTCTCTTTCTGAGGTTCATTGTTGATTATTAGCGAGTACAATATACAAAAGGGCTGGTTGCTTTGTCAACTAGTCCTTTCAGATTGGAGAAAATATGATTCGGGAAGTATCTTTAGAGAAAGCCCATCGGATTCTCGCCTTATCGCCTGTGACCTTTGTATCCAGTGCCACCGAGGAGGATAAAAATATTATGCCTGCTGGTTGGGTGGGGACGGTTGCTACGGATATTCTTAGTTTGGTTATGGATTCTGGGAATTATACACGGCGGATCATGGAGAAAAGTGGCTATTTTATTTTACAAATTCCACGTGCAGCTCAAGCCGATTTAATCATTGAGCTGGCTAAAAGTCGCCATATCCATGAGGATAAATTAGAGAAATTGTCTTTCTTTGATCCAAGTGGTCAGGGATATCCTTTATTGGAAGATTGCTTGGCTTGGCTTGTCTGTGAGATTATTCCTGAGGTACGCAATCAGACCGTTTACGATCTCTTTTTGGGACGTATTGTAGCTGCTTGGGCGGATGATTCTGTGTTTTATGATGGACGTTGGCATCTAGATCATGTGGAACCGGAGAATCGTCCAGTTCACTATGTATCTGGTGGCCAGTTCTATCAAACCGGTAGTGGTTTTCAATTAGCAGACCCTTTTAAGTAGGGGAGGAAATAGGTAAGGAGGCTGGGCTTAAGGACCAGCCTCTTATTTTTAGTTAGAGAAGATTCTTTGACTCAGTGCTTGTTTGAGTATCCGTTGTAGAGTTTGCGAAGCGAATTACAATCGTTCGTATTGTTTGTTTCTAATTTGCTCCAATCAACAGGGGATGGGAAAGATATTTTCAGCTTATAGCTTGAAATATGGACTGGTAACGAACAAGATGGTGTGAAAGAGTCCTTTCTTACTTCCTTTTTCCGGTTAAGTTAGGTTGATTTTGAACGATTCTTTTTCCTTGCAATTTTTCAAAAAAAATCTTAAAAAGTTATTGCTAATTTTCTGAAAATTATGTAGAATAGACAAAAATATTCAGAATTCTCTGAAATGTGTAGGAGGTCTTTATGACAGAATCGAAACAACCTATGACTGGCTGGGCATTTATCAATGCTGTATTAACGGGAGCAGCCTTGTCTGTTATCGTGGCCCTCATTCCTAATGCAGTTCTTAGTGAGATTTTTAAATATCTGATTAGTAATGGTTGGACAGGCCTCCAAACACTGGCGGATGCTGCGAGGGTTTTCCAATATGGACTTCCCTTAATGGCTGGTGTTTTAATTGCTTTACAATTTCAGTTGAATCCAATGCAGTCTGTTACAGTGGGTGGGGCAGCTTTTCTCGGATCAGGGGCTTGGAAAATTGTTCCGGTTGATGGTGTTCCGACTACGCAATTGGTTAGCGTTGGAGTTATGTTGAATACGATGATTACAGCCGCTATTGCCGTTTGGTTGATCCAACTTCTTGGAGATCGGTTAGGATCCATGAGCTTGATTTTGTTGCCAATTCTTGTTGGTCTTGGAGCTGGCTACCTTGGCTTGCTAACCCTTCCCTATGTTAGTGCTGGTACACAAGCAATTGGTGATGTGATCAATAGCTTTACAGAACTTGCTCCATTGTCGATGAGTATCCTCATCGGTATGTGTTTCGCACTTTTTATCGTTTCACCGCTTTCTACGGTTGCTCTTTCCATCACAATTGGTTTGGAAGGAGTTGCAGCGGGAGCCTCTGCTATGGGAGTTGCGGCTACAACAGCTGTTTTGGTTATGGCTTCTCTGAAAGTTAACCGACCAGGTGTGACTTTGGCGATTGCCTTGGGGTCCATGAAGATGATGATGCCCAACTTTTTCCGTCGGCCTATTATGGGCTTAGCCTTTTTGGCAAATGCAGTGGTATGTGCGATTCCGGTAGCTCTTTTCAATGTTTCTGGAACAGCTGCCTCAGGTGGGTTTGGTCTGGTTGGCTTGGTTGGGCCGATGGCTTCACTTCCAGGTCTTGGTCTTCCTATGATGCTCTTTGTTTGGATTGTGATTCCGTTTACGAGTGCTTTCATGATTGACTGGTTATTGAACAAAACATTAACAGCTTATACACCAGAAATGTATTATTTCGACGTGAATCGTTAGAAGGAGAGAAGAATGAATAAAGTAACACCCGAGACAATGGATTGGAATAACCTTGGTTTTAACTATATCGATACGGGCAAACGCTATCGCTCTTATTATAAGGGTGGAGCCTGGTCTGAAGGTGGTATCGAGACGGAAAAAATGGTGACGATTAGTGAAGCATCGAATGTATTACATTATGGTCAAACTTGTTTTGAAGGCTTAAAAGCTTATCGCACCAAAGAAGGGGATATCCAGCTCTTTCGTCCCGATGAAAATGCGAAGCGAATGAGACGGTCTGCAGAAAAATTACTAATGCCTGCTTTTCCAGAGGATAAATTTGTAGAAGCGGTTCATGAGGTGGTTGCTGCGAATGCGGACTGGGTTCCACCATACGGAACAAGTGCTTCACTCTATATTCGTCCTGTTATGTTCGGAGTTGGGGATGCTATCGGAGTTGTTCCGGCTAGTGAATATATCTTCTCTATTTTTGTAATGCCTGTAGGTCCTTACTTTAAGGGTGGATTGCAGCCGGGGAACTTTGTGATTAGTGATTATGACCGAGCTGCACCACGAGGAACGGGTTCCCAGAAAGTTGCTGGTAACTATGCAGCCAGTCTCCAGCCAGGAATGTTGGCTAAAAAAGCTGGGTATGCAGATGCGATTTACTTGGATCCAGAAACTCACACTAAAATTGAAGAGGTTGGAGCAGCGAATTTCTTTGGTATTACAGCGGATCATCATTTGGTGACTCCTCAGTCTCCCTCAATTCTGCCTTCTATTACCAAATATTCTATTCTTTACTTAGCGGAGTACCGTTTCGGAATGACAGTAGAAGAAGGAGATGTCTATGTTGATCAGTTAGATCGCTTTGTGGAAGCGGGTGCTTGTGGTACGGCTGCAGTTATTACTCCTATCGGAAGTATTACCGCTGGAGAAACAGTTTATCGTTTTACGGAGGGAGATCAAGCCGGGCCACAAATTAAAGCTCTCTATGATGAATTAGTAGGAATTCAATACGGAGATCGACCAGCTCCAGAAGGTTGGGTTAAAAAAGTGAAAATTTCGTAACTTTTTTTCAAAAAACAATTGACAAGCTATCCCATGACTGGTATACTAATTAAGTATTCAAGCGGGGATGGCGGAATTGGCAGACGCGCAGGACTAAGGATCCTGTGACCGCTTTAGGTCGTGAGGGTTCAAGTCCCTCTCTCCGCAAAGTAGCTAACCGAAAGGTTAGCTTTTTTTCATGGCAAAATGCGAATAGGGCTAGAATTTTGCTAATAAACGTGATAAAATAAACAATGTATTGGGGGTTCCCCAAAAAAATTAGAGGAGGCCGTTTACATGGCAATCGTTTCAGCAGAAAAATTTGTTCAAGCAGCTCGCGATAATGGTTACGCAGTTGGTGGTTTTAATACAAACAACCTTGAGTGGACTCAAGCTATCTTGCGTGCAGCGGAAGCAAAACAAGCTCCAGTATTGATTCAAACATCAATGGGAGCAGCAAAATATATGGGTGGTTACAAATTGGCTAAAAACATGATTGAAAATCTTGTTGAGTCAATGGGAATTACTGTTCCAGTGGCAATCCACCTTGACCACGGTCACTACGAAGACGTTCTTGAATGTATCGAAGTTGGTTACACTTCAGTAATGTTTGATGGTTCACACCTTCCAATTGAAGAAAACCTTGAAAAAGCTCGTGAAGTTGTTAAATTGGCTCACGCTAAAGGAATCTCTGTAGAAGCAGAAGTTGGAACTATCGGTGGTGAAGAAGATGGTATCATCGGTAAAGGTGAATTGGCACCAATCGAAGATGCGAAAGCTATGGTTGAAACAGGTATCGACTTCTTGGCAGCTGGTATCGGTAATATCCACGGTCCATATCCAGAAAACTGGGAAGGTCTTGCATTGGATCACCTAGAAAAATTGGCAGAAGCTGTACCAGGTTTCCCAATCGTTCTTCATGGTGGTTCAGGTATTCCTGATGATCAAGTTGTTGCAGCTATCAAACTTGGTGTTGCAAAAATCAACGTGAATACTGAATCACAAATCGCCTTCTCAAATGCTACTCGTGAATTTGCACGTAACTACGAAGCAAACGAAGCTGAGTACGACAAGAAAAAACTCTTCGACCCACGTAAATTCTTAGCAGACGGTATCAAAGCTGTTCAAGGTACAGTTGAAGAACGTATCGACGTATTCGGTTCAGCTAACAAAGCTTAATCGAATCGTTAAGAGACCTTCCTACGGGAGGGTCTTTTCTTTTTATTCGAAAAAAGAAAAGGATAAAATTTTAAAATTTGTAATCTTTGCCGTTTACAAATGGGAGTAACAATATCATTCGTTAGTTTGAAAGGAGTGGTTAATTGATTCAAGGCTGGTAAGTTTGAAGCAGCAGCAGCTAAATTGGCTACTACAATTGCTGGAAGAATTGCTGGTGTTGCGGCATTAGTCGCATTTCTAGCAACTTGTGGAGCAGAGACTGTTTCTAAATAATCATTTTATGTTTAGGGATGGAGAGTTTGATTTAGGTATAAACCCAAATTATTCATACATAACTAAAAAAACTTCCAGAATCGCTGATACATCATGGTTTCTGGAAGTTTTTGATTTTCACCCATTAGGTGAGACTTTTTACTGGACAAAAAAGGATTTCCCCTTTATGATATAAGCGCAAACCAAATCAAAATAGAAAGGAAACCCATATGTTCAGTCTAACAAATTACAATTCTAAAAACAACACTTTTTCTTTTGATGGTGGAA
>NZ_SPPZ01000219.1 GCF_004570525.1 Streptococcus sp. WM07 | reverse complement strand
ATTTTACATCTCCTATTTGTATTTCACCACCTTTGGCATGAACCCTCTGCTACCACCAGACTATTCTACTCCCTCTCCCCTTTCCCAAATCTAAGTCTGCTTGTAAAATCCTGACCCCACTAGGAAATGTTCCTGGAGAACTCTCGCCCATAATTATCTTCCCTTGTCTAAACTTAAGCAGTTTTGGCTGAGTGTCGTTGAGTTGAGGGTGAATATTTTGGTTTACCACATAAATCATACCATATTTTGCTTGCACTTGCTTCACCTGTTAGGAATTGAATCACTTCCTCATTTCAGCACCTCTTTCTTCCTGTCTCTATTGTCTTCCCATTTATGGTCCCTTGTTCCTTACCCAACCTGGACCATTCAATTAATCATCTAATCAACATCCTGACCAAAGCTTCAATTCTTTAC
>NZ_SPPZ01000218.1 GCF_004570525.1 Streptococcus sp. WM07 | reverse complement strand
GGCCACAGTGAAGCGAAGGCGCTGGTGGCACTCAGTGGTGGGGAAATACATAAAAACAACTTGATTCATTCTTTGAAGAAGAATGCATGCAGTTGCATTTATGATCTACATTTTCTCTGATATTTATTTTTAAATTTTATTTTTCAATATTAAATCCTAATCACTACCTCTTAATATTCATTTGCAAAATTCGAGCCCCCATCTTAAATGATCTTTTTCTGCTCACACTTTTTCTGCATCACCTCTCAAGTTTCCCAAATCGGCAATTCTTACTTTCCTCGAGTTCAGTTCCACATCCTGAGCTTTCTGACATCGTTACTGAAAACTCATTTAGTCTAAGTCTGGGGTCACAATCTTTTGACACAAACTAATACCACCTTCCAAATTCTCCAGGTCTAAGAGGGGCATCACCACT
>NZ_SPPZ01000217.1 GCF_004570525.1 Streptococcus sp. WM07 | reverse complement strand
GCTTTATTTGTATACAAAAGCATAATTCGCTTCGTGCGAGTTCCTGACCTATTGGTCAACAAAACCCGCTGGTACCTCAAAGCGCTGCTGCCCACTCATGTGTCCGGCGCTGGAAATAACAATAAAACTCTTGAGGAGTACTTGCTGTGGAAAGCCGCAAATCCGAAGCCCCTACGCTCGACCTCTCGCCAACCCACAACGGTTGGCTGGAACGCCTGTTCAAACTCCGCTTGCATGGCACCACAGTGAAGACCGAGCTGATCGCCGGCCTCACCACCTTCATCACCATGGCCTACATCATCTTCGTCAACCCCAACATCATGGCCGACGCCGGCATTGACCACGGCGCGGCATTTGTCGCCACCTGCATCGCTGCCGCGCTGGGGTGCCTGCTGATGGGCTTGTATGCGAACTG
>NZ_SPPZ01000216.1 GCF_004570525.1 Streptococcus sp. WM07 | reverse complement strand
GCTAAGCGACTACCCTATCTCACAGGGGGCAACCCCCAACTACTTCCGGCGTTCTAGGGCTTAACTTCTGTGTTCGGCATGGGAACAGGTGTATCTCCTAGGCTATCGTCACTTAACTCTTTTCTGTAATAATTTGGTGATTTCAGCGTCATCTGCATCTCGATATTCCTTAGATTTACCTCGACTGGATTCCTTGAACTCATACAAATTATCATTGATGGTTCTCTACAAAATCTTGTAGAGCGAGTGTTAAGAACACTCAAAATTGAATAACTATATTAGGATGTCAAATCCAAAAGTATCAAGTCTAACCTCAACTCGCTTCTGAGTTTGTCATTTCTTCATTTGACTTCGGATAAGTCTTCGAGCTATTAGTATTAGTCCGCTACATTGCTCACACAACTTCCACTCCTAACC
>NZ_SPPZ01000215.1 GCF_004570525.1 Streptococcus sp. WM07 | reverse complement strand
CTTCTTTACCGGTAACGCGCAACCCCTGTTCTTGGGTCTGTGCCTCTACAAGATGGAAACGCCTGATGAAGACTTCACCATGCCAAACCTGCTGCGGCTGGCGACGCCTTCGACCGGCGAAGGGCTGAGTAAGTGGATTGAATCGACCATCCGCGCACGCGAGGATAGTGCAAGCCCGTTCCCGCGCTTGTCGGTGGAGTGCGTCGATGCGCTGCGCGGTTTCTCCACCCTGTCCGAGAAGGCACAGGGCGATATCCTGGGCACGTTCTTGGAGCCGCTGAAAATCTTCCGCGACCCGGTGCTGTCGGCGGCAACCAGTGGCAACGACTTCGATTTGCGCGAAGTGCGCCGAAAAAAAATGTCCATCTACATCGGCATGACGGCCGAGGACTTGGTGCGCTACTCGGTGCTGATGAA
>NZ_SPPZ01000214.1 GCF_004570525.1 Streptococcus sp. WM07 | reverse complement strand
ATGGAACGGCCTGGACATGCGCGCGTTGGGCTACGAAGTCGCCGAGATGATACAAGGCGAGCGCGCCACCCATGTGATGGTGCGCAAACAGGCCTAGAGGCTACTGCGATAGAAATGTGGTGTGACGCCGGTCGATTCAGTTCCGGGTATCGAAGCTCTTCAATTGACTGCGACTCACGCCTCCGTTTTTATTGATCAGAGGGCCTCACTGCCCTCTGATTACATCAACAGCGCCTACTTCTTCTTAGGCAGCGCATACGCCACCAGATAGTCGCCGGGTTTGGTCTGCATCAGGTTGTTGCCACCGGCCGTAATCACCACAAACTGGCGGCCACTGTCTTTGGACTCGTAGGTCATGGGCGTGGCATTGCCACCGGCGGGCAGGCGCGATTTCCACACCACGTCGCCACTCTTCAGG
>NZ_SPPZ01000213.1 GCF_004570525.1 Streptococcus sp. WM07 | reverse complement strand
TGGCAAGGCATCGCCCTCGATCACGCCTTTGAGCGCAAACATGGGCGCACGCTCGCGCCACAAGGTATTGGCGTGCAACGTCGTCGGCGGCAGAGTGTCTGGCGCAAACAGTTGGCTGTTCAATTCCAGAGACAAAGCCTCTGGCTGTTGCCCGTCATGCGTGAACTGGCAGACAGGGTCAACCCATGAAGGAGGAGACACCTCGTAGGTCACGCAGTAGTCCAGCGCAGCCAGCTCAAAGTCGTCTTGCATGTGCATCATGCGCAGCAAGGCCAGGCGCATATGCCACCAGCGCGTATCCACGCCGTTGTCACCCGATGGGCTCAGATTCTTTGCCACGGCCAGCAGTTGATCCGCACCGGTAAAGACCCAAGGCCCCACCTCATTGGCCCACTGCTGCGCCAGCACCCGCCATGGCC
>NZ_SPPZ01000212.1 GCF_004570525.1 Streptococcus sp. WM07 | reverse complement strand
TCCCTGCATCCCTGATATAAATCCCACTTGATTGTGGTGTATGATTCTTTTAATGTATTGCTGTATTCAGTTTACCAATATTTTGTTGAGGATTTTTGAATCTATGTTCATCAGTGATATTGGCCTGTAATTTTCCTTCTTTGTGTTGTCCTTGTCTGATTTTGGGTTCAGGGTGATGTTGGCCTCATAAATGAGTTAAATGTTCCATCTTCTTTGATTTTTTGGAATAGTTTGAAAAGAATAAGTATTAAATTTTCTTTGAATGTTTGGTAAGATTCTCCAGAGAAGCCATCTGGTCCTGGACTTTTATTTTTTGGGAGGATTTTGGTTGCTGTTTCAGTCTCATTACTTGTGTTTGGTCTATTCAGATTCTCTATTTCTTATTGATTCAGTTTTTGAAGGTTGTATGAGTCTAAGAA
>NZ_SPPZ01000211.1 GCF_004570525.1 Streptococcus sp. WM07 | reverse complement strand
ATGCAGCGCCTCAAGCGTGGTCAATGCGGTGAGCCTTGAGGAGAAATCCGCGGGCAATGCATTTGCGTTCGAATCGAGCCTCAGGTCTTTAAGGCCGCGCATACCCTCCAGAGCCCGAGGCAAGCTGACCTGAGTAGCGTTGTTACTCGCGCCGAAAAGCGCGACCGCATGCCGTTCACTGAGTGTGAGTTTTTCAACCTGGGGAAACCGTGCCAGGCACGCTTGCAGCTCGGCCTCACCTACGCCCTCCGAAGATAGCGACAGCTCACGCACATGGGAAAAGTCGACGTCCAGGGGTGGCAACTGATCACTGCAATAGAGCTCAAGCACCTCTGCGCCAGGTTCTTCCCCGGCCAAAAGGGTACGATTCCAGCTTTTCTTGATGGCGTCCGCGGCCTGCATCCTCTGCAAATACTTCAAT
>NZ_SPPZ01000210.1 GCF_004570525.1 Streptococcus sp. WM07 | reverse complement strand
CTGCAGGACTTTCGCGCGGCGCGCGCCACGGGCGAGGCGCCAGCGGGCGCCATGCTGGACGAAGGCTATGCGCTGGCCGGCACCGGCGACAACCGGGGCGCCGTGCGCACCTTCAAGGAAGCCATCGACCTGGACGACGCCGGCACCGCCAAGCTCACGCCCGGCCAGCGCGAGAACGCACGCAGCGCCGTCTCCGGCTATTCGCGCGAATGGGGCGCCATCGTCTCCATGGGCTACCGGGGTGCGCGGCCTGCGGGGCGTGCGTTCTCGGACGGCATCCTCACCCAGGCGGGCGATGCGGTCTTCGGCACGGCCGAGGCCTACTGGCGCCCGTCCAACTTCCTGAACTCGTCCACCCGCATCTTCGATGTCTACGGGCGGCTGGGCAGCACCTTGCATGACGGCGGCGGCACCACGCTGGGCC
>NZ_SPPZ01000020.1 GCF_004570525.1 Streptococcus sp. WM07 | reverse complement strand
TGTAATACGGCTTGGATGAATGAATTTTTACGACAACTGTCAGAAGCTTACCCTAACGACTATATTATTTTGGTGATGGATAATGCGGTTTGGCATAAATCACAGACATTGGATATTCCTAGCAATATTGAATTTACATTTATTCCACCTTATACACCAGAGATGAATCCGATTGAACAAGTTTGGGCAGAGATTCGGAAATTAGGATTTAAGAACAAAGCATTTAAATCATTGAATGACGTCATTGATCAGTTGCAAGAAGTTATCCAAAGCTTATCAACTACTCGCTTACGATCGATTGTCCATAGAGAATGGATATCTGCTAATTTTGATTCTGAATGAGTATTATTTTTTGTCCTTATCTTTGAAGATTTTATAGCACAAACCAATCAAAGCAATGGTAAAGGTACCAAAGCCCAAAATGGTTTGTACCACTTCAAAAGCGGTCAAAAGAAAGCTCCCTCCTTTCCGTCAGATTTTGATGAAATACCCAGTAGGGAGAGTCTATCCCCAGACTCTCCCTACACCTCTCTTCGGTTTCATAAGCCACCGTCTCTACTTTTCTACTTACTACCATTATACACAGGACAATAGCCTCCTATCTATAATAAACTGGAGGGTATCAACTAAAATAAAGACGATTGAAAAAAGCTCTAGCAAATCCAAAATGATTAGAACAGCTAGAGCTTTTTGTATTATTTTTTGTGAGACGGAGACTATTTTTAATGCTCCATCCTTTCTATCAAATTCTTCTTACTGTTTGTATAGAATGTTAAAGGATCCAAGTCTAGAGCCTTCTAAATCTTCCATGAGAATGATACGGTCACGGTCAGATATTGGGTTCAAACCTGCGATTCCTTTAGGTAGGAATCCCTCTCCCTTAGGTACAAATAAAACATTCATAGATTTGCCAACATGGCTTCGATTGCTTGAAAAAGCAGCTATAACATCGCCAGTTTCAACAAGTTGACTACCTGAAAACTCCCTTGAACTATTTAGATAACCAGTCCTATCCATCATTCCATCAGAACTGATTTCCACACTACTATTCTTATTATATTCATTCGTCCACTTCCCCGCTACAGAAGAATAATCACCTTTTAGGATTTCCTCCAAGTTCATCTCAGACAAACCTGAATCTGTATAGGGTGCATCAAAGATTTTGGTTTGATAAGACACAATCTTAAAAGTATCGCCTGATTTCATGACATTCCAGTCACGCTCTCCATATACATAGTTTATCCCTCCTGATGAAGTACGTACTTCCCTTGTGAAATAAGTCCGAAACTGTATTTGATTCCCTTGTACACGGACATTTTTCACAGGTGTTCCCGTGGTAAAGAAATTTGTATAGGCTGGATCCATGACCTCATCAATCGCATTTAGATAGTTTTGATTACTTGGAGAGTCAAAATAGCCTTTGATTTTGTCGTATTTAGGACGTACAGACTCATCAACCTCCACTAAGTAGAGTTGAATAAAAGAATTTAATTCTTTTTCCAATTCATCAGATACTAAATCCGACGCATAAACTGGCTCACCTACCCAAATAGGGTTCTCAAACTCTACAGAAGTCAGATGAGAAACTGATGTAGCTGTCAAAGTTAGTACAGAAACAAATAAAATTCTTAACTTCTTTTTCATGGTTACCTACCTTCATTTTTTCTTTTTCATATATTATACTAGCACAACAGAACGGAGATACCTTGGATTTCAGTCAATATCTTGGACAGTTTTTGATAGAATTTTGTACATTCTAGGCGCCCCGTGGTTGCCGATCCTCCTTTTTCTAGTTAGTATCTTTCAGAAACTAACTAGGAAAAGAGGATATGGACTAAGCTTTTAGTTTTTCATGTTTCTCTGCTATACTACTAAACACAAGGAGGTTGTAACATGTTTTTATTTGCCTTTCCGGGTATGGGGAAGAC
Source organism: Streptococcus sp. WM07 (assembly GCF_004570525.1). GTDB lineage: Bacteria > Bacillota > Bacilli > Lactobacillales > Streptococcaceae > Streptococcus. The sequence goes on along the minus strand of NZ_SPPZ01000020.1, from coordinate 24,418 downwards.
AACTTTGGCTAAGAAATACAACACTGTGGTGGATTTGGAATTGTCTAATATCAAATATGACAATTCCAGCGTAATCCATCTGACTCGTGAAGAACGGAAGTCGACCAAGCGCCCCATTAAGGATAAGAATTACAAGAAAACCTATATTTCTATGGCTTATACCCTTCATGAAAAAGGAAACATCGTCCTAGTTGCTTTAAATTTACTGTTTCCTTTCCTAAAAGAGTTTTGGAGACAAGGCGTATTTCCATTTCATATCTTCGTACCACACCCTTCCCTAAAATCCGAGTATCGTCAGCGTTATCTAAACCGAGGAAATAACCACCGTTTCATTTTTGAAGTCATGACTATTTGGTACCCAACGCTCGTTCCACTTTGGCTTCTATCCAAAATTTTTCCAAAATGGATTACTGTGACAGGTCCCAGAGAAACCTTGGAAAACTACGAAATTCAAAATTTCCACCAAACAGAATCTCGGAACAAAAAATTAATCTTAGAATAAGGCTAAAATCTATACGAGAGCCCAGATTATTCCTTATTCCGTTGTCTATAATGTAACCATAGTCTGTGGATAGACTATGGCTACTCCTCACTCTCAGTCTTTAAAAGTCACCATCTCTACTTTATTCACTTCATACAGATTAGACACCCCTTGAGTGACAATCGTAAATTTAAGAATATCTTTACCCCACAACTCTATAATAAGCAGGAATCCTCAGCATGTCTCCCCTGGCCATATTTTCAAGAATCTCTCAAGATACAATTTTCAAGAAATTCCCAAGCGGATTTCTTGAAAATTTTTAGGAAACATTCTATGATTGAGCACGGAGGTTTAATATGTCTAAAAAATTCTTTGCCGAGTTAATCGGTACTTTTATGTTAGTCTTTATTGGAACTGGTGCTGTTGTCTTTGGAAATGGTCTTGAGGGAATCGGCCATCTGGGGATTGCCCTTGCTTTTGGTCTTTCCATCGTCGCTGCAGCCTATAGTATTGGAACGATTTCAGGTGCACACCTAAATCCAGCTGTATCTTTGGCTATGTTCGTCAATAAACGTATGAACGCTCAAGACTTCTTGACTTATGTTGTTGCACAAGTTGTTGGAGCCCTTCTTGCTTCTACTACTTTGAACTTCTTCCTTGCAAGTTCTGGTCAAGCTATCACTAGCTTGGGAGAGAATGGGTTTACAACCGTTTCTGCAATGGGAGCCTTCCTCTTTGAGGTTATCGCTACTTTCCTTTTTGTACTTGTGATTCTTACCGTAACCTCTGCAAGCAAAGGAAACGGAAAAATTGCTGGTCTTGTCATTGGCTTGACCTTAACTACACTGATTCTACTTGGTCTAAACGTTACTGGTCTTTCAGTAAACCCAGCTCGTAGCCTTGCCCCTGCTCTCTTGCTAGGTGGTACAGCTCTTAGCCAGGTTTGGGTCTTCATTTTGGCTCCACTTATTGGTGGTTTCCTAGCTGCCTTAGTTGGTCAAAACTTGCTTGAGACTGAGAAATAACACAATTAGCATCTTTCTTCTTTTGAAAAATCAAGAGAAGGAGGTGCTTTTTTCATTTATAAAAACGGACGGCTTTCATGGCCGTCCGTTTTTATACTGTGGCTAAATAATGTTTCAACTCCATTAGTTTCCTCTGACTATCTTGAAAACCAAGGGTGTAAACAGCTTCGAGCTTCTCCGGGTCTCTCTCTAAACGCCGCACAGCCAAAGACTGTTCTGGGCGAATCACATAGATCTCGCCAGCTTCCTCCATACGAATAATCTTTTCCACCGTATCATTGTAATACTGGTAGCGTTTGGAAGCTACTTCCACAAACTTCGGATACTCCTTATAAAAGAGACGGTAAAGCCGTCCACTTGAGGCTTTTTTCCGATAATCCAAAGGCTGGGTCAAAATAACAATAAGTTTATCAAAGCCCAAGCTTTTAGCAAAATCCACTGGAATTGAATCTGTCAGTCCTCCATCCAAGTACTTCTTCCCATCAATTTCAACAATTTGTGAAATCAAAGGCAAGGCTGAGCTAGCTCGGAGATACTCCATTTGGTCAAACACATGATCAATTTTAGGATATTCTGCCTGGCCGGTTTCCAGATTGGTCACCGTCACATAAAAAGGCACACCCGATTGCGCAAAAGCTTCCTGATCAAAAATATCTAGCTCCATCGGAATTTTATAATAGGCCATCTCCCGATTAACCATATTTCCCGTTTTCAACCAGGACAACAGACTAATGTAATTTTTATCTCTGATAAAGCGTTTATTATAGCGAAGAGCCCTTCCCCTTTGACCCGAAAGAAAATTCACCCCAAAAAGAGCGCCGGCAGAAACACTAACCAAACCATCTACCTTAATTCCGACATCCAAGAAGGCATCTAACACACCAGCCGTGTAAAGCCCGCGCATCCCACCGCCTTCCAGAACTAGACCAACCTTCATAAAAGCCTCCTTATTTCTGTTTTTATTAGTGTAACAGAAAATGTATGAAAAAGAACGGTAAAAAGTTTCACGAGGAACACTTCATTCAAAATTCAATGTACAAACTCCGTCTACTATATAGGAACCGACGGACTCCAATGTCTTATCATAGATTGTCAGAATATTAACCTCTAGCTCCTAGTCTCCTTCACCCTTATGATTCAAAAAAGCAGAAGTTCTTCTCTCTAACCTTCGAACTTCTGCTTTTGTTTTAGTCTATCCATCTATCCTCAGATAATTTTTGATACCAGTAGGCACTTTGTTTAGGATAGCGTTTCTGAGTTTCAAAGTCTACATAGAAAAGACCATAGCGTTTCTCATAACCATTAGACCAAGAAAAGACGTCCATTAAAGACCAGAGGAAATAGCCTTCAACCTGAGCACCATCCTTGATAGCATCTACAAGGGCGGCTAAATGTTGGCGGATATAGTCAATCCGATAGGCATCCTGAACAGTATTCTGCACGAATTTGTCTTTGTAGCCCAAGCCATTTTCAGTGATGTAGATTTTTTTATAATTTGGATAATTCTTCGTCACGCGCATAATCTGATCATAAAGTCCCTTTGGATAGATAATCCAATCCCAATCGGTTTTGGGGATCGATGCCGGTGCTAAGCGACGACCAACTCCCCGAATCTGGTAGGAAGAGGTTCCTTTTTCGCCTGTGCCATTATGAATAATTTCTGTTTCTCCATCATAAGCCTGCATCCAATCACTCATATAGTAATTAATTCCAAGGAAATCATTTAAATCCTTAGCTGCTTCTAGAGCTTCAAAATCAGCCGGACGGAGATCCAATTGTCCACCGTGAATTTTCAGTAGTTCCTGCACTCCAACCCAGGTCTCAGAAGAATAATGACCCAAATAAGTCGCATCCAAAATAAATTGATTATGAATGATATCTTCCAGTTCGGCGGCTCGGATGTCGGCGGGACTACTTGGATCATAGGGGTATTTAGTAGGCAGAGCATGAACCACACCAATCTGTCCTGCATAACCTGCTTGCTTATAAAGTAGGACTGCTCTAGCGTGAGCAACCATCATATTATGGTGAGATTGGAACACCTTAGCGAGGTCATACTGGATACCAGGTGGAAATTTTCCATTCAAATATTGCCCATCCCCAATCGGTCCAATTTCATTAAAAGTAGTCCAATAAGCGACTTCTGAAAATTCTTGAAAGCAAAAATCTGCATAATTTACAAAATGATCAATGGTTTCTCGATTCAAGAAATCACCCGCACTATGTAAAACTTCTGGAGTATCGAAATGATGCAATGTTACAAAAGGCTCCACTCCATGCCGACGACATTCCTTAAACAAACGATGATAAAATTCTACACCTTTCGTATTCAACTCTCCGTAGCCCTGAGGAAAAATACGCGACCACGCAATCGAAATCCGAATGGCCTGAATTCCAAATTCCTTGCACAAAGCCAAGTCAACAGGGTATTTGTGATAAAAATCAGAAGCTGGATCCGCTTTAAACCAATAATTATCCGCTAAAAATTGGTCCCAAGCCACTGCTCCCTTACCATCCACACACGTCGCTCCCTCAGCTTGGTAAGCTGCTGTCGCTCCTCCCAAGATAAAATCGGGTGGCAACTGTCTCCTCATAAAATACCTCCCTTACTGCAACTGCTTCCGGACAAAGTCCAAAGCTCCTTGTCCATCTCTAGTCAACTTAATATACTCAGCTCCTTCGGTCTTAGCCAAGCGGATTCCTAATGCATCGGTTTCCTGCTTGATATCCTCGTAATTTGAAGCTACCTGCGGTGCTAATATCACCAAATCATACTCCGGTAAAATATCCCGGTGAGCCCCATAGCTGCCCGCTGCTGCTGCTACAGGCACTCCATATTCTTGAGCTGCCTTGGTGAGTGCATTGGCCAAAAGACCACTGGTTCCACCCCCTGCACAAAGAACCAAAACATTGGTTTCCTCGGTCACTTCTACTTGAATTGATTTTTCTTCCTTTTGGTTCAAAATGGACTCTGGCTGCCCCGCTGCCTCCTCTGCTAAAATCTGTTGGTCATAGACCTTCAGGAAAGGATAGTAAAGGGCTGTATCCACTACGACCAAAAGAAGCGCCAGCAAAAAGGCTAGGGGAGCAAAGTTCGTTCCCATAATAATTCCCAGTGGACCAGGGGTTGTCCAAGGCAGGTTAACACTGAAGGAATTCATTTTGAGACTGTCCACAAAAAATTTAAAGATCCAGACATTCACAATTGGAGCCAAAACAAAGGGAAGGAAAAAGACAGGATTGAGCACGATTGGAGCACCAAATAAAATCGGTTCGTTAACCCCAAAGAAGGTCGGGATTACCGACGCACGACCGATAGCCCGATTCCGCTTAGACTTGGTAAGCCACATAAACATAAATGGAACTACCAAGGTCGCTCCCGTACCGCCCATGGTTACAATAAACATCTGAGTTCCTGAAGTCAAAACCTTGTCCGCATGTTGGCCAGCCTGCAGGAGTTGAAAGTTAGCTTCTACATTGGCATATGTAATAGCGGCAATAGCGGGTTCTACAATGGAAGGACCATGAATCCCGACAAACCAAAACAGGGCATAAGCTCCAAAGATTAAGGTAACCCCTAGATAACCTGCTGCTGCTGTAAATAACGGTTCAAAAGCTTTCAAAATCGCAGCGGCTACACTGGTCCCAACCATCTGGCGACTCATAAGATCTAAACCATAGAGGACAAAAATAGAAGCCGCATAAGGGAAAATATCCTTAAAAGCTTGGGAAACATTCGGAGGAACTTCTTGTGGCATAGGGATGGTTACATGATGTTTCACACAGACTCGGTAAAGATTAACGGTTATAAAAGCGGCTAAAAATGCCGTCAACAAGCCCTTCGTACCCATATAACCATTGGCGAAACCTCCATCCAAACTATCTGCCGCTAAAAGCAAGAAGCCAGAAATCGAAGCCATCATGGTTGATAGAAAATTAATTTGATTCGTTTTCGGCAAATCCCGGTTAAAAGCATCCGTCAACGATTTTGCTGTCGTTCCAGCAACCAGCATCGCCACAATTCCCATCGTATAGCCATAGGGTTTCATAATGGCTGCCACCATCTCCTCAGACCAAGTAAATCCAAAGATATTCGGAACAAAAGCGACTAATAAAAAAATACTAGAGAAAAGAATAACTGGCATGGCAGCAATAAAACCATCCCGAATAGCTCTTAAATAGGGATTCCGAGAAACCTTCTCAAAGAAAGGCTTTCCTTTTTCAATCCACGCAATCAAGTGATTCATACCTTACCCCCTCTTATACAACGCAATCAGATGTTTCATCAAATCCTTCAATAACAAAGTTGTCATCAGATGATCCTGCCCATGCATCAAGGTCACACTATAAGCCAAACTATCCCCTGCGGCCTCTTTTTGCAAAAGGCTAGTTTGAGCTTGATGGGCTTGCACAATGCACTCACTAGCTTCTTCCACTAATGTCTCCGCCCGCTCATAGTCACCACTTTGCGCCGCATTCAAAGCCTCTAAAAGACGAGAACGTGCATCTCCCGCATAAGCTACAATTTCAAATCCTAACAAAGTACTTTCTTCACGATTCATCACTCAACCTCCTCTTTTACAATAATCGTTGAATATGTAAAACCAAGTAAAACCGTTCCGTGTTCGGAATTGTTTGCCCCATCACCTCTTGAATCAAGGTAAAAATCTGGCTTCCAATTTCATAAGCCTTGGGATTACTCTGGCGAAGCGATCTATCTAATTCCTCTAAAGCCAAATGCCCTTCCTCCTCCCTCCCTAGATTACTAAGGAAATATGAAAGATGAAGCATAAAACGGTCATAAAAATTGCCATTGCGACTTTGCCTACGAATCCCATATTCTTGCAAAACCTTTTCTACCTTTTCCATAAGAAGCTTACTTAATTCCTGCTCCTGTTGACGATCCGGTAGGGTTTCACCCTTGGCATTTATGAGATGAAGGGCAATCCTCCCTACTTCGTCCTGGGGAAAATCCTCCGACAGCTTTTGGCGAAAAAGCAAGAAGGCTTCCTCAGCCATTTGGTATTCAACAGGGTATTGATTGGACATATCCGGTAGGCGACTTTCTTGATAGGCTCCCTTTAAAATCGCTTGATAAGAACAACGCATATGATCGGTAAGGGTCACATACAAATATTCCTGAACCGGATAGTCGTAATGTTCCACCAAGTAGTTGATAACCGAATAGCTAACGGTAATAAAATCCAAAGGGATATCCCGAAGCAGGGTTAGGAAATTTTCCTTAGCTTCTTCATTGTGGAGAGAAAAAACTGTCTCTACCTTTTCAGAACCGAGAAGATCTCCTTTTCTTTTTTGAAAGGCAATCCCCAATCCCATGACGACAGCCTGCTCTCCCCTTTCATTTTTAACCAAAGCCGCATTATTATTCAGACTCTGTAGGACGCGATACATAATTCCTCCTTTCTAATTTCAGAAAAAGAAAAAGACTACAAACAAACCGAGAACCCCTGTCCTCTGATTCATCTGTAGTCTTGCCTAATCGAATTAGTTACAATCCACCCTATTCATGCTATTAAGTTCATTATAGCATATTACTCAGGATTATGTAAACCCTTTCTTTTTATGTCCATCACATTTCAAGATGAGGGAAAATTACGAACAATGGTCGTTTACTTCGCAAATTCTATCCTGCGCACTGCTTCTTCATGATTGGTTTAAAATGTTACGAACATCTGATTTTACGTTAGCTTGACCTACACTGGTGTAGCCGTTTCAGCTAATACACGATTCAGACCTTCCAGATTTTCCCGGCCAACTGTCTGTAACCAAGTACGCGCAGCCTCTTCTCCTTCTTGCACATAGACAGGAACCACTCCAGCCCAGGTAGCTCGACCACATAGAACACCATTAAAATGGGCACCTGCTTCTGCTGCGAACACCAGAGTGTCCTGGAAAAGTTTGGCAGATACACCTGCACTGAGGTAAATATACGGTAAATCCGTTGCGGCATCTTGCTCACGAAAATATGCAGCCGCTTCTTCCCTACTATAGGCTACTTCCCCTGTCGCAAAGCCCTCCACAAAATTCATATTGACCGGCACCTCTACCTTGAGAACGACTACGCCAAATCGTGAATCTGAGAACACCTCCATCGCTTGATTCACCTTATGCGGCTTAATCCGAGCATACTCCAGACTCGTGGTATCTGCCAACTGCTCATCATAAGACACAATTTCCAAAAAGAATGGAAGCCCCTCAGCTCTGCATTCTGAACCCAAACGTTCCACATAGGCCTGTTTCTGTTGATTCACCTGTGGATCCCCATCAACATCATAATAAAGCAAGAATTTCACAGCATCCGCTCCCGCTTCCTTGAGCCGCAAAACAGACCAATCTTCTAAACAATCCGGCAGGCGACTCGTAGAAGTCGTATCATAACCCGTTTTTTCATAAGCCAACAAAAGACCCGCAGACTCCACCCGTACCTGAGCTGCTGGCAAACCAAATTCCGGATCCAGTAGAATGGACGATGCATAAGGTGTCAACTCCTCAGATACTAAACGCTTCAACGTTTCCATTTGCTGTGCAGTCGGCTCCGCCTCCTGATGTTGAGCCAGCATCTTCTTTAAAGCTCCCCGTTGGTCAAAAGCCAAGGCTGAAATCAAACCAGCCTCAGTGGTCAATTTTTTCAATCCCATCTCACACCTCTTCCACTTCAATCTGCTCAAGTAAATCTGTAGCCTTGTCCAAATTCACAAAGCCTGTCGCTTCCTCTTGTGCATTCAACATTCCCAAGAGATTCCCGCGTTTCAGCATTTCTCCATCCTCTAAACCATGTAACAAACCAGAAGCTAGACCTGCCACCGTCGCATCCCCTGACCCAACAGGATTCACAACAGAAATCTTCGGAATTTTCACCCGATAATAACGATCCCCATGTTTGGCAAAAGCGCCTTCGGCGCCAAGAGAAACTACAATCCAGTCAATCCCAGAAAAACGATCCCCAGCTAAAATAGCTTTCAAATCATCAAGGTCCGAATGAACCTCATGCCCCACCAACTGCGTCAACTCATCCAAATTGGGTTTAATGAGACTAGGGCGGTAAGAACTATCCAAAACAGCCTCCAAAGAAGCTCCCGAGGTATCCAAAATCACACCAACCCCTGCCTCTTGACATAGCTGAATGAGAGATACATAGTAGTCCACTGACAAACCTCTCGGCAAACTATCCGAAAAAACCACCCAATCCGCCTGATCTAGGAGTACCTTAAAGTGCTCTTTAAAAGCCTTGGATTCCTCCTCCAAAATTTCAGGCCCCTGCTCCAAAATCTCTGTCTGCTGACCTTGGTGCAAAATTGCTACACAATTACGTGTTTCCCCTGCAATCTCTTGAAAAGAATGAGCAATCCCTTGTCGGTCTAATTCTTGAGCTAAGACCTGTCCCAAGCCCCCTCCAAGAAAACCCGTCGAAAGCACTGGATCACCGAACTGCTTCAAAACACGAGTCACATTTAAGCCCTTACCACCCGCTGTCTTTCGAACATCCTGCACCCGATTGACAGCATCCACATGTAAAGTATCTAACTGGTAAACCACATCTATCGATGGGTTGAGTGTCACTGTAATAATCATCCTTCTCTCCTCATCCTTCTAAACCCCATAAGCCTCTCCTCCAAGAAACCTATTATGATTCGCCTACTATCCAGTTCCCTCCTTTTTGTTTACATTCTACACCTAAAAACAACATAAATCAACATATTTTGTTTGATTTATCGTTTAAAAACCAAACATTCAATCATACGGATCAAATTTTTTAGAAAATCAGCCCACTCATCGCATATCTGACGCAACCGATTACACTCGAAATACCATTCGCGAAAACATGTAAAAAAACCACTCCTTGTTAAGTCTCTCCCCATAATACCATTGGCAGACTTTGATTTTTTGCTAAAATAAAAATATGTAGTAAACGTTAGGAGCAATGAGGAACTAAAACTGGTGGTCATTCACTACATGAATTACCACAAATTAAATCAAAATAAAAAGAATCGAATCCTACACAATGCAGAATCCCATCCTTCCATAATTCTTTGCCAAATCTTGAGAGGTTAATTCAAATAATGGATAATACCAAGTTCTCCAATAATATGTATTAATAATCTTGATTAAATATAATATTCCTAATGGAAATATTTTAGTTTTAAAAGTCAGATAAAAAATTACTAATAAATCATACTAAGATGAAACAAAATCCGTACATTTATGATAGAATATCTTTATGGCTTATTCAATAGATTTCCGTAAAAAAGTTCTCAGCTATTGTGACAAAACAGGTAATATTTCTGAAGCCGCTGAGATTTTCCAAATTTCGCGCAACACCATTTATGAATGGATAAAACTCCAAAAGAAAACAGGCGATCTTCACCATCAGGTGAAAGGGACGAAACCAAGAAAAGTTGATAGAGATAAACTAAAAGCCTATCTTGAAGCTCATCCTGATGCCTATTTGACTGAAATAGCTTCTGAATTTGATTGTCATCCAACAGCTATTCATTACGCTCTTAAAGCTATGGGATATACTCGAAAAAAAGAGCTGTACTTACCATGAACAAGACCCTGAAAAAGTAGCACTGTTCCTTAAAGAATTTACTAATTTAAAACATCTGACTCCTGTTTATATTGATGAGACAGGATTTGAAACATATTTTTATCGAGAATATGGTCGTTCCATGAAAGGTCAGTTGATAGAAGGTAAGGTTTCTGGAAGAAGATATCAACGAATATCTTTAGTTGCAGGTCTCACAAATGGTGAGATTATAGCTCCGATGACATATGAAGACACTATGACAAGTGACTTTTTCGAAGCATGGTTTCAACAGTTCTTATTACCCTCTTTAGATACACCTTCTGTTATTATTATGGACAAGGCAAGATTCCATAGGATGAGTAGTATAAAATCCTTATGTGAGGAGCAGGGACATAAACTTTTACCTCTCCCTCCATACTCACCTGAGTACAATCCCATCGAAAAAATATGGGCTCACATCAAAAAGCATCTCAGAAAAGTATTGCCAAGTTACGATACTTTTCTTGAAGCTCTTTTGTCCCATTCTAGTTTCACTCGATTATAAAAAACAAACTCGTCCGATTGAGAAAAGCCAACAAAACCTCTATCCCCATCCACAAATCAAGATAGAAGCCCCCTTACCTCCTCCCTGCCTCAAGCCAAGACAAAATCCGACCATACAACCAGTCGAATATTAGAAAAAGAACTTGAATGGCGATAATAATCATAGCTACATTATTGGCAACTCCTCAGACATCCCTAAAGAGCGCGTGATGCCAAAATTATATCCCCATTAAAAAGAGCCAAATAAAGCATCGTAAACACTAATAGGAGAGCAACTGTGAAAATCGCCCCTGTTCGTAATTTATTTTTTAATTCCACAAAACTATTCCTTTGCTTTAATATTTCCAACTCAAAAAAGTCATGAATTTCTTTTAAAAGGATATCACATTTACAGCACTTAGATTATTACTGCTAACTAGTACAACGGGTAGGATTTATACTCATTCTCATCCATCTTCCCACGAAGAATATCCGCCGCATTCCATAAGGTTTGATAGAGTGTTTTTGAATTACTTTCTACTGATATCTTATTTCCTTCACTATTCTATAAACTAAATCTACAAGAAACCATCCACTCAATAAAACATCAACTTCAAAAGGGTTTGTTTTTGCATGTTCAACAAGTCCAACTTACGCTGTTGAAGGGTGATGAGGTAATCGAGAGTGGAGAAAAAGGAGCCGATGGATTGTTGTTCGGATATCTGTGGAAATAGTAATGGGGCTTCAGTCATTTGTTTTCTGGAGACCTCTACAAATGTTGAGCCTGCACCAACCTTTTCTGCGTAATGTTTTAATTCCTTCGTTCTAGAATAAATAAAATAGCTATCTAGCTTACCAAATATTGGTACAATCGATTGAAATCCTTGATTAGTTGTACCTTCTATTTTGAGAATAGCAGTGTTACCGATACCAGCTCTAGAAGTAAATAAAACTGTACCGATAGGTAAAAGTTTTGCAGAACTTTTTTCTAATCCTAGCTTAGTAATCCTTCTTTTACTGCTTTTTACATATATCGATTCACCAATCTCTGCAGGTGCATACCAATTTATTTCACCATCCCAATATTCAGGATTTTGTGTACTAGGGGTACCCCCTCCAATAATTTCTGATAATTCCCCTAACTTTCGCTGTTCCCAAGAATCATCCTCTGTTTTAAATAGCTAGTTATTTCATCAGATCGATGAATTCTTGTAAGTCTTTTTGGAGTTCTTCTGACGTACCAACTAGTTGGTTTACCATACTAAAGAATTCTGTTGAAGTTTTTGAAATTTCTTGGCGTACTTCTTGGAGTTCTTTAGCTAAGTCTGGTAATGCAGTGACTTCTTCTTCCTCAAATGTATCTACATATCGTGGGATATTGAGATTGTAATCATTTTCTTGAATTTCTTCTAGACTTGCTAGGTGAGCGTATTTGTCTACGTCTACTCTATTACGGTAGGTTTCGACAATTTTTTCGATATTTTCTGATGTGAGTGTGTTTTTATTTTTACTCTTTTCGAATTCTCGTGACGCATCGATGAAGAGAACGTCTTTTCGTTCACCACGCGCTTGGCGACCCTTGAAGACTAAGATACATGTAGGGATAGATGTTCCATAAAAGAGGTTGGCTGGGAGGCCAATTACCGCGTCTAGTAGGTTTTCGTCGACTAGATTTTTTCTGATTTTTCTTTCTGCGGCACCACGGAAGAGGACACCATGAGGGAGGACAATGGCCATAGTTCCAGCTCGATCCAAATGATAGAGTCCGTGAAGTACGAAGGCATAATCTGCTTTAGAAGCTGGGGCAATACCAAATCCTTTGAAGCGAGGGTCCTTGTCTCGATTGATATCTTTGATATTCCATGATTGTGAATAAGGTGGGTTTGCGACAACGGCATCGAAATGTTGAGGAACTTCAATACCACCTTCTTCTCTAATCGGCCATGGTAACTCCAAAGTATCTGCACATCTTAAGTCCATGTTTTTGTAGCTGACTCCATGCATCATTAGGTTCATACGCGCCAGATTATAAGTGGTTCGATTCATTTCTTGGCCGCAGAACCGAACACTTCCTTCCTTGTCGCCATCTGGAAATTCCTTTTGGACAGTTAGGAGAAGGGAGCCTGACCCCATAGTTGGGTCATATACACGGAACTGGTCTGAGGTAACTTTTTTGTCCATTGTAACCAATTTTGCAAGGATCTGGCTTACCTCATGAGGTGTATAGAACTCTCCACCTTTCTTGCCAGCATTGGCAGCGAATTGTCCAATAAGATACTCATAGACATCTCCTAAAACATCATGACCTGAATCATCTTTGAAGTCGAAGTCGTTCACTAATAGGACTAATTCATTCAATGATTTGGCACGCTCATTAGTAGTTCCTCCAAGTCGTGCATTCCCAAGGTTAACATCCGCGAAGACAGTTGCAAAGTCTGCTTCTGCCATAGGATTCCGTTTAGCATTTTCATAGAAGGATTCAAACATATCCTGGAAGTCGCTCGCCTTAATTTGATGTGTTTCAATCTTAGAAACTAAGCTATCCCAGCTGTATTCTGATAAGATAGCATATCCCAAAGAACGGCTAATTTCTTCTAAATATTCCTCTCGCTCTGCTTGATCTGTCACACTATAAAAATCTTCTAAGTGATTAACTTCTAGAAACTCTCTTTGATGTTCTGATAGGTAGCGATAGAACATAAAGGGTAAAATATAGTCCTTATATTCACTCGCATCCATTGTTCCGCGAAGTTTATTCGCCATTTCCCAGAGTTTTGATGTGATTTCATTTGTAGTTGCCATATTATTTCTCCTTCGTTTTATAAAATTTCGTAATGTTTATGGAAATAGCTTTTTCAACCATGTCTTTTTCATTGCTTTCAGTATTTCTAATTCACGCTGTTGAAGGGTGATGAGGTGTTCGAGACATTTAAAGAAAGACCCTAAAAACACCTGTTCTTCATGGATTGGTAAACTAAAAATAACTTCGCTAATTTCCCCTAAGTTAATTTTTTTAGGAAAGGCAATGTGTAGTGTTCGCCGCCACAATTCACTCTGTACCTTAGGACTTTCGATAGTTTTAGCAAGAAAATCTGACATGATATTTTGGGGTTTAAGTAACGCCAAAGTAACATAATAAGCTAAAGGTTCAGTACTTTCAATAACTCTTGGAGTACCAATATTACCAATCCTGGTCATTAATACATCTCCTTTGTTTGCCCTTTTTTTAGTGTATTCTTTGTTATACGCCTCTAAGCTAATATACTTCTCTGTTTGCAGATTCTCAATATTTTCTACGCTGACAAATTTCACACCTGATTCAGTATATTGCGGTGTTTGATGTGTACCATCAAATATTTCGACAACATCCCCTAATTTCCGCTGTTCCCAAGGGTCATTAAATCCTTGAAAACGATATTCAGGGAAACTTTTGCCATTTTTCGGAAACAGCTTTGAAAGCAGCGTTTTCTTTATACTTTTTAAAGAATTCAACTCACGCTGTTGAAGGGTGATGAGGTGTTCGAGACATTTAAAGAAAGACCCTAAAAACACCTGTTCTTCATGGATTGGTAAACTAAAAATAACTTCGCTAATTTCCCCTAAGTTAATTTTTTTAGGAAAGGCAATGTGTAGTGTTCGCCGCCACAATTCACTCTGTACCTTAGGACTTTCGATAGTTTTAGCAAGAAAATCTGACATGATATTTTGGGGTTTAAGTAACGCCAAAGTAACATAATAAGCTAAAGGTTCAGTACTTTCAATAACTCTTGGAGTACCAATATTACCAATCCTGGTCATTAATACATCTCCTTTGTTTGCCCTTTTTTTAGTGTATTCTTTGTTATACGCCTCTAAGCTAATATACTTCTCTGTTTGCAGATTCTCAATATTTTCTACGCTGACAAATTTCACACCTGATTCAGTATATTGCGGTGTTTGATGTGTACCATCAAATATTTCGACAACATCCCCTAATTTCCGCTGTTCCCAAGGGTCGGTGAAACCACAAAAGCGAATCTCTGGTTGCTTTTCTTTCTCGTTCATTTTACTTTCCTTCACAATAACTGTACTAGCTAGTTTTATAAACAAACTAGTCTTCTCTTTTTCCATCGATTATCTTTCCTAACTACAAATGAGCAAGTTTAATCGAATTTTTTAATATCGTCCGCTAGTTTATATAGAGCCTCACGAACTGATCTGCGGTAGCGAATCCAGGTTAGTTCTTGAACTTCTGAAGCCGCTATTTCTGGATAATCAGTACGAGCATCTGTCATGATTTGGGTGAGTTCTCCTTTATTGTCTAGGTCATCTTTCCCAATTCTGTGTTTTTGTATTAGTTTAGCTAAGTCTTTAGGTGAGATAGTATTATCTAAGCCCCAGTGGCGAACAAACGCTACTATTTTTCGCATACTTGTATCTGTGCGAGCTTGACTCATGGCCTGATTCATTTGCTCGACATTTCTTGGTGCTGGATAGCTAGCAAATTTGTATTCCCCGATTAGAATTTGTCCGACAAAGAATTTGACTTTGGCTTTTTCATCTTCGTTATCGGATTTAGCCAACTCAGCTTGAATCTCTTGATAGGTTCCGTGGGCTTCTTCCATCTGATTGTCATGGACTTGGTCTGCCATTTGAGCAATGAGCTCTATGAGGTAATCATAATTAATTGTTACTTCATGGATATGCACCATTTCCAAATCAATTTGTGAAACATCTACTCCTTCGCGTTTAGCCATGCGTTCTTTGAGCTCTCCTGCCAATACAGTCGTTAGGACAATTTCTTGATCAGGGGTTATGCCAATTCGCTCGTAGAAGCTGTCTGGATCCTCATAAGCTGAAACTGGATTTCCTTCATCGTCTTCGGTATACTGCTTCAATGTATTTAGAGTTCGATTGTATTGCTGGAGTTCTTCATAAACTTCAACCTGTTCTCGCTCGCTATCTGGAAGTTTTATATAATTGTCTGTAAGCTTCCCTAAGCGTTCCACAATACCTTGCATTTCTTCTTCAACTTCGCTGAAAGGCTTGGCTAAAATACCAGAATCTTGATTTTCTTTCTTCAAATTGCCTAGGTCTAGCTCAATGTCTTCGTTGGCTGATTCCCGATTGGAGTACTCGTAGAAAGCCTTGTTCATCTCCATTTCATTTTGGACAGGCCAGCGGTAATTGACAACGTTTCCATATGGCTTATCTACTATATTCTGCATCCGATTGGTACGAGAATATGCTTGAATGAGGTTCGCTCCTTTTAGGGTACGGTCAATGTACAAGGTGTTCAATTTTGGCGCATCAAAGCCGGTCAAAAACTGATCCACAACGATAACCAAGTCTAGATACTTACCATCTTCAGTTGAGCGATTCAATCGTCCGGCAACATCTTCTGTATATTCTTTTGTCGTAGTCATATCCCAGCTAGTCCCAAACATCTTGTTATAGTGTTGGATAGCACGGTGAAGATTTTCATTTATCTCAATTTGATTGTCGTTGTTAGAAGTACTTATAGAGAAGCTAACCGCAATCTTTAAACGCTCGTCTTCTGGCAACTGTTCGTTCAATTTGTTAAAAGTGTCAAAATATTCCATGACACGAGGGCTTGAGATTTCTCTACCGCCTACGTGAACGGTCATTAGGGCATTATACATGCCATTGTTCGAGCGAGATTTCCAGTTTTCAAAAATGTCTTTTGCCACTAGTTCAACGTGCTGAGAGCTGGTATCGTAAACACTCCCCATAATCATGTCATCTATTTCCTGCTCACTGGCATTTTCGGGCGCAGGAATGGTATTTTTAAATTCTACATTGAATCCGAGAACATTCCTGTCAGCTATGGCTTCTTTGATTGTGTAGGCATGCAATAAATCACCAAAAATTCGGCGTGTTACTGGGAATCGAGGAGTCCCTGTATAACCAACCCAAGCAGCTGTTGGGAGGGCACGACGAATCCTCTCTAGCATCCCGTCTGACTCACCATCACCTGTTGAGCGATGGGCTTCGTCAACGATGAATAATATGTTCTGTTCTATATTTTTAAAGCTCTCACTGGTCACGTAGCGATGCATTTTTTGGATGCTGGTTACAATGATATTCTTATCACTAGCTGTAGTTAGTTGACGGTGGAGGTCGCTGGTTTTAGCTGTATCCGCAATAACGCCTGTCTTACCTGCAAATCCTGCAATGGGATCATAAGCTCGATAGGAATCTACAGTTTGGTTTGTAAGAGCTACACGGTCCACAAGAAAGATAACCTTATTCACATTAGGGAGATGGCTAGTTAGCCAAGCTGTCTTAAAGCTGGTAATGGTTTTTCCACTTCCTGTTGTATGCCAGATATATCCTAGATTACCGTCTCCTGATTTAAAATTGTGCTGTCTAGCCTTTTCTAAGACACGTTTCGTAGCATATACTTGGTAGGGTCTCATGACCTTAATGCTTTGGCGGCTACGAGTTCCATCCAAAATCATGTAGCGAGTGGCTAACTCATGCGCCATAGGAATGGATAGTACTTTATCCGCAAATGTTTTCCAATCACGAACGGGCTTAGCGTCTTCTTCATTTTGCCAATTAAAAGCAAAGGCACGATTGAACATCTCTCTTGTGCTATTGGCCATGTAACGGATTTCATACGGGGTCATTGCTATCAGAACTTGGAGGGTTGAGTAAATACCGCTGTATTGTTTTTCAGCTATGTACTGCTCCATCTGATTGAGAGCCTCTTTTGCTGCATGCATGGCTTTCTTCAATTCAATTTGAATGATGGGGAGACCATTAATTAAAAGTGTCACATCGAAGCGACGTGGTTGCTTTCCATCAACCACCTTAGGTCGGCTGATTTGATTCACAATCTGGTAAACTGTATTGCCAGCACCAACTTGAGACTGGTCAAAGACCGTTAGGTAAATGTGATCACCGTTATCCATGTCCACTTCTATTTCAGAAACACCATTCATTCCGTATAGAAATTGGCCGGCTTGGTATGGAGTTTCAAGGTTATTGATAACCTTACGTACTTGAGCAAACTCTGCCTCAGACAAGGACTCCTTCAGACGGGACTGATTATTTTGCTCTAAAATTGTCTTAAAGTTCTGCCATAGGCCCTCTGTGTCCTTTATATTTTCTGCATATTCCCATTGCTTTGATCCACCAATCTTTGTGAGATATTCTATGACCTCGTGTTCAAATTCTAGCTCGGAAATATTTTTCTTACTCACTTTCATCCTCCTTTATTCTATTTTCGATAGTAGCTATCATTACGTTTTCTATAGATTGGTCCAATTTATTTAGACTAGACCGAAAGGCAAGCATACTCGCATATGTTTCCCCTATCAGAGATTGCTGCCCTCTTTCTACTATAGGTATCCTGATATTTTTAAGGGCAGATAGGGGTATTTTTTGGATCAGTCCGCTTCCTTGAAGCTCTCTTTTTTTCTGACTTTGAACGTCTGAACCATAGTTAAATAGATAAGCAAAATATAGTTGATCTATCTTGTTATCAAGTATTTGAACTCTGGTAAAGTTAATCGATAACAGCTTTCCTTCATTTTCTTGGCTTACAATGGCCACCTTTTGAGATAAGTTACTCATTACTAAATCCCCAAATTTCAGTATTGGAATTTTTGAATCAGTAGTTCCTTCTTTCTTTATAGGTGGTATGTTCAAATCTTTTTCGAAATCGTATTGGCTGTAATACTCAAGTTGCGCAAGTTTATCTGTCATACGGGATTTTCCCACACCTTGACTAAATGTTACCACTTCTTCTAATTTCATGTGTTCCAAGTGAGTTCTCCTCTTTTATTTTGTAGTAATTAATTATTACAAAATAAGTATAGCAGCTGGAACCAAGATTGTCAATAATTTTACGGATTTATTTTTAATATTTTTTTATTGCAAGAAAACAGGCCGTTTTTCCTATGAAATGACTCTTGGGAACAGCGGAAGTTAGGAGAAGTATCAGAAAGATTTGATAATTTTCGTATTCCTGTATCATCTTCTCAGCGTACAGCAGGAGATGTACCATATTACGGTGCCAATGGAATTCAAGATTATGTTGATGGATATACTCATGATGGGGAATACATATTAATCGCTGAAGATGGAGCTAATGATGTAACTGATTATCCAATTCAATATGTAAATGGTAAAGTATGGGTTAATAACCATGCGCATGTCGTTCAAGGAATTACAAACATTATTGTAAATAAATTTTTACTGTTTTCTTTGAAACAAGTAAATATTGAGCCGTTTTTGGTGGGTGGCGGAAGAGCAAAATTAAATGCTGAGATTATGATGAAGTTACCAATATTTTTGACAACTTATGATGAACAACAAGCCATTGGCTACTTCTTCACCACTCTCGATTACCTCATCACCCTTCAACAGTGTAAGCCTCTAGTTTTTATCAGTTTAACCCTGAAAGCGATCTCATGACTAGATCTAGATCTTGATTTTCAAGTTCCTGAATGATGTGCAGATAGGTTTTCTGGGTAGTCGTCATACTGGCATGACCAAGTCGTCTTGCTACACTCGCAATGGATACACCTGCAAAAAGGAGGAGCGATGCGTGAGTATGTCTTAGTCCATGTAAGGTAATGATTGGAATTTTGGCTTTTTGACAACGTCGTTCTAGTAGGTGATTTACAGTTGAATTATAAATTTTTCCATGTACGAATATCGGTTCATCAGGTGGTAAGTACCTCGTTAATTCTGAAAACTGAATGACCGTTTGCCAATCCAACTGAACTTTTCGGACAGAAGAACGATTTTTAGTTGGTAAAAATCCTCCTTGTCCCTTATAGTCCCAAGTTTTATTGATGGACAAGGACTGATGTGGAAAGTCAAAATCTTGTGGTGTAATTGCTAAGGCTTCAGAGAAACGCATTCCAGTCTTAGCGATAAGCAGTATAAGCCAATCCCAGTTAATATGATCGGTTAAATCAAGATTTGTTAATAATGTATGGAGTTCAAATTGATTGAGATACTTTGGTTTCTTGGGCGATGGATTTTTCCCTTTTATAATAGCCTTTCTGGTCGGATCCCTTTCTATTAATCCTTCATCCACAGCGTCCAAAATCGCTCCTTTCAATTGATGGTGAAAATCCATTGTTGTGACACGTTCGTGCTCCAAAGCATAATCATTCAAAAGCTGTTGGTAGGTTATCCGTGTAACCTCCTGCAAAGTCAAATCAGGTGCCAACTCCTGTACCCACTTCAAAGACATTTGATACTTAGACATGGTCACATCTCGAATCGCCCCCTCCTTGTAAACTCGAATCCACTGCTTATAATACTCATGAAAAAGGTCAGTTTGTGTCATCTTGTTCAGCATTGTCTTGCCTCCTTTACTTCAATTTTAGGCTTACACTGATGAAGAACGACCAGGTTTTCATACTTCTATAGTAACGATTTTCCTTTTCAAAAAAAAGAAAAGTATGATGGAGATTAAAGCGATAATATCCATTCCCCTTTCACACCCTAAAATTTCCCCATGCTCCTTTAATCTTTATTTAACCTTTCCAGGCTATACTATTTTCAATCCTAATAAAACTTTTCTTTTTCATAATAATCTCCAAGGAAGGGCTGCCTGCTATGGGCAGTTCTTCTTTTTTACTTTTAGGCTTTCCTGCTATGGTGGGAGAGGTTCGTCGATTGGCTCCTTACTTTTCACCTCGCATGCTCACAGCGTTCACAGAGATGGCGGGTAGCATAATCTCCTGAGAAGGGGGCGGGCATGCTGTGTTTCGGTTTGTGGAAATTTTTCAATAGGGTTCAACTAAAGGGATGTGTCAAGATCAGAGAAAACAGATCCACTGTGCTAGCGGCTTTTTGTGGTCTCAGATGCAGGGAGTAAAAAAGAGGTCGGACAGAGTCCGATCTCTTTTATTTGCTGGCGAGGCCTTTTTTGAGAGATTTCCAGAGTCCGAGGTCGTCGGTTTGGAGGGCGATGCCGGAGTAGGATTTTCCGATGAGGTAGGCTAGGGTTACGGTAGCGGCTAGGAGGAGAGAGAAGGAGAGGAGGGGTTCAAGGATACCTACATAGCCATTGATCATGCGGACGGGCATGAGGAAGATGGAGAGTCCTGGGATATAGGATAGGATTTGTAAGATAATGGTGTCTTGGCCTCCTTGGCCGAAGATGAAGGTACTGAAGAAGCCGACCATAACTAAGACTGTAAGGGGTTGAACGGCCTTATTAGCATCTTCTTGGCGTACAACGAGGGCACCACAGAAGGCGGCGATGACAACATAGAAGCTCAGACCGACTAGCAAGAAAGGCAAGAAGAGCCAATTCAAATGTGCCAAGAGGGTTTGAATGAAGGGAAGAGCGGAAGCTCCAAAAGGTTGGCTCAGCAGGAAGAGATAAGCTAGGGCACCTCCCAAGGCATAGATTCCTAGGTGCGTAAAGAGAGCCAAGACCACTCCTAAAACGCGTCCGTAGAAATAGAGATCAGCTGGAATACTGGAAAAGATAATTTCTAGAATCTTAGTTCCTTTTTCCCCTGCAATTTCTTGGGCGGTGGATACTGAGTAGGTCAGGGTCATCATGTAGATGATAAAGACTAAACCAAAGATGGCCGCCATTTTAGCACCGAAGGCCATGTCTTGTCCTTCAGGGATTTCTTCTTTAAGGGTCGGTTGGCGATCCAGAATACTAGCTTGATCTGTACTTAATTGGGCATTCTGGTGGTTGAGGTCTACTTGAGCTTGGTTCAAGGCTTTTTCCACTTGTTCTTTTTTATCAAAGGCCAATCCTTCTTCCCCATGATAGGTGGCTGTAAGGAGACCTTTTTCTTCTGAGACAACCAGGTAGCCTTCAACCTCGTCCTCTTTTACTGCGGTCTTGGCCGCAGTTTCATCCGGATAGGATTTCAGGAAGTCGAGATCGGACAGGATTTGAGTTTGTCCGACCACTGCGACGGGGGTGGAGTTGGAGCCAAATTGGGAACCTAGGTAGCCACTCCCTGCGGAGAACAATAGGGTTAGAAAGGGGGCTAGGACCAAGAAAAGAAAGGCCCAGGATTTGACTTGACGGATATAGGTTTCTTTAGCGACTAGGAGTACTTGTTTCATGAGGCTTCCTCCGATTTCATTTTAAAGATCTCATCAATACTTGGAGCTTGTTGGTCAAAGGTAGTGAGGTAGCGACCTTGGCTAATACGGTCAAAGAGTTCAGGACCGGCCTCTTCACTATCCAGGATTAGACGCCATTTGCCTTGCTTGGTATCCTCAACAGAGAGAACATGGGGAAGAGTAGCCAATTGCTCCTTATCCAAGTCTTGAGAAACAAAGAGACGGGTGCGACCAAACTGAAGGCGAACACTTTGGATGTCACCGTTGAGAGCAATGGTGCCATCTTTGATCATGATTAATTGATCACAGAGTTCTTCCACATTGGTCATAACATGATCTGAGAAGATAATCGTCGCTCCACGCTCCTTTTCTGCTAGAATTACTTCCTTGAGAAGTCCAGTATTGACAGGATCCAGACCAGAGAAAGGCTCATCCAGAATAATCAATTGGGGCTGATGAATTAAGGTCACAATCAGCTGGATCTTCTGCTGATTCCCTTTAGACAGACTTTTAATTTTGTCATTCATGCGGCCTTTGACCTGTAGTTTTTTCATCCAGATGGGCAGGCGTTCTGCCACTTCTTGTCTACTCATCCCCTTGAGGCTAGCTAGGTAACTAACCTGCTCCAGTACAGTCCGCTTCGGCATGAGGCTGCGCTCTTCAGGAAGGTAGCCGATTTGCGAGTAGCGTTCCTTGGTTAGGGGATTGCCATCCAAGAGAATCTGCCCCTCATAGGTCAGAAAGTTGAGTATGGAATGGAAGAGTGTCGTCTTGCCAGCTCCATTTTTCCCGACCAAACCACAGATCGTTCCAGATGGAATGCTGAAGCTGAGATCCTTGAGGACTTCCTTATTCCCGTAAGCTTTGGACATATGCGATACTTGCAACATAAGTTTCCCTCCTTTTTCTTATATTATACTCTTATTTTTCCTTTTAGGCTTTTTTAAGATAAATTTAAAAGAATTTTTAGCTTTTATTTTTATACTTATTTAAAACTAAAAAGAAAAGAAGTACCTCGTATGAAGAAAAAACCAATCCTAACCGCTACTCTTGGTTTCCTAACCCTAGCGAGCTTAGCGGCTTGCAGTCTCCAAAATAACCAAACCCAGTCTACAGCAGGTCAAGTGGTTCAACAGAGCCTCCCAACTCCTTCGATTGATTGGGACAGCCTCGCCAGTAAAGAAATAACACTAGACGAGAAAGGCTTAACCATTACAGAAGCCGGCACCTATGTTCTCAAGGGAAATACCAGCGCAGGAGTGACCGTTAATACTTCTGGCAATGTCCGCCTCATCCTAGCTGGTGCAGCAATTTCCTCCTCTGATGGCCCAGCCATCAATATAGAGGAAGCCGGAACTGTCCAATTGGAACTTCAAGATGGAACAGAGAACAAGGTCAGCGATTCAAACACCCACAGCAATGAGGACCTGGAAGGAGCTATCCATGCCAAAGCTGATCTCATCGTGACCGGATCTGGAAACCTAACCGTTGAAGCCAACTACCAGGACGGAATCGTCTCGACTGACAATCTCTACCTTGAAAACGGGAATATCCAAGTTACCGCTATCGACGATGGCATCCGCGGCCGAGACAGTGTCACCATTAATGGGGGAAATATCAGCGTCAACGCCCAAGGCGACGGCATTAAAGCCAATAACGATGAAGACACCAGCAAGGGGAACGTCACCATCAGCGGCGGGGACATCTCCGTATCCGCTGGCGATGATGGTATCAAGGCTGAATCTAGCCTGGTCATCAACGATGGAAACATTTCTGTCCTACAAAGTGCCGAAGGGTTAGAAGGAACCAACATCACCATCAACGGTGGAACAGTTGACGTCTACGCAACCGACGATGGCATCAACGCAGCTAGTGATATCACCGGTGTCGACATCTTTATCAAAGTCACCGGCGGTAACATCAAAGTCGAAGTCGGCCCAGGCGACACCGACGCCTTCGATTCTAATGGTAACCTTGAAATCAGTGGCGGGACCATCGATATAACCGCCCAATCCGCCTTTGACTTCGACGGTAGTGTCAGCTTCACCGGCGGAACCGTAACAGTCAACGGTGAAAAACAGACTGAAATTGTCCAAACCGGACCTGGCAGCCCCGGTGGCATGGGAATGCAAGGTACTATGCCACCAGGCGGAGGCCAAGCTCCTACTAACCGTGGATAATCGATTGCTAAACAGAGGTTGGGCAACAACGAACAATTTCTCGTTTCACTTGAAGTTTGAATAGATAAAAAAGAGGCTGGGTAAAAACTAAAAATCTCTCGGCTCGCTTAAAATTTGAATCGATAAAAATAGCTTAGAACCAACGTTTTTAATGACGTAATTCTAAGCTGTTTTCTATTTCTAAGACTTTTGCCCAGTCTCTTTCTAGTTCGAAGACTTTTTATACTAATTCAGAATCAAAATTAGCAGATATCCATTCTCTACGGACAATAGATTGTAATTGACTAGTTGATAGATTTTGAATGACTTCTTGAAGCTGATCAATGACATCATCCAATGTTTTAATACTTAACAAAAAACAAAAATAGCTGTATACTATAAGGTATGAAAGTCGAACTAAATGAATATCAAATTAGCGAATTGAAGCAAGCCCTGAAAGATAAAAAGAATGCACAGCACCATAGGAAAATTCAAGCTCTCATTCTCTACTCTGAATGTCAGAATTTAACAGCAGTAGCTAAATCAGTAGGTTTTGTTCATCAAACTGTACGAAACTTATTGAACCGTTATCTAGAAGGAGGTTTAGAGGCACTCCTTA
>NZ_SPPZ01000209.1 GCF_004570525.1 Streptococcus sp. WM07 | reverse complement strand
GACCTGCACACCACTCATCAAGCCATGCTGTGGGGGTGTCCCACATACAAAACAGAGGAATATTGTCATGATGTTAGCTCAGTGACAATCTTCCTCAGGCAATAAGGAGAAGATTGGCAACAGATGTTAGCTCAGGGCCAATCTTTATTAAAAAAAAGTCACTCCCCCATTAAGTGTATCTCTCCACCTTCCCAGCTGCTACACACTCACAATTGAATGTGGCTAGAGAGAAACTCATATACAAGTTCCAGAGTTTCGTTTTAAGGTCATGATCTTTACTTTAAGCAACCCTGAGTACTGCCCCGCAGTCTTAGTCTAATTGCCTAACCCATTCACCTCCCCATTCTCCTTGGCAATATTTTCATACTTCCTTATTTCTGCTCGAACCTCCTATACATCTTCTTTTATCCTCACTTTCAATTAC
>NZ_SPPZ01000208.1 GCF_004570525.1 Streptococcus sp. WM07 | reverse complement strand
ATATTTAATAACATAGGAAGTATTCACATATGTTATTTAGTGGTAAAAGCAAACTAAAAACATATTAGGCTATGACCATAATTTGGAAAAAAATTCTACTGTATAAAGATATGACTGAAGTGATGGACACCAATAACATTATTATCTCTGAATGATGATACGAAAAGTAAATTTTATTTCCTTCTTTGTGCTTTACCGATTTTCCAAATCTTCTACAGTGAAATCGTATTATTTTTATTTTATTATTTTTATAATCAGGTAAAAAATAAATTTTATTTTTAAAGTTAATCACGTGTGATTCTTACACAGAAACGGTTTCCTTTCTTTCCTTTTGTCCTATCCTACCACCTATCCCCCAAAAACAGCCTGAATTTTGCCAATTTCCCAGACTTCACTTGGGTTCTTTTCCTGATTAACTGAAAAC
>NZ_SPPZ01000207.1 GCF_004570525.1 Streptococcus sp. WM07 | reverse complement strand
TCAATAGTTAAATGAATTTGTTGAGGTTTTTGGGAAGAATTAAATGCAAATTTTTTCAAGTTCCTTAACTTCTCTGTATATCTGTTTTCTAATCTATAACACAAGATAATAAATAAATGAATATATCTTTCTCCTGGGATTATCATGAGAATTCAAGGAGATCATCCACGCAATGCACAGGACCCAGTGTCTGGCATAGAGTATGCTCAAGAAAGGTTAACCATGCTTGCTATTGTAGGTAAAGCACCTTCTGCAGTGCCGGTGCACAGTGGGGACTCCTAGGTAGACAGTACCTAGTGTTACTGACTTGGCCTGGGCCCAGTCCTGCCCAGTTCTTCCTAGAGCAAAGAGTCCTGGCCCTGGGCACTTTCCTAGGTTCCAGAGTCCGTGCTGCACGGACACCATGCCATGGCCACCATCAGTC
>NZ_SPPZ01000206.1 GCF_004570525.1 Streptococcus sp. WM07 | reverse complement strand
ACTAACTTAACCTCTTTTCTTAACTCTACCTGAATTAAGTAAACTCATTATGCGTTCAGCGTTTCGGTTTATTTCTTGTTACTTTCTTTGATATAGTTATTCAATTTTCAATGTTCTTGTAGGATACTAAGCCCGTCCCAAGAATTGGGCATTTTGAACGGAAAAATAGGAAACTGACGACGTGTTCTTCGAACACTAGGAAGTTTATCTTTTTTCCCGAAAAATGAGGGCGTGTTCAACTTCTCGCAAAGTTTTACACTCTTTCTAGTTGTCCTTTTGATTGAAGTTTTCTTCAATCAATGGAGCCTAGCGGGATCGAACCGCTGACCTCCTGCGTGCAAAGCAGGCGCTCTCCCAGCTGAGCTAAGGCCCCTTCCTATTCATGTAGGATTTCTTTTTCTCTGTCATCTACATGACCTCTCAAA
>NZ_SPPZ01000205.1 GCF_004570525.1 Streptococcus sp. WM07 | reverse complement strand
TACTGTGACAGCCGCTGCGGAAGCACTCGGCGTAAGTCGCAAAACGCTTAGTGCTGTCCTGAACGGCAAGGCCGGTATTAGCCCTGAAATGGCGGTGCGGCTTTCTATCGCGTTTGATACCTCTGCGGAAAGCTGGCTAAACCAGCAGTCCCAATACGAGCTCTGGCATGCTGAACAGCATCGCAACGAGCTTAAGGTAAAGAGGCTGGTTGCCGCTTAACGCAGCGGTGGTTTAAGTACAGCCTTAACTGGCGGGCGAGTGGTTTTTTGTGTTTCGGCCTATACGTCATGAGTGCACTTCTGTTCTGAACATCAAATTCCAGTAACAGCGAGCTCAAGCGCACCCATAATCTGGCTTTTAAAGTGCACAAGGGTGCCGATGGGATTTCTGAGATGTTTTTCTGGCACTGATGAGATTTGTGGTG
>NZ_SPPZ01000204.1 GCF_004570525.1 Streptococcus sp. WM07 | reverse complement strand
CTGCTAAAGTTGGTAAAATAATATCTTTTTGAACTTTTCTAAGCAAGCTTTCATTTGCCAAAGAGCTAGGAGCGTAAGCACCCATTCCACCAGTATTTGGCCCTTGATCATTATCGAGTAATTTTTTGTGATCTTGTGCTGCAGGAAGTAAAAAAAAATCATTGCCATCACATACTGCAAAAATGCTTAATTCATAACCATCTAAAAATTCTTCAATTACAACGAGTTTTCCAGCATCTCCAAAGCTTTCTCCGCTCAGCATTTTAGCCGTTTCTTCTATGGCTTCTTCATGAGTTTTAGCTATGATAACACCTTTTCCTGCGCAAAGTCCATCGGCTTTTACTACTATAGGAGGGGTTAAACTATATATAAAATTTTTTGCTTTTTCAATGTCATTTGTGTTTAAAAATTTGGCTGTTTTGATA
>NZ_SPPZ01000203.1 GCF_004570525.1 Streptococcus sp. WM07 | reverse complement strand
ATGTAGAAAAGTTTAGTCGACAAGTCGGGGGTGCACCATGTAATGTGGCTTGTACAGCGACAAAACTAGGTGGCAATGCGGAAATGATTACACAATTAGGACAAGACGCATTTGGTGAGTTAATTGTGGAAACGCTAGAAGACATAGGAGTAGGTACTCAATATGTAAGACGTACTGAGGAAGCCAATACGGCCTTAGCATTTGTGAGTTTAACTAAAGAAGGAGAAAGAGACTTTTCCTTTTATAGAAAACCATCGGCTGACATGTTGTACAGTACTGATGCAGTAAGTTCCATCGATGTAACTGAAAATGATATGTTGCATTTCTGCTCAGTTGATCTAGTGGAAAGTCCTATGAAATTAGCACATAAGAAATTGATTGAAAAAGTGACAAATACAGGAGGTACAATTGTATTTGATCCTAATG
>NZ_SPPZ01000202.1 GCF_004570525.1 Streptococcus sp. WM07 | reverse complement strand
GCCCTGAACGACCGCGAGTTGTTGGGCCTGCATCTGTTCCGCACCAAGGCGCGCTGCATGAGCTGCCACAGCGGTGCCTTGCTGACGGATCAGCAATTCCATAACCTGGGGCTGACGTATTACGGACGCAAGAAGTACGAAGACCTGGGGCGCTATCTGGTGACGGGCAAGAATGAGGATGTGGGCAAGTTCCGCACGCCGGGCTTGCGCGGCGTGGCGCAATCGGGGCCGTGGATGCACAACGGCCTGTTTCCGCAGATGGTGGGCTTGCTGAATATGTATAACGCGGGCATGTCGCGCCCCGTCCCGCAAAACGCGCAGCAGGCTGCCGATCCGAAGTTTCCCGTCACCTCGCCCCTGCTGCGACCGCTGCAGCTGACATCGGACGAAATCATCGCCTTGAAGTCCTTCCTGGAAGTGCTGTAG
>NZ_SPPZ01000201.1 GCF_004570525.1 Streptococcus sp. WM07 | reverse complement strand
GTACGTAGCTCCGATCTGCGCCACAGCCCCCCAGGCATTATCTATCGCGGCGCTCGTCGTTCCGCCCGGATTCGTTAGCATGCTTAGTATCGGGGTGGTGTTCACACTGGAAAATTTGACATACGTGCCACCGACGCCGACATACGGACGGAACACGCCATCAGGGCGGCCGAACCGATATTGGAACATCAGGATAGGCGACCACACCTTGGCGTCTGCAATCTTGCCCGCCTGCTCGATGGTGCCGCGTCCTTCAATGTCCAGCTTAGGCGGCACGCCGAACGCCAGTTCGCCCGACACGCTATCGCTGAACATGTAGGAAGCGCTGGCAAAGGGAGCGCCGCCGTCACCTACGTCAACTTTACCGCCCGGCACCCCGGTGATGTCGCCACTTTTTACTTGCGGGAAGAACTGGTTGTAGCCACCC
>NZ_SPPZ01000200.1 GCF_004570525.1 Streptococcus sp. WM07 | reverse complement strand
CCTTATTATGAAACCTGGAGCGCGCCGGATGGCTACAAATTTTGAAATTCTGAAAAAAGTTTCTTGGCGCGACCCGTCCGGTTTTGTCGCAAAAAAAAATGGCCGGATTTTTCGCGCCGTCAGTGCGCAAAAAGTCGATGATGTAGAAACGTTGATGAACGCGCCCTGGTATCGGCAAGGAGTCGCCGATGGCTGGTTCCCGCAGTCCGAGTGGGTCGCCGGCCGCGTCGAATCTGTCACTGATACGGCGCATTTACGCTGGCTGGAACACCGCGCTGTCGATTTCCCCTGCTATCCGCATGAAATTACCGCTTTGCAGTTGTATGACGCGGCAAAAATGACACTGCAAATCGCCAAGACAGCTTTGGCACACGGCTGGATCATCAAGGATGCATCGGCGTGGAATATCCTGTTCGAACATGGCAAGCC
>NZ_SPPZ01000001.1 GCF_004570525.1 Streptococcus sp. WM07 | reverse complement strand
ATATGAAGCAATTCCTATTCTGATGTTTTTCCACTTATCAGTTTACTAGGAATTGCTTTTTTTTGCATTGGAAATTACAAAAAAGTTGCATGGAGCGCAAGCTTTCCACACAACTTATTATAGAACCAGTTTTCTTCAAGAAGATTTTTTGTTCAAGAAGAAATAGAGTATAATAGGGAATAGGAAAAATGCTCGTTCCAAGACTTGTCTGCTAAAGAACAATGTCACTCTCCCTTCCCGTCTTTGATAATGTGGGAGAGATTTGTATCAAATTTGCTACGATTATGGTTGGATGGTTTTGCCAGGACGTCATTCGTTGCGTTTTTGAATGTAGAAATATGCGGAGTTTTGCAAAATTCGACCAAGTCTTATTTCGTAAGCCTTTGTTGTTGAATCAAAGTGTGACTATTTACTAATGGTGGGATAGAACTTTAGGTTATTTCCTATTCAAAAGTGGTTCTTGCTTACCCTGAGATTGTTTGACATGTTAGGGAGTACAAGATACAAGTATGAAAAAGGAGAATTATGGGATTTTACCAACAGTACCAAACTGGGCAAATGGTCTTACCAGCCTTTTTATTTGAAAATATACATCAATTGTTTTCATCGTCTGAGGAATTTCTAATTTGGCAAATGGTCTATTTAGAAAATTCAACGAAGAATGCTAGTATCTCTATTGATGTTCTTAGTAAAAGAACTGGGATGGAATTGGATACGATTAATAGAGTTCTTAATAGTCTTATTTCAACTGGTTCTGTTCAATACAAGGATACTAGCAAAGAAGATGGGAAAGTTGGTTTCTATATTGATGCCAGTCCTTTATTTCAAAGACTAGATATGTTAATCGAAGATGGGGCAACGGAAAACAAAGAGATAGCCAATCAAAAAGAGTTCCAAGATTTGTTGCAATTCTTCGAAGAAAATTATGGTCGGATGTTAAGTTCGATTGAAATCGAAGATTTACAAAAAATGTCCCGGGAAGTTCCTATTGTTCTGATTCAAGAAGCTGTTCGCGAATCACTCTTAAATGGAAAAACCAATTGGCGTTATTGGCAAGCCATTGTTAGAAGTTGGGTTCGAGAAGGAGTTCGGACTAAGGAACAAATTCAACGTCGTCGGGATGAATGGAACTTGAAAAAAACGCGACAAATTAAAGCTAGTGATGAGTTTAAAAACAATGTCAATTTATGGAGGATGGACGATTGATTGGACGTGTTAGATTAAAACGGATCTTGGATATTATAGCCGAGATGTTTCCGGACGCTCATGGTGAATTGAACTATGAAACGCCTTTTCAACTACTAGTTGCAGTTATTTTATCTGCACAAGCAACGGATAAATCTGTTAATAAAGTTACACCTGGTTTGTGGGCTAAGTACCCAGAAATTGAAGACTTAGCTAAAGCCTCTCTACCTGAGGTGGAAGAAACGATTCGCCATATTGGACTATATAAATCAAAAGCTAAAAATATTATTCGCACAGCGCAGGAAATTCTAGAGCGTTTTGATGGTCAAGTACCCAAGACTCATAAAGAATTAGAATCCCTGCCAGGTGTGGGACGTAAAACGGCAAATGTCGTTTTAGGGGAAATTTATCAAATTCCAGCCATTGCCGTAGATACACATGTTAGCCGTATCGCGAAACGTCTGAATGTTTCTGCACAAGATGCTAGTGTTGAGCAGATTGAACAAGATCTCATGGCCAAAATCCCTAAGAAAGATTGGATTGCGACCCATCATCGTTTGATTTTTTTTGGTCGGTATCATTGTACTGCCAGAAAACCTAAGTGTGAGACTTGTCCCGTTCAGTCTCTCTGCTATTATTATAAAAATTTGGAGGAATAAATGTCCTTATCGAAACGTTTAGACATAGTGTCTAGTTTTGTTAGCCCTGGAGTAAAAATGTTAGATGTAGGGAGTGACCATGCCTATCTCCCCATTGCTTTGGTTAAAAGGGGAGTCATTTCCGCAGCCATTGCAGGGGAAGTCGTGGAAGGTCCTTATCAATCAGCTTGTCAAAATGTGCAAAAAGAAGGACTTACCCAGCAGATTCAGGTTAGGTTAGCGTCAGGCTTAGATGCAATGACAGTTGAAGATGAGATTGAGGAGATTGTTATTGCCGGAATGGGAGGGAGACTGATTTCGACGATTTTGGATCAAGGCCAAGTCAAGTTGCAGGGAATTCAGACCCTTATCCTTCAACCCAATAACCGAGAAAATGAGTTACGAATCTGGTTAGAAAAACATGCTTACCAAATTATCGCAGAAGAGATTTTGGAAGAAGCTGGGAAAATCTATGAAATTATCGTTGCTAAGCCAGGGAAGATGACGTTAAATTGGGTCGAGCAAACCTTTGGTCCTTATCTTTTAAAGAGTAAGCCGGAAGTCTTTCGTAAAAAATGGTTAAAGGAAGCTGGTAAAATTGAAGAGATTCTTCTGAAGATTCCAGAGGAGCATCTAGAAGAAAGACTGGAATTAACTCAAAAATTATCCGCTATAAAAGAGGTATTAGATGAAAGTTAGAGATATTATTAAACGCTATGAGGCTTTTTGTCCGCCAGAATTGTCACTTGAGGGCGACCAAGTTGGATTGCAGATTGGTTCTTTGGACAAGGACGTGAAGCGAGTGATGGTAACCTTGGATATTCGAGAACAAACAGTTGAAGAAGCGATTGCCAACCAAGTAGACTTGCTGATTGTCAAACACGCGCCAATTTTTCGTCCAATTCAAAACTTGGTCTATGATCAAGGTATGAATGGTATTTATGTGGACTTAATTAAAGCAGATATTGCAGTCTATGTCTCTCACACAAATATTGATGTTGTAGAAGGTGGATTGAATGATTGGTTCTGTGATTTGCTAGGAATTGAGAATCAAGAGCCTCTTCATGAAACAGTTCCAGGTCAAGGGATTGGTCGTATAGGGGAGATTGAAGCCATGGAGTTTCAAGATCTAGCTCTTAAGGTCAAAGAAATTTTCCATTTGGATAGTGTACGTTTGGTAGAATATCCAGGTTACATAGATCAACTAGTCAAACGTGTTGCAATTTGCGGGGGAAGTGGTCAATCTTTTGCTCAAGATGCGATTGCTAAGGGAGCAGATGTCCTCATTACGGGAGATATTTACTATCATACCGCCCAAGACTTCCTCTCTCAAGGATTGCGGGCCATTGATCCAGGTCATTATATTGAAGTTGTCTTTATCCAAGGTTTAACTATGCTTTTAGAAAAATGGAAACAAGAAGAAGGCTGGGGGCTGGATATTCTTGGAAGTCGGATTTCAACCAATCCCTTTTACCATCTCTAGGGGGTAAATTATGGAATGGTTAGCACAACAGTCTGTAATCTGGTTGGCTTTTGGAGCTGGTCTCTTTACCTGGTTTTGTACGGCCTTGGGGGCTGCAGTTGTTTTCTTTTTTAAAGATGTCAATCGTAAAGCCTTAGATACCACTATGGGATTCGCGGCTGGTGTTATGATTGCCGCTTCCTTTTGGTCTCTTTTATCACCAGCCTTGGAATTTGCAGAGCCTACTTATGGCAAATGGAGCTGGTTACCGGTAGCCATTGGATTTTTGGCTGGTGGTTTCTTTCTTCGATTGATGGATATGGTGATTCCTCATATTCATCTGAGCCAAAAAGAAGTGGAAGGTTTGCAGCCTAAGAAACGCTTATCTCGGACAGCTCTGCTTTTTTCAGCCATCACCATTCATAATTTTCCCGAAGGATTAGCCGTTGGAGTTGCTTTTGGGGCTATTCAAGGTGGCAATACAGAAGCTTTAATCTCAGCCATTGGTTTGGCTTTAGGAATTGGTTTACAGAACATTCCTGAAGGTGCTGCTCTCGCGGTACCGATTCGAACAGAAGGGCGTTCTCGCTGGTCAGCCTTTGCTTGGGGAGCCAATTCTGCTATCGTCGAACCGATTGGAGCTCTTTTGGGAGCTTTAGCTGTTTTAGCCATGACCTCCCTTCTTCCCTATGCTCTTTCTTTCGCAGCAGGTGCGATGATATTTGTAGTTGTTGAAGAGCTGATTCCGGATTCTCAAACGAATGGGCATACAGATCAAGCAACGCTTGGACTTATGATTGGTTTTGTTTTAATGATGATTTTAGATGTTGCTTTAGGGTGAAATAAAAAAGGAGGTTGAACATGAAAAAAATAGGCTTATTGCTAAGCCTAATGGTCATTGGCTTCAGCCTCATTTGGGCTGGTACAACTCAGGATCCTGAAATTGAGACTACAAGGGAGGGAACCGTCCCGATTACCTTGCCCCAAACCCAATACCGTGTTGAAGACAGAGATATTCAAGATGGTGTTCGAAAATTAAATGGGCAGATTTACATCCCCAATAGTAAAAATAAGGTTCCTCTGATCATTTTTGCTCATGGTTTTAATGGTTCTTACCGTCAAGGCAGAGTCTATGCAGAGTTATTAGCCTCACGAGGTTATGCAGTTTATACCTTTGATTTTGTACATGGGGGACCTAAAAGCCAAAGTAGTAGTAATGCCAAAGAATTGACCGTTACTAGTCAAGTAGAAGATTTGAAATCTGTTTTGAAAGTCAGTCAGGAGTGGACGGAAATCGAACCTGAACAGACGAATCTTTTAGGAATTAGTCAGGGGGGCCTTGTTGCTAGTTTGGTAGCTAGTCAGGAGCCGGAAAGTGTTCAAAGTTTACTGCTTATGTATCCTGCCTTTGTCATTAGTGAACTTCCTCATCAAGTCTATGATTCTTTGGAACAGATTCCCGAAGAGAGCAAAATTTTTGATCAGTTTGATATGGAAATCAGTTCCAATTATTTATTGGATGTGTGGCCTATTCATATCTATACAGAATTATCCAAATATCCCGCTCCTGTTTTAATTCTGCATGGAAATCAAGATGAAATTGTTCCTTTTTCCTACAGTGAAAAGGCTAGGCCTTATTTACAGAATGGCCAAGTTCAGATTATTGATGGTGCAGGCCATGATTTTTCCGGTGATTATTTTCCAACTATCACCTATCCTATTCTAAAATTTTTACAGGATAACCAAAATGATTAATAAAAAGCATTAAAATTTTCTGAAAACTATTGTCAAAGTTCTAAAAGTCCTATATAATAAAGGTCATATTTAGAAAAAGGAGATGTTTATGGTAAAAAAAGGTGCCTTAACGGGGCTACTTTTGTTTGGTATCTTCTTTGGAGCTGGTAACTTGATTTTCCCGCCAGCCCTTGGAGTCTTGTCTGGACAAAATTTCTGGCCCGCAATTTTCGGTTTTGTCGTCTCGGGAGTAGGTTTAGCGGTTCTAACATTGATTATTGGAACACTTAATCCCAAAGGCTACGTTTATGAAATTTCTAAAAAAGTTTCACCAGTATTTGCAACTATTTATTTAGTAGCTCTATACTTGGCGATTGGTCCTTTCTTTGCGATTCCTCGGACTGCGACAACAGCTTTTAGTGTTGGGATTGAGCCTCTTTTAAATGGATTCAATTCAAGTTTAGCTCTCTTTATGTTCACTGCTTTGTATTTTGGAGCTGCTTACCTCATTGCTTTGAATCCTTCTAAAATCTTAGACTCAGTTGGTCGAATTTTAACACCTATTTTTGCCCTATCCATCGTACTCTTGATTATCCTTGGTCTTGCTAGCTTTAGTCAAGCGCCTCAAGCAGCTATTGATGGCTACGCAACTGCAGCATTTGGAACAGGTTTCCTTGAAGGTTATAATACCTTAGATGCCTTGGCTTCTGTAGCCTTTAGTGTGATTGCCGTACAAACCTTGAAACAGTTAGGTTTCACAAGTAAAAAAGAGTACATCACTACTATCTGGATTGTTGGTTTGGTAGTAGCGCTCGCTTTCAGTGGTCTTTATATTGGTCTTGCAATGTTGGGAAATTCTTTCCCAGTTCCTGCAGATGTCGTTGCAAATGCGGATGTGAACAAAGGAGTTTATATCCTAACAGAAGCAACAAAACAAGTCTTTGGTTCTGTAGGTCAGCTCTTCTTGGCCTTCATGATTACGATGACCTGCTTTACAACCACAGCTGGTTTGATTGTGGCGACTGGTGAATTCTTCAATTCACGTTTCCCACAATACTCTTACAAGACTTTTGCAACTGCCTTTACCTTGATTGGTTTTGCTATTGCAAACCTTGGTTTGAATACAATCATTACCTTCTCAGTTCCTGTATTGATGATTCTTTATCCAATTACAATCGTTCTTGTGTTAATTGTGATTGTCAATAAGTTTGTGCCTCTTTCAAAACGAGGTATGCAGGTGACCGTTGGTTTGGTAACCTTGGTATCATTAGCAGAAGTTCTAGGATCTAGCTTTGGTCTTACAGCATTGACTACATTAGTTCAAAGTCTCCCGTTTGCGGCAGCATCTATGGCTTGGACAACACCAGCTCTTGCTGGCTTGTTACTAGCTCTAGTGCTTCCTGATAAGCAAAAGGCAGATGTTTTCGAAATGGAAACTGAATAATTTCAAAAGTTATGGTAGACATTTGTTTGCCATAACTTTTTTTGTTATTCTTAAAGAATGATGAAACGGGAAGGAGTATGAATGAAATTTTTACACACAGCGGATTGGCATATTGGTCGCAAACTCCATGGATATTCCTTACTGGAAGAGCAGTGGTCCGTCTTTCAGGAGCTTAAAGATCTGGCTCAAAGGGAACAGGTGGATGCCATTTTTTTAGCCGGTGACCTTTTTGATGTGTCAACGCCTCCTATTTCTGCAACCAAGGCCTTGGATCAGATGCTTTATGAGTTGAATGTGGAATTAGGACTCCCTCTTTTTATTGTTTCAGGTAACCATGACGGTGCCAATCGTCTCCAATTTGGTACCCGCTGGATGCAACAAGGACAACTTTATTTGGCTACTCAAATTGAACAAGCCTTGGAACCAATTGATTTTGGGAATTTTCAAATCTTTCTCCTACCTTTTTTCCACCCTAGTGATGCCCGCCGTTTTTATGGGATTTCTGAGGAGAATAAAGCTCAAATGGAGACGATCAGTCAAGCTATGGAACGACTTGTTAAGGACATGGAAGCCCTTATCAAGCCGGATAAAAAACCGATTCTCATCAGCCATTTTTATGTAGCTGGTAAAGGAAACGAGGACTATCAACTGATTAGTGAAGGGAAGTCAGAAATCGGAGGTCTTAATCACTTACCAGTCCGCCTCTTTTCTAGTTTTAGCTATGTTGCCCTAGGGCACCTGCACTCCCACCTATCTAGTCCAAGCGAACAGATTCGTTACTCCGGTTCCTTGCTGAAATTTGCGGTCGATGAACATTGGCAGGAGAAGGGTGTTTTAATTTTAGATTGGCAACAAGAACTATTAGCAGTTCAATTTCAACCTATTCAATCTTCTAAGGATATCCGTTTGATTAGCGGAAGTTATGAGGATATTACTGCGAAAGATTTTGTAGCTCAAATTCAGGCTGAAGGTCCAGCTTATTATAGTATTCATTTAACGGCCAAGCCTCAAGGGATTCGTCATTTAAAGGATTCATTATCTGCTTATTACCCGGATATTTTGGATATCCGGATTGCAGAGGATGTCACAAATAGACAAAAACGAGTCTGGATTCAAGAGCGTCTGGAATCTCCGCTCGAACTAATCCATCAATTTTTCCGGGAGCAGACGGGACATGAACTAAGCGAGCAGCAAGCAACCTGGATTGAGACGAGCCTTCTAGAAATCAAGGAGGAAACATGAAACCAATTCGCCTACAAGCTAGAAATATTGGCCCCCACGCATACGTAGATCTGGATTTTCGGGATTATGCGGATAGCCTTTTTCTCATCTCAGGAGAAACCGGCTCTGGAAAAACAACCATTTTTGATTTATTGGTAACTGCACTTTATTACAACAATGCTCAATTCAAGGTTGGAGATAAGCGATTTATCGATTTACGAAGTGAATTTGCGGCCTTTACTTCAAAAGAACCATCCAGTATTTTATTGGAATTTAGTCATAGAGGTAAGGTATACCGAGTGGAAAGGTCTTGGACTCCTAAACGAGTGACCTGGGATCCAGACCGTCCCTTTCCTAGTCTTTTTCGAGATCAGCATCTTTTTTCTGAGATTCAAGATGGGTACTTGGTAGGCCCTAGTTATACCAAGGTTGCGGAAGTGACCCAAGCGATTGAGGAGCTGTTGCACTTGAATAAAGACCAGTTCCAACGTATCTTACTTCTCCCCCAGCACAATTTTAAGCGTTTTTTACTCGCCAATTCCAAGGAGAAAGAGGAAATCCTCCAAACTCTTTTTGATGTTGATTCCTATCATTTTTTAGTTGAAAACTTAAAAGAAAAACGAAAACAAGATCGCCAGAAGATTGAAGCTAGAGACCTAGAAATGATTGTTCTTGCCCGTAGTGTAGTGGGAGAAGAACAAGAGTTTTTTGAATCAGGGCAAATCCAGGGAGCTATGACAGAGGCTCTTCAAGCTTTTACAAAAGAAAAAGATAGAGAAGAGCAAGAGCTAGAAATGTTAGAGGAGCAGGTTCAGGAAGTATTTGCAGAACTTCAGGTTTGGCAACAACGCCGTGATTGGGAGCAGAATCTGAAGGAGCAAGAGAAACTTCAGCTAGAGTTACTAGATTCTTATCCCAGCTATCAGGAGGACAAGAAGGAGTTGGAGCTGTTGGATCAACTGGAGGGAGGACAAATTCTCCTTGATCGGCAGGAACAATTAAGCCAGCAAAAGTTAGCCTTGCTAGCAACTGAAAAGCAACTCAAGCGAGAAAAACAGGATTTAGATACAGTCATCAGAGAATTTAGCGTAGAAGAAAAGCGGGTTGGAAAGGAAGATGAAGAGGAGCTTCGCCAAAAAATAGCAGATTTGGAGTATCACTATGAGAAACTCCTTGAATGTCAACAATTAGTCCAGCAGCTAGAGAGCAAACAAACTGAGCTGAGTAACCTTCAAATAGAGCGGAAACGCTATCAACAACTACGGAAGAAGAATCAGGAAGAACTGATTCAAATTGACGGACAGTTGCAAGCCTTGAAGCAGAAATCTACTAATTGGTCTCAGTTGATGGAATATCAGACAGACTACCATCATCTTCAGCAACAAAATCAGAAGATAGAAGCGCAAAAACTAGAATTAGCAGCGCAGAGTTTGCAGTTGGAAAATATTCAAAGTCAGATTACAGATTTAACCCAGTCGAGTCAAGAGCAAGACTTCCGGGATTTTCAGAAAACAAGGTGGTCTTTGGCTTTGGATATGGTACGATCGCAAGTTCATCCGGGCGATGATTGCCCAGTCTGTCAAAATAAGATTAGCACTCCCCCTATTCCTAGCCTTCCAAGAAGCGAAGAAAAGTATGTGCAGCTAGAAATTGCTTATTATGAACAGAAACTTGAGCTGTCCAATCTACAACAGTCTCAGGCTAATTTGGAAGAACATGTGTCTGAATTGAAACTTGTATTAGAGGCAGAGGAAGCTACTTATCAGTCTCATCTACATAGCCTTACGTCTCAGTTAAATCCAGAGCACACGACGTTAAATGGTCTGAAGCAGGCTCTTCAAAGTTATCAAGAAAGCCTGGAAACTCACGTCCAAAAAGAAGAAGATATGAGGGAAAGAAGAGAGGCCCTACTAGCGTTACAAAACACCTATTCTTTGAAGTTTCAAGAGTTGGAACTAAGCAGTGAGCAAGCTTATCATCAAATACAGGAGTGGGAACAAGACTTAAAAAATATCGAAAGGCAGTTCGGGAATCAGAGTCTTAGCGAACTTGAAGTGAAGCTGGAAACACAAAAAACTACGTTGAAAAACTTTCAAATAGCTAAGGAGAATCTTTCTCGCATAGAACTCAGGCTCGTAGCTCAGAGACAAGCTTATAAAACGAAAGTTAACCAACAGGCTGAGAATAGCCATCTTTACAAAGAAGCTAGCTCTAAGAACAATAAGGCCTTAGAACAATTACGGAATGAGGTCTTGCCTGAAGTAGAGATGCCTGAATTTTTGGTGGTTCTCCAAGAAATTTCCAAACGTGGCAAACTACGCCAGCAACTTACACAATTTGAAACCCAGCTTCAAGGGGTGAGACTTGAGATCAGTCGTTTGAAGGCAAATGAGCCTAAAATTATTCAAATGGATAATCCTCAGGAACGAGAAATCTTGCTTGCAACGTTAGAGTCAGCAGTCACACAAAAAAAAGAGAGTCTGGTTCTGATTCAGAGTCGAATCGATCATGCTCTAGCTATCGAGAAACAATTGGAGGAGCTAAACCAGGATCAGGTTGCAAGCAATTTACTATATAGCCAATTGGATCAATTAGTTCAGGTACTTAGTGGTCAGACTGAGAGTCGCCTGGATATCAAAGCCTATGTTCTACAGCATTATTTTAATCAAATTGTAGAAGTTGCTAATGACCGTTATTACCATGATTTTTCCCAGGGGCGCTACCAATTTGTACTTAAAAACCAGAAATCTTCTGGGCGAAGTCTAGCTGGTCTGGATTTAGATGTCTTGGATCAAGAAGTTGGACAATTAAGACCCGTTTCGACACTTTCGGGTGGCGAAAGTTTTCTAGCGAGTATGGCCCTAGCTTTAGCTACATCTGATGTGATTCAAGAAAGTCAAGGAGGGATTGAATTAGAAGCTCTCTTTATCGATGAAGGTTTTGGAAGTCTCGATCAGGAAACGCTTTTGGTTACATTAGATGTGTTGGAGAGTCTAGGACGTGACGGTCGTATGATCGGGTTAATATCTCACGTAGAGGTGATGAAACAGGGGATTTCGAAACAGATACTCGTAGAAAAACGTGGATCTGGTCGGAGTTCTGTTCAGCAAGTCTCTCTATAATTTCTGAAATTTTTCATGGTTTTTTTCAAAAACTGATTAGGAAATATTTGAAAACGCTGTCAGATTGTGTTATACTGAAGTAGAAAAAAATTAAAGGTAGGACTCGAACTATGAGTAAAATTGTTGTAATTGGTGCTAACCACGCTGGTACAGCTTGTATTAATACAATGTTAGACAACTTTGGTGATGAAAACGAAGTTGTTGTATTTGACCAAAACTCTAATATCTCATTCCTCGGATGTGGAATGGCTCTTTGGATTGGTCAACAAATCGATGGTCCAGAGGGACTTTTCTATTCAAATAAGGAAACCCTTGAAGCTAAGGGAGCTCGAATCTACATGGAATCTCCAGTTCTCTCAGTTGATTATGACAAAAAAGAAGTAACTGCACTTGTAGATGGCAAAGAGCATGTAGAATCCTATGAAAAATTAATCTTTGCGACTGGTTCTCAACCAATTATCCCACCGATTAAAGGAGTTGAATTGGTAGAGGGAACACGCGAATTTAAAGCGACTCTTGAAAACCTTCAATTTGTAAAACTTTATCAAAACTCTGCAGAAGTTATTGAACGCTTGGAAAATAAAGACATCAAACGTGTTGCTGTTGTAGGTGCAGGTTATATTGGTGTTGAGTTGGCAGAAGCTTTTGAGCGTGTTGGTAAAGAAGTGGTCTTGATTGACATTGCTGAAACTTCTCTCAATGGTTATTATGACCGTGAACTTTCAGATATGATGAACAAGAATTTGGAAGATCATGGAATTCGTTTGGCCTATGGTCAAAAAGTTCAAGCCGTTGAGGGTGACGGTAAGGTAGAACGAATTGTTACTGATAAAGAAACATTTGATGTTGACATGGTTATCTTGGCAGTTGGTTTCCGTCCGAATACAGAACTTGGGGCTGGTAAAATTGAATTGTTTAAGAATGGAGCTTTCCTTGTTGATAAGAAACAAGAAACGAGCATTCCTGGAGTATACGCAATTGGGGACTGTGCTACAATCTATGACAATTCTCTTGGTAAACCAAGCTACATCGCACTTGCGTCAAATGCGGTTCGTTCAGGTATCGTAGGTGCCTTTAATGCGACAGGTCATGAATTGGAAGGAATTGGTGTCCAAGGTTCAAACGGGATTTCTATCTACGACCTTAAAATGGTTTCAACTGGTCTAACCCTTGAAAAAGCGAAAGCAGCGGGATTTGATGCTGTTGAAACAGGTTTCAACGATCTTCAAAAACCTGAATTCATCAAACATGACAATCATGAAGTAGCTATCAAGATTGTCTATGATCGTACAACTCGTCAAATTCTTGGAGCTCAAATGGCTTCTAAAGAAGATATGTCTATGGGAATTCACATGTTCTCTTTGGCTATCCAAGAGCATGTAACTATTGAT
This sequence comes from Streptococcus sp. WM07, assembly GCF_004570525.1. Lineage (GTDB taxonomy): Bacteria > Bacillota > Bacilli > Lactobacillales > Streptococcaceae > Streptococcus. Next base: position 112,853 of record NZ_SPPZ01000001.1, on the reverse strand, counting down.
AAGTTGGCTTTGACTGATATCTTCTTCCTTCCTCACTTTAACAAGCCATATAACTACATCGCAATGGCTGCTCTTACAGCAGATAAATAAGCGAGATTAAAAAACGAGGACGGTTACCAATGAGAGGTGTATCCTTTCAGCTGTCCATAAAGACTAGGGGCGATGCTTCTAGTCTTTTTTAAAGCGAAATCTAAAAACGAACTTTAGCGTTTATAATCTAGTAGTTTATTGACAATTTTCGGACAATTCTGTATAATAATTTCGGAAAGGTCGGTTTTACATTTAGTTAGAGAAAATCTAACTAGATAAATAATTTGTTGAGGTAAAGTCATGTTAAACGAATTTCCCATTTTTGATTATGAAGATATTCAGTTAATTCCGAATAAGTGCATTATTGCTAGCCGTTCGGAGGCCAATACAGAGGTTACCTTTGGTAAACATACTTTCAAGTTACCAGTGGTTCCAGCTAATATGCAAACCATTGTAGACGAGGAACTTGCTGAACAATTAGCACGTGAAGGTTATTTTTATATCATGCACCGATTTGATGAAGAAGCTCGCCTACTGTTCATTAAAAAAATGAAAGAGCAGGGACTGATTTCTTCGATTTCTGTAGGTGTCAAAGATTACGAATATGACTTTGTCAGTCAGTTAAAAGAGAATGTTCCTGATTATATCACCATTGATATTGCTCATGGACATGCTGAAAGTGTTATCAAGATGATTCAACATATCAAAAAGGAATTGCCGGAAACCTTTGTTATCGCTGGAAATGTAGGGACACCAGAAGCTGTTCGGGAATTGGAGAATGCAGGTGCAGATGCTACCAAGGTAGGGATTGGCCCTGGTAAGGTCTGTATCACTAAGGTTAAAACTGGATTTGGTACAGGGGGCTGGCAATTAGCAGCATTACGCTGGTGTGCAAAAGCGGCTCGGAAACCGATTATTGCGGACGGAGGGATCCGTACTCACGGTGATATTGCTAAATCCATTCGTTTTGGTGCCAGCATGGTCATGATTGGGTCTCTCTTTGCAGGTCATTCGGAGAGTCCTGGTAAATTAATTGAAGAAGATGGACAAGCCTTCAAAGAGTACTATGGATCTGCATCTCAATTCCAAAAAGGGGACTATAAAAATGTTGAAGGGAAGAAGATTCTCTTACCTGCCAAAGGTTCTATTTTTTCAACTTTGAAAGAAATGCAGGAAGACCTTCAGAGTTCTATCTCTTATGCAGGTGGGCGAGATCTGGAAAGTCTTCGAAAAGTAGATTATGTTATTGTGAAAAATTCTATTTGGAATGGTGATAGTTTGTAGGAGAGGATCCAAGTCCTAAGTTGGCTTGGATTTTTTTCTTTACGAGCCTGCCAAAGGGGGATTTTTGGTATACTAGTAGTGATCTTGAAAAATGTTTGAATGGAGACGAAAACATGCATCAAACCTATACGAATTCTGAAAAAATGAGAGTCTTTTTTCAAATCTTTTTACCTATTCTGATTTATCAAGTCGCGAATTTTTCAGCCTCCTTTATTGATACCATGATGACAGGCCAGTATGGGACCCTGGATTTAGCAGGGGTCGCCATGGCAACGAGTATCTGGCATCCGATGTTTACACTGGTTACTGGGATTCTTTCAGCTATTGTCCCTATTATTGGCTACCATTTAGGGAAAGGACATCAGGAGAAAGTTGCTAGGGATGTTTGGCAGTTTATTTATTTGTCCTTTTGCTTAGCGATTATTCTTTTTCTGATTATTGGATTTGGCGCTCCTCTTTTATTAGAAAACCTAGGATTACAGGCAGAAGTTCTAGTGGTTGGAAAAAACTATCTTTACTTCATGTTATTAGGAATTTTGCCACTGTTACTTTTTAGTGTATGCCGTTCCTTTTTTGATGCTCTGGGTTTAACAAAATTGTCGATGTACCTGATGTTGCTTCTCTTGCCTTTTAACACCTTTTTTAATTACCTGTTAATCTATGGCATTGGTCCAATTCCTGAGTTTGGGGGAGCAGGAGCGGGGCTTGGGACTTCTATGGCTTACTGGGCTCTACTGCTCGTAATTCTTGGTGTTATGTTTTGGCATCCTAAAATTAGAACATATCGTGTCTTTAAACCACAAGGTTTGCATGTTCCTGGATTTATGGAAGGTTGGAAACTCGGTTTACCAATTGGGGGTGCAGTTTTTGCAGAGTCAGCTATTTTTGCGGCGGTTGGCTTTTTTATGGCTCGTTTTTCTTCAGAGGTTACTGCAAGTCATCAGGCTGCTATGAATTTTTCTAATATGATGTATGCTTTTCCCTTGAGTGTGTCTATGACTATGGCCATTATTATTTCTTATGAAAAAGGTGCAAAACGTTTAGACGATGTTTTGGCCTATAGTCGAATTGGTCGACTCATGGCTATTCTGTTTGCGACGGTAACCCTACTGTTTCTATACATTTTCCGTGATCAGGTGGCAGCTCTTTATGGGAAAGAACCGGAATTTATTAGACTAACCAGTCAATTCCTGGTCTATGCCCTCTTTTTCCAATTTGCGGATGCTCTTTTATCACCGATCCAGGGGATTTTACGGGGCTATAAGGATACAACCTATCCCTTTGTTATTGGAATTATTAGCTATTGGATAATAGCTCTTCCCCTAGGTTATTTTTTAGATATTTGGACGAGTTTTGGACCCGATAGTTACTGGATTGGCCTCAATATTGGATTGTGGGTGTGTGCCTTCCTCTTGCAGTGGAGAATGATGTCCGTTCAAAAAAATGAAAAGTGACTAGCTTGAATGCAAACAAAAACGACAGTTTCAATATCAAAGACTGTCGTTTTTGTAATGAATATAGAATCCTTATTAGAACTTGGTTTTCATTTGTCCTTGAGGATAGTAAGTTCCTTCAGGAAGATCTTGAATAAAGACATGAATAGCTTCTTTTGGAGCTCCTGTATGTCTCATAACAGATTCTGTGACTTCTGCAGCAAGGGCTTGTTTTTGCTCGAGAGAGCGTCCTTCAAAGAGTTCGATTTTTACAAATGGCATAATATTCCTCCCTAAAATCCATTGTACCATAATGAGACTGGGGAAAAGACTGTAAATTTGGTCTGATTTTGTGTTACAATAGACAAAAATTTATGGAACGGTTCCGTTGATTTTCTAAGGCCAGCCACTCCAATTTAGGGGTGTTTTTTGGTTTTCTAGGGGGAACTAGGGGGCAAAAAATTGGGAAAGTTTAGAAACGTTTGGCAAACAATTAAAAAATGAGCTTTCTGAAACCCCGTATTTTGGTAAGATTTGGTATAAAATCAGACAGATTGCAACTTGACAGGGGATTTGTGTTACAATGGGTAGGAAATAAATTTTAGAAAGTTGAAACATGGCGCAACTTTATTTTAAGTATGGGACAATGAATTCCGGGAAAACAATTGAAATTCTCAAAGTAGCCCATAATTATGAAGAACAGGGGAAGCGGGTGCTGATTATGACCTCCGCCCTGGATACGCGAGATGGAGTTGGAATGGTCTCAAGTCGAATTGGAATGAGACGCGAAGCTCTAGCTATCGATGATGATTTTGATGTCTTTGGTTTTATTCAAGAAGAACAAAATCAAGAGGAACTTTTTTGTGTTCTCATTGACGAAGCTCAATTCTTAAAACGACATCATGTTTTTGCTTTGGCAAGAGTTGTAGATGAGTTAGACATCCCTGTTATGGCCTTTGGTTTAAAGAATGATTTCCGAAATGAATTGTTTGAAGGGTCTAAATATCTGTTACTTTTCGCAGATAAGATTGAGGAGATTAAAACTATCTGCCATTATTGTTCTAAAAAAGCAACAATGGTCCTTCGGATGCAAGACGGAAAGCCTATGTATGATGGTGAACAAATTCAAATTGGCGGAAATGAAACCTATGTATCCGTTTGTAGAAGGCATTATTTTAATCCCGAATTAGAAGGAGTTAGCTAAGAATGAATATTTATGATCAATTACAAGCGGTGGAAGATCGCTACGAGGAATTGGGAGAACTCTTAAGTGATCCACAAGTCGTCAGTGATACTAAACGCTTTATGGAACTTTCGCGAGAAGAGGCTTCAACACGTGAGACAGTGGCCGTATATCGGGAGTACAAGCGTATCTTGCAATCTATTACGGATGCAGAAGAGATGATTAAAGATGCAGCAGGTGATGCTGAATTGGAAGAAATGGCTAAAATGGAGTTGAAAGAATCCAAACAAGCCAAGGAAGAATATGAGGATCAGTTAAAAATATTATTACTTCCAAAAGATCCAAACGATGATAAAAATATTATCTTGGAAATCCGTGGTGCAGCTGGTGGAGATGAGGCGGCGCTCTTTGCAGGGGATCTCTTGACCATGTACCAGAAATATGCTGAAACCCAGGGATGGCGCTTTGAAGTCATGGAAACATCTATGAATGGTGTTGGGGGATTCAAAGAAGTTGTGGCTATGGTATCAGGTCAGTCTGTTTATTCAAAGCTTAAATATGAATCAGGTGCCCATCGGGTTCAGCGAGTTCCTGTGACGGAAAGTCAAGGACGCGTTCATACTTCAACGGCAACTGTACTTGTGATGCCTGAAGTTGAAGAAGTAGAATATGATATTGATCCAAAGGATTTACGGGTCGATATTTATCATGCATCGGGAGCAGGGGGGCAAAACGTCAACAAGGTTGCAACAGCTGTTCGGATTGTTCATCTCCCTACTAATATTAAAGTTGAGATGCAGGAAGAGAGAACCCAGCAAAAGAATCGCGATAAAGCTATGAAAATTATCCGTGCGCGGGTTGCTGATCATTTTGCACAAATTGCTCAAGATGAACAGGATGCTGAGCGTAAGTCTACGATTGGTACAGGTGACCGGTCCGAACGGATTCGAACCTATAATTTCCCGCAAAATCGAGTGACAGACCACCGAATTGGTTTGACCCTTCAAAAACTAGATAGTATTTTATCGGGGAAATTGGATGAAGTAGTAGATGCTCTTGTTTTGTACGATCAAACCCAGAAATTAGAGGCCTTAAATAACTAGATGAAATATAGCCAACGATTCCAAGAATTTCACAAGCAACTGACCCAAGTTGGTGAGGAACCCGAAGCCTTTGACTTTTTAATTCGAAAACTGTTTGATTTTACCTTCACGGATTTTGTTTTCTTTTTACAAAAAGAGGAAGAGGCTGAGGTGCTTACCCAGCTGAAATCCTACCATAAGCGCTTGATGGCTCATGAACCGGTTCAATATATCCTTGGTTCAACAGATTTTTGTGACCTTGACTTTGTAGTCGATAAAAGAGTTTTAATTCCTAGACCTGAAACGGAAGAATTGGTTGGTTTAATTTTAGATGAAAATCCGGCTGAAGATTTAAAAATTGTAGATATAGGAACCGGTAGTGGGGCGATTGCTCTATCCTTGGCCAAGCAACGACCAACATGGCAGGTCTGGGCAACAGATATTTCCCATCAAGCTTTAGAAGTTGCAGACTTAAACCGGAAAAGACTCGATTTGGACAAGCAAGTATCCCTAATTCAGAGTAATCTTTTGGAAGATGTGACCGGTTCTTTTGATATTTTGGTTTCTAATCCTCCCTATATCTCTTGGGAAGATCAAGATGAAGTGGGAGCAAATGTTCTCCAATCAGAACCCCATCTAGCTCTCTTTGCAGATGAAGATGGTCTGGCTTTATATAGACAATTAGCAGCAGAGGCAGGAGCCTATTTAAACTCAAATGGAAAGATTTATCTTGAGATTGGCTATAAACAAGGGAAAGCTGTTCAATATCTCTTTCAAGAAACTTTTCCTAAAGCGCGTGTGCGAGTGCTTGCAGATCAATTTGGACAGGATCGGATGGTGGTAGTAGATGGAAATCTTAAAGGCTGAATTGGAGGCAGGACGAGCCGTCATTCTTCCAACAGAAACAGTTTATGGAGTATTTGCCAAGGCTTTGGATCAAGAAGCTGTAGAGTTGGTCTATACTCTAAAGCAAAGACCACGAGATAAAGCCATGAATCTCAATATTGCAAACATCGATCAAGTAAAAAAGTATGCAAAGGAGATTCCCGCTTATTTTGAAGAATTAGCAGCTCATTTTTGGCCTGGCCCTCTGACGATTTTACTAAAAGCTAGTGAGGATGTGCCATTTTGGATTAATTCGGGTTTACCTAGTGTCGGATTTCGAATGCCAGCCCATCCTCTAACCCTACAATTAATTCAAGAACAAGGTCCATTGATTGGTCCCTCTGCTAATTTGAGTGGTTTGCAAAGTGGTCAAGTTTTTAAGCAAATTCAAGAAGACATTTGTATTCCAGGTTATGCAGATGATTCTTTTCTGACGGGAGTAGATTCTACCATTCTTGATTTATCACAAGAGCAGGCCTGTATTTTGAGACAAGGCGTTATTACTAAAGAAGACTTAAAAGCTGTTGTTCCTCAACTGGAATTTAAAGAGGTGGAAAAATGATTTTTGAAAACAATGATTATCGGAACTATGACCCAGAACTTTGGGCAGCTATGGATGCGGAAGCCAAACGTCAAGAAGAGAACATTGAACTCATTGCTTCTGAAAATGTCGTTTCTAAAGCTGTAATGGCAGCTCAAGGATCACTATTGACAAATAAATATGCGGAAGGTTATCCAGGACGTCGCTATTATGGAGGAACTGAAGCAGTAGATGTGGTTGAAAATTTGGCGATTGAACGAGCTAAGGAAATCTTTGGAGCTACTTTTGCGAATGTCCAACCCCATTCAGGTTCTCAAGCTAATGCGGCAGCTTATATGGCTCTAGTAGAACCAGGTGATACGATTCTTGGAATGGATTTATCAGCAGGTGGTCATTTAACCCATGGTTCACCGGTGAGCTTTTCGGGTAAAACCTATAACTTTATTGCTTATAATGTTGATCCAGAAACAGAGTTGCTTTCCTACGATGAGCTGGAGATGTTGGCTAAGAAACACCAACCAAAACTGATTGTTGCAGGAGCTTCAGCCTATTCCCGAATTCTTGATTTTGAACGTCTGCGTCAAATTGCAGATGTTGTAGATGCTTATCTCATGGTGGACATGGCTCATATTGCAGGTTTGGTAGCAGCTGGTCTCCATCCCAATCCAATGCCCTTTGCTCATGTTGTGACCTCTACAACCCATAAAACTCTTCGTGGCCCTCGTGGTGGTCTCATCCTAACGAATGATGAGGAACTCGCTAAGAAAATTAATTCTGCTATTTTCCCAGGACTCCAAGGTGGCCCCCTAGAGCATGTCATTGCAGCCAAGGCTGCAGCCTTTAAAGAGGTTTTAGATCCTGCTTTTAAAGAGTATATGCAGCAAGTATTGAACAATACGCAAGCAATGGTAGAAGTCTTTCTTCAAGATGAAGATTTTCGTGTGATATCAGGAGGCTCTGATAACCATCTCTTTATGGTGGATGTGACGAATGTTGTTGAGAATGGAAAAATTGCTCAACAACTTTTGGATGATGTTCATATTACGTTGAATAAAAATTCAATTCCTTATGAACAGTTGTCTCCTTTTAAAACATCTGGTATTAGGATTGGGACTCCAGCCATCACTGCTCGTGGTTTTAAAGAAGAAGAATCACGAAAAGTAGCTCACTTAATTATTAAAACTTTAAAATCAAATGGCAATCCAGCTGAATTAGAAGAAGTTAAAAAAGGGGTGGCTGAACTGACAAGTGCTTTCCCATTATACAAGGACTAGTATGGATATTTATATTAAGGAAGTGATTATTCATCAATTCTCTCCTCAAAGTTTAGACCTTCAATTTTCTCAAGAATGTCTAGAATTGTCGCCTCGTATTGATGAATACCTTCGGAAAAAGATCGAAAAAGTTTACTCAGATGATGCTAAAAAAGGTGCTTTCGACTCTGAAAACACCTTTTTCAGTCATATCCAGGATGATTTGATGGACAGCTCTAAAGCTATCAGTCAGCTCTGGTTAGATGCTTTTAAGGAAGCTGAAAATCAAAAGATGAATGACCTGATTTTTATCAACTTTGATAAAGAGGGTCAACCTCACTTCGCTTTTTTACGCTTAGTACTGCGAGATTCCTTAACGGATTTGGGGCAAGAAGAAAATCGGATTCAACTAACTCAAAACCATCTTCCAGGATTTGGGGCTAGCCCAGATGAGGGATTGGTTGTAAATCGGCTAACTGGCCAGTACTTTTTATTGGAAAAACGAATTAAGGCTCAGGGAAGTTTCCTTCATTATTTTTCAGAAAAATTATTAGAGGTGGATTTGGCACCGTCACCTAAGAAATCTATCCAGACAATCGAAAAAACGGCTCAAAAAATTGCAGAAAGTTTTCAAGCTGATGATTTTCAGTTCCAATCAAAACTAAAGTCCTCTCTACATAAAAACTTAGAGGAGAAGCAGGAGTTACGGCCGGAAGATATTGCGAATGATTTATTTCAAGATAATTTAACGGCTCGTCTGACCTTTCTAGATCAAGTGAAAGAAGAGGTGCCTGAAAAAATCCAATTTCAAGAAATTGATAGTCAGCGGCAATTAAAACGGCTAGAAAATCAAAAACTATCTCTTTCTAATGGGATTCAGTTAATTGTGCCGAATCCGGTGTATGAAGATTCTGAATCCGTAGAGTTTATGATGAATGAGGATGGAACCTATTCGATTCTCATCAAAAATATTGATGCCATTGAGAGTCTCTAATGATAAAGCGAATATTTAGTTTGTTGCTACTTTCATTCTTATTCTTGGGAATATGGAAAGGGTGGCAAACCGTACAAACAGTTGCGAAAGTAAGTTCCTACCAACCATTAGTGGAAGAAGCCTTGAAGAAAGAACATTCGACCCTAGATTCGGATTTAATCCTTGCCATTATTTATACTGAAACTAAGGGACAGGGGCAAGATATCATGCAGGCGAGTGAGAGTTTGACTGGTGAGGTGGACTCTCTGACAAATCCACAAGAAAGTATTGAACATGGAGTTAAAACGTTAAACCGTTATTATCTGTATAGTCAATCATTAGGAGTTGATGAGTGGACCTTTGTTCAAGCCTATAATTTTGGTCAAGCCTATATCGATTATGTGGCAGAGAATGGACAGAAGACTAGTCTTGATCTAGCACAGGTCTACTCGCGGGATATCGTTGCACCAAGTTTAGGGAATCATAGTGGTGAAACTTACGCCTATTGGACTCCGATTTCCATTTTCCATGGACATGAACTCTACCGAAATGGCGGCAATTACTTTTATGCAAATCAAGTTCGTCTCAATCTTGATCTGATTCGTTTTTTTAAGCGCTTGACTTAGCTTGATTTACCCATTTTTAGAAAGCTTTTGATACAATAAAAACATGGAGTAAGGGAGAAGAATAGTGACCAAAAAAATAAAGGCAATTTGGGCGCAGGATCAGATGGGGTTGATCGGCCGAGATGGCCAGCTTCCCTGGCGAATCCCAGAGGAATTGGCACATTTTAAATCCACGACGATGGGCCAAGCTATTTTGATGGGCCGTGTTACTTTTGATGGCATGGGGCAGCGTGTATTACCAGGTCGTATAAGTCTAATACTAACAAGAGATAAGAGCTATCGAGTCGATCATCCGGATGTTCTCGTTTTTCATTCTGTTGAGGATGTTCTAGACTGGTATCAAAATCAAGAGCGAGAACTATTCATCATTGGAGGCCGTGAAGTTTTCTGTGTCTTTGAAGATTATCTGGATGAGTTGATTGTTTCAAAGATTCAAGGAATTTTCGAAGGAGATGTTTATTTCCCGACAGAATTTTCTTGGGAGTCTTTTAAGTTGTTAGAGGAATTAGAGCAGGAGACAACTACCACTCCCTTTACTATATCTAAATACAGGAGGATAACATAAGAGATGGAACGCAGTCTATTTGGCCTTTTTACTGCCCTACTCGGAATTGTTTGTGTTTTGTGTGCCTTGCAATCTTTTCAAAAACGACGCTATGGTTTAACAGCATTTTTTATGTTAAACGCCTTTACTAATTTAGTGAATACCATTCACGCAATTTATAATACTTTATTTTAATCTAGGAGTTAGATTTATATATGTCGAAATCGAGATCAAACGAAGTAATGATTTATTGTTCATTCTGTGGTAAGAATCAAGATGAAGTTAAAAAAATCATTGCTGGAAATAATGCATTCATTTGTAATGAGTGCGTTGAATTAGCTCAAGAAATTATTCGCGAAGAGCTAGCTGAAGAAGTTTTAGCAGATTTATCTGAGGTGCCAAAACCACAGGAACTATTAGCTATTTTAAACCACTATGTCATTGGACAAGATCGAGCAAAACGGGCTTTAGCAGTTGCTGTCTATAACCATTACAAACGGATTAATTTTCATGACAATAGAGATGATGAAACGGATGTTGAGTTGCAAAAATCCAATATCCTCATGATTGGTCCTACAGGGTCTGGTAAGACTTTCCTCGCTCAAACCTTGGCAAGAAGTTTGAATGTTCCATTTGCTATAGCTGATGCGACTGCTTTAACTGAAGCTGGATATGTGGGAGAAGATGTTGAGAATATTCTTCTAAAGTTACTCCAGGCAGCCGATTTCAATATTGAACGAGCTGAGCGTGGAATTATCTATGTTGATGAGATTGATAAGATTGCTAAGAAGAGTGAGAATGTTTCCATCACCCGAGATGTATCAGGGGAAGGGGTTCAGCAAGCCCTTCTAAAAATTATTGAAGGTACCGTTGCGAGTGTACCCCCTCAAGGTGGACGTAAGCATCCGCAACAAGAGATGATTCAAGTTGATACAAAAAATATTCTCTTTATTGTCGGTGGAGCTTTTGATGGTATTGAAGAAATTGTGAAACAACGTCTTGGAGAAAAGATTATTGGTTTTGGTCACAATAATAAGGCTATCGATGAAAATGGTTCTTACATGCAAGAAATTGTTTCAGAGGATATCCAAAAATTTGGAATTATTCCCGAGTTGATTGGACGTCTACCTGTCTTTGCAGCTTTGGAACCTTTGGAAGTGCAAGATTTGGTAAGAATTCTCAAGGAACCAAAAAATGCTTTGGTTAGACAGTACCAGACCCTTCTCTCATACGATGATGTTGAGCTAGAATTTGAAGATGAGGCCCTTGAAGAGATTGCCCGCTTAGCCATTAATCGTAAAACAGGTGCTCGTGGACTTCGCTCCATTATTGAAGAAACTATGATGGATGTCATGTTTGAAGTACCTAGTGAGGAGAATGTTAGGACCGTAAGGATTACCAAAGAAGCTGTTCTTGGTTTGGAAAAACCAATTTTGGAAACAGCTTAATACAGGAAGGTGAATCGAATAGGGCAGAATAATGCTATGCTACAAAGTCTTATTCGACTCGTTCTTCTGACTTATTACCTTAGAATTTTTGAAAAATAGATGGTAGGTAGATAAGAATACCAACAAATTATGGTGCCAAGGTTATTTTATGAATTAAACTAAGAAGAGGCTGGGCTCAAATCCCAACCTTCTCTTTTTATATCGTAAAACCCTTTGGCGCAGTGGCTAATTGATACATTTGTTCGTGTTTGACACTTCAAATGTTGCCTAATCAACTGTAGGGGAGATGGACTCTTTAGTACTCTCACTTTGAGTTCTTTTCAATCCCCTTTTGTTAAGGAGAAGAAAATGGAATTGAATACACACAATGCAGATTTGCTATTGAGTGCTACAAATAAGAGTCACTATCCTCAAGATCATATTCCTGAAATTGCCATGGCTGGTCGCTCCAATGTCGGTAAGTCTAGCTTTATTAACGGGATACTCAATCGTAAAAACTTAGCCCGAACTTCTAGTAAGCCAGGAAAAACTCAATTATTGAATTTTTTTAATATCGACGATCAGCTACGCTTTGTAGACGTCCCTGGTTACGGCTATGCTAAAGTTTCAAAGAAGGAACGGGAAAAATGGGGAAAAATGATTGAAGAGTACCTAACAAGTCGTGAAAATCTTCAAGCTGTAGTTAGCCTCGTTGACTTTAGGCATGCTCCTTCACAAGATGATGTGCAAATGTACGATTTTCTTAAATATTATGAAATTCCTGTTATCTTGGTGGCTACCAAAGTTGATAAGATTCCCAAAAGTCGTTGGAACAAACATGAAAAAATGATTAAAGATAAGCTAGACTTTGACCCTAGTGATGATTTTGTTTTATTTTCATCTGAAACTAAGTATGGGATCGAACAAGCCTGGGACGCCATTTTATCTAAAATTTAGAACGATTGTATTGAGGTGGAGCCGAAAATCCCACCTCTTTTTAGTGGAACCGAAATTGCTAGTCGATTTGCTAATCGGAGCAATTTTTAGGAGAAAAGATGGTATAATGAAAGATGATTAAAACAAAGGATGAGAAGATGATGAGTAGAGAGATGATTCAACAAGAATTAGAGGGAATAGATATTCGCTTTAATCATCCCTTAAAGGAATTTACTTATACTAAGGTAGGTGGACCTGTTGATTATTTGGTCTTTCCACGTAACAAGTATGAGGTATTACGAATCGTGAAATTGGCTAATCGAGAAAACATTCCATGGATGGTTTTGGGAAACTCTAGCAATATTATCATTCGAGATGGTGGAGTTCGAGGATTTGTGATTATGTTCAACCATCTGAATCACATTTCGGTTGATGGTTACATGATTGAAGCAGAGGCTGGAGCAAATCTAATTCAAACAACACATGTTGCCTTACATCATAGCTTGTCAGGTTTTGAATTTGCTTGTGGAATTCCAGGTAGCGTTGGTGGAGCTGTTTTCATGAATGCCGGAGCTTATGGCGGTGAGATTGGTCATGTTTTAGAGTCTTGTACGATTTTGACCAAAGCAGGGGAAATCAAAAAATTAGAAAACAGAGATATGCGTTTTGGCTATCGCCATTCAGCTATTCAAGCGACTGGGGATATTGTAATCTCAGCGAAGTTTTCTCTCAAGCCAGGAGATCATCAGTCGATTGAACAAGAAATGAAGCGCTTGACACATTTAAGAGAGTTGAAACAACCCTTGGAATATCCAAGTTGTGGTTCTGTATTTAAACGTCCACCTGGGCATTTTGCAGGTCAATTAATCTCAGAAGCTCATTTAAAAGGACATCGAATTGGTGGTGTAGAAGTATCAACCAAACATGCTGGTTTCATGGTTAATCGCTATGATGGGACAGCCGCTGATTATGAGCAACTGATTCAAGAAGTTATCGAACGGGTAGAAGAACATGCAGGTGTACACTTAGAGCCTGAGGTTAGAATTATTGGAGACTACGAGTGAAACAACCAATCATCAAATTTCGGCATGTATCCAAAGTCTATGAGGATACGGGAACCCAGGTTTTAAAAGATATTAATTTTGAACTCGAAGAAGGGAAGTTTTACACCCTACTTGGAGCATCAGGTTCGGGAAAATCAACCATTCTGAATATGATTGCCGGTTTATTAGATCCATCATCAGGAGATATCTTCTTAGATGGGAATCGTCTCAACGGTGTTCCTATCAATCAGAGGGATGTTCATACTGTATTCCAGTCATATGCCTTATTTCCGCATATGAACGTGTTTGATAATGTCGCCTTCCCGCTTAAGGTTCGTAAAGTTGATAAGGAAGAAGTTGCTGAACGCGTTCGTCAGGTTTTGAAAATGGTTCAATTATCTGGCTATGAAAAACGCTCGATTCAAAAACTATCTGGGGGGCAGAGACAACGAGTTGCGATTGCACGTGCGATTATCAATCAGCCTCGTGTCGTTTTACTGGATGAACCTCTGTCTGCTCTTGATTTAAAATTGCGAACAGATATGCAATACGAACTGCGTGAGTTACAACAACGTTTGGGGATTACCTTTGTCTTTGTCACCCATGATCAAGAAGAGGCCTTGGCCATGAGCGACTGGATTTTTGTGATGAATGAGGGAGAAATCGTTCAGTCTGGTACTCCTGTAGATATCTATGATGAACCTATCAACCATTTTGTAGCGAGCTTTATTGGAGAATCCAATATTCTTCCAGGAACGATGATTGAAGATTATTTGGTTGAATTTAATGGGCAACGATTTGAAGCAGTTGATGGAGGGATGCGCCCTCGTGAATCAGTTGAGGTTGTCATTCGACCAGAAGATTTACGCATCACCTTACCAGACGAAGGTAAACTTCAGGTAACGGTTGATACGCAAGTATTCCGTGGTGTTCATTATGAAATTATTGCCTACGATGAACTTGGTAATGAGTGGATGATTCATTCAACTCGAAAAGCCATTGTGGGAGAAGTCATTGGCTTAGATTTTGAGCCCGAAGATATTCATATTATGCGGTTAAATGAGACCGAGGAAGAATTCGATGCTCGTATTGAAGAGTACGTTGACATGGATGAACAAGAAGCTGGCCTTATCCATGCGATTGAGGAGGAGCGAGATGAAGACAAGAATAACTAATCTCTTTTCGATTCCCTACATTCTGTGGATTTTATTATTTGTCCTCGCACCCTTAGCTTTAATTGTATTTCAATCTTTTTTTACAATTGACGGCTCCTTCTCCCTGGATAATTTTAAAACGTTTTTCCAAGCTGATAATGCAACCTATTTGAGGATGGGATTCAACTCTATTTTTTATGCTAGTTTGATTACGTTACTAACACTTGTAATTAGTTATCCCATGGCTTATTTTTTAACTCAGCTCAAGCATAAGGAACTTTGGTTGTTGCTCATCATACTGCCAACTTGGATTAATCTTCTTTTAAAAGCCTACGCCTTTCTAGGAATTTTTAGCCAAGATGGTGCAGTCAATCAGTTTTTAACATTTATAGGGATTGGCCCGCAACAATTACTCTTTACGGATTTCTCGTTTTTGATAGTCAGCTCTTACATTGAGTTACCTTTTATGATTTTGCCGATTTTTCATGCTCTGGATGAGTTGGATAAATCGGTGATCAATGCTTCTTATGATCTCGGTGGTAGCCGTTGGCAAACTTTTTGGTGGGTAATTTTCCCTATGTCTATGAAAGGAGTTCGTTCAGGCGTTCAAGCGGTTTTCATTCCTAGTCTTAGCCTCTTTATGCTGACTCGTTTGATTGGAGGGAATCGTGTTATTACGCTAGGAACGGCCATCGAGCAACATTTTCTGATCACAGAAAATTGGGGAATGGGATCAACAATCGGAGTTGTTCTAATTTTAGCTATGCTTTTAACAATGTGGTTGACGAGAGAGAGGAAAGAAGTATGAAAAAACTAGCTAACCTCTATTTGTTCATCGTTTTTGCTCTCTTATATCTCCCAATCTTCTATTTGATTTTTTATGCCTTTAATGCAGGTGGAGATATGAATGATTTCACAGGGTTTACCTGGGAACATTTTGCAACTCTCTTTTCAGATGAACGCCTTATTTTGATTTTAGCTCAAACCTTTTTTTTGGCTTTTTTATCCTCGAGTATTGCTACAGTCATTGGTACTTTTGGAGCTATTCTCTTACATAAAGCCAAGAAGCCGATGCAAGGAAGTCTTTTAGGATTCAATAATATCCTTATTGTAGCACCGGATGTTATGACAGGAGCAAGCTTCTTGATTCTCTTTACTCTAATTGGATTTCAGCTTGGTTTTGTTTCAGTGTTACTAAGTCATGTAGCTTTTTCCATTCCAATTGTAGTACTGATGGTTTTGCCTCGTTTGCAAGAGATGAATCAGGATATGATTCATGCCGCCTATGATTTAGGGGCATCGGAAGCTCAAGTTTTACGGGAAATTCTTTTTCCCTATTTGACACCAGCTATTATTGCGGCCTATTTCATGGCCTTTACTTATTCCTTAGATGATTTTGCGGTGACTTTCTTTGTGACAGGAAATGGCTTTACAACTTTGGCTGTTGAAATCTATTCCCGTGCTAGACGGGGAATTTCCTTAGAGATTAACGCTTTATCTACATTGGTTTTTCTGTTTAGTATTTTATTGGTTATTGGTTTTTATTTCATTTCTAGGCAAAAGGAGGAGGAGCAATGAAGCAACTAATCAGCTTTTTAGTTGGAATTGGCTTAATTCTTCTTACCCTAGGGGCAATGATTCTCCATTTGCAACCTAAGGATAGTCAAGATCAAAAAAGTACTTTAGTTATCTACAATTGGGGAGATTACATCGATCCAGATTTGCTTAAGCGTTTTACAAAAGAAACGGGAATTCGCGTTCAGTATGAAACCTTCGATTCCAATGAGGCCATGTATACGAAAGTTAAACAAGGCGGAACGACTTATGATATCGCGATTCCGAGTGAGTATATGATTCAAAAAATGATTCAGGAAGGCTTACTGGAGAAATTAGATTCTAGTAAAATTAAAGGACTCGAACATATTGATCCGTCCTTCCTAAACCAAAGTTTTGATCCTCAGAATACTTATTCCATCCCTTATTTTTGGGGAACTTTAGGAATTGTTTACAATGATCAGATCATTAAGGAACCCCCACAGCATTGGGTTGATTTGTGGAATCCAAACTATAAAAATCAAATTATGCTTATTGATGGCGCTCGAGAAGTCATGGGGCTTAGCCTTAATTCTCTTGGTTTTTCCATCAATAGTCAGAAAATGGAGGAATTACAACAAGCAACCGATCATCTGTATCAGTTGACACCTAATATTAAAGCCATTGTTGCTGATGAAATGAAACTATACATGATTCAGAATAATGCTGGAATTGGAGTGACCTTTTCAGGCGAAGCACGACAAATGTTAGATGAAAATGAGCATCTCCACTATGTGGTTCCTCCAGAAGGCTCCAATCTTTGGTTTGATAATATTGTTATTCCGCATACAGTGAAAAATCGCGAGGCTGCTTACGCCTTTATCAATTTTATGTTACAACCGGATGTGGCCTTACAAAATGCAAAATACATTGGCTACTCAACCCCTAATCTGACAGCCCAGGCTGAATTACCAGATGAATTACGTTTAAATCAAGCATTTTATCCATCAGAGGAAGCCAAGCAAAATTTAGAAGTTTACCAAAATCTAGGTCCTAAGTGGTTGGGGATCTATAATGATCTTTTCCTACAATTTAAAATGTATCCCAAATAATATTTTGAGAACACTAAGATAAGCGATTGAAAACTAAATTGCTTTTCATAATTTCTAGATAAACCCCCTCAATGAGTTCTGTTCATTGAGGGGGTTTCGAATCTAAAGGTAAGAAATAAAAAACGACCATACTAAGTATGATCGTCATTAAAAATTAGTTACGAACTGCAGATGCAAATTCTTCTTTCGTAAATGCTTCATCAATGATTGCTTTCAATTGTTTAGCAGAAGCTTGCATTTGTTGCAATTCACGGTCATTTAATGGAATGTTTACTGGACGAACAATACCATGTGCACCAACAATCGCTGGTTGACCGATGAAGACATCGTCAATACCGTATTGACCAGCTTGGTAAGTTGAAAGTGGTAGTACGGCATTTTCATCATCCAAGATTGCTTTTGTAATACGAGCTAAGGCAACAGCAATACCATAGAAGGTAGCACCTTTTTTCTCGATGATTGAGTAAGCAGC
The DNA here is from genome assembly GCF_004570525.1 of Streptococcus sp. WM07. Classification (GTDB taxonomy): domain Bacteria; phylum Bacillota; class Bacilli; order Lactobacillales; family Streptococcaceae; genus Streptococcus. The sequence continues at coordinate 95,342 of NZ_SPPZ01000001.1, read as the reverse complement.
ATCACGAACAGATACGAAGAGGTCAACAAGGCCTTGCTCATCGATATCACGGTTATCTTGCAACCATTGCTCCAATTTCACACCTGCAACGTTAGCGTGTGACCAAACAGCAAATTCAGAATCTCCGTGCTCACCCATGATGTAGGCATGGACAGAGCGAGCATCGATACCGATTTTTTCAGCAAGTGCTTGACGGAAACGAGCAGAATCCAAAGAAGTTCCTGAACCAATAACACGTTCTTTAGGGAAACCTGAGAATTTCCAAGTTGAATAGGTTAGGATATCTACTGGGTTAGCAGCGACCAAGAAGATTCCATTAAAGCCAGAATCTACGATTTGGCTAACGACTTCTTTGTTGATACGCAAGTTTTTCTCAACCAAGTCCAAGCGAGTTTCACCCGGTTTTTGAGGAGCACCAGCAGTCAAAACAACAAGGTCAGCATCATGCGCATCTGCATAATCAGCAGCGTAGATTTTCTTAGGCGAAGTGAAAGCCAAAGCATGGCTTAAGTCTTCCGCATCTCCTTGAGTCTTTTCTTTAAAGATATCTACAATACCTAATTCTTGTGCAATACCTTGAGTAACCAATGCGAAAGCGTATGATGAACCTACAGCACCGTCACCAACAAGGATAACCTTTTTGTGTTGTTTAGTAGCAGTCATTATCTAAACATCTCCTTTTCTTTTTAAAGAGAGTTATCTCTCTCACAATGTTCATTCTACCACCCTAAAAGCATTTTGTCGATAGGAATAGAAAATGTAAACGTTTAAATACTTATTTTTTGTGAAAAATGAGCAGAATTATTGGAAGCGGATACAAAAAATGTTATAATGTAATAGAGGTTAGTTAAGAAAACTAACTAACTCCATAAAAAAGCTGATTCAAATTAAGGAGGATTTGCTATGGTTTTCAAAACAAGTAATGCAGAAGGGCCTATTGATTTTATTAACACTTATGACTTAGAACCAATGGCTCAAAAGGTTATTCCTAAAGCGGCATTTGGCTATATCGCCAGTGGAGCAGAAGATACATTTACTCTTCGGGAAAATATCCGGGCATTTAACCATAAGCTAATTGTACCCCATACGTTGATGAATGTTGAAAATCCATCAACTGAAGTAGAGATTTACGGAGATAAATTGACTTCTCCAATTATCCTGGCGCCTGTTGCGGCACATAAACTTGCTAATGAGCAAGGTGAGGTTGCTACAGCAAAAGGTGTTCATGAGTTCGGATCTCTTTATACAACTAGTTCTTATTCAACAACAGACCTACCTGAGATTACCCAAGCATTGAATGGTAGTCCACAGTGGTTCCAATTCTACTTCAGTAAAGATGACGGTATTAACCGTCACATTATGGACCGTGTAAAAGAACAAGGCTATAAAGCGATTGTACTAACCGCAGATGCTACAGTAGGCGGAAACCGTGAGGTGGATAAACGTAACGGATTTGTATTCCCAGTTGGTATGCCAATTGTTGAAGAGTACCTTCCAGATGGTGCTGGTAAGACAATGGACTTTGTCTACGAATCAGCTAAACAAAAATTATCTCCTCGTGACGTTGAATTCATTGCAGAATATTCAGGTCTTCCTGTCTATGTAAAAGGACCTCAATGTAAAGAAGATGTGGAACGTTCTCTTGGTGCTGGAGCTTCTGGTATTTGGGTAACTAACCATGGAGGACGCCAAATTGATGGTGGACCAGCAGCGTTTGATTCTCTTCAAGAAGTTGCAGAAGCTGTTGACAAACGTGTTCCAATTGTATTTGACTCTGGTGTTCGCCGTGGTCAGCATGTCTTTAAAGCATTGGCATCAGGTGCAGATCTTGTTGCAATTGGACGTCCGGTTATTTACGGATTGAGCCTTGGAGGAAGTGTTGGTGTTCGTCAAGTCTTTGAACACTTGAATAGTGAATTGAAGACTGTTATGCAATTAGCTGGGGCACAGACTATTGAGGATGTGAAGAAAACAAACTTGCGTCATAACCCATACAACCCAAGTTTCCCAGTAGATTCACGTGATCTGAAATTGTATTAATCTTTGAGGCGGCTGTAAAACAGCCGCTTTTTTATTGTGGCTTCTAGCCAGTTTTTCTCGAAGAGAAAAACAAGAAAACCACCAGCTATGCTGGTGGCTGACAAGGCTTTGAGCTTCCATTTCTTTTTCCTGATATAATCTAATTGTTCAGGTTAGATAAAGGGGGAAAAGAAATGGCTAAAACCAGTTACAGTCTATCACATACCAAATGGATGTGCAAATATCATATAGTTTTCACACCTAAATACCGTAGAAAAGCTATCTATTATAAGGTTAGACAAGATTTAATTGAAATTTTCCGTCATTTGTGTAAATATCGAGGTGTTGAAATTATAGAAGGACACATGATGCCAGATCATGTTCATATGCTTGTACTAATCCCACCTAAACTTGCAATATCTGATTTCATGGGTTATTTGAAGAGTAAAAGTGCTTTAATGATTTTTGATAGACATGCTAATTTGAAATATAAGTATGGAAATCGTAAGTTTTTAGCGAGAGGTTATTACGTTAGCACAGTCGGATTAAATGAAAAGACCGTAGCGAAATACATTCGAGAACAAGAGAAAAATGATATTGCTCTCGATAAGCTGAGTGTAAAAGAATATGAGGATTCATTTTCAGATGGCGGATTCAGAACACGTTAAAAGCCCGTTGTTACGGGCAATAGTCAAGTAATACAAGCTCTAACCTGAACGAAGTTCAGCGAACGCCTTTAGGCGTCGCTGGAGAGAAACGGCTTACAGCCGGTGTACAAGCCACCCGTTTTCACGGGTGGTTTTGACTTCAGGACTATCAGAAATCTCAGTCAATTGTTGTGAATGGTTGAGATTTTTGCTTATCCCGACTACATCCTTTTATTTTTAGGTCATCAGCCTGAATCCAAAGCGGAACGTGCTTTTTTAGCTTTTTTTTGCTATAATTGTAGGTACTATTGTGTAGAGAAAGGCATTGGAAATGCAGGATAAACACCTTGTTGATGTAAATTTAACGAAAGAAATGAAGTCGAGCTTTATCGACTATGCCATGAGTGTTATCGTGTCTCGGGCTTTACCAGATGTTCGAGACGGGTTGAAACCTGTTCATCGCCGTATTCTTTACGGAATGTATGATCTGGGAGTAAGCCCTGATAAACCTCATAAGAAATCTGCTCGGATTACCGGGGATGTTATGGGTAAATACCATCCACACGGAGATTCCTCTATTTATGAGGCTATGGTACGGATGGCTCAGTGGTGGTCTTATCGGCATATGCTAGTCGATGGTCATGGAAACTTTGGGTCCATGGATGGTGATGGTGCAGCTGCCCAGCGTTATACTGAAGCCCGTATGAGTAAGATTGCTTTAGAACTACTACGGGATATTAATAAGGATACTGTTAATTTCGTTCCTAACTATGATGGTAGTGAGCAGGAACCGGCCATTCTTCCCTCTCGTTTCCCAAATCTTCTTGTTAATGGAGCCACGGGAATTGCAGTCGGTATGGCTACTAATATTCCTCCTCACAACCTAGGTGAATCTATTGATGCTGTTAAGTTGCTAATGGATAATCCGGAAGTCACAACACGGGAATTGATGGAAGTTTTGCCTGGTCCTGATTTTCCAACAGGTGCCCTTGTCATGGGACGTTCAGGTATTCATCGAGCTTATGAGACTGGTAAGGGATCAATTGTTCTTCGATCTCGGACAGAGATAGAAGAAACAAATTCTGGCAGGGAACGGATTGTTGTTACAGAATTTCCTTATATGGTCAATAAAGCCAAAGTTCAAGAACATATTGTGAAGCTCGTTCAAGAGAAACGAATTGATGGGATTACCGCTGTCCGAGACGAGTCCAACCGTGAAGGTGTTCGCTTTGTCATTGAGATTCGAAGAGATGCATCTGCAACAGTTATTTTGAATAACCTTTTCAAATTGACTCAAATGCAGACCAACTTCTCTTTTAATATGCTGGCCATTCACAATGGTGTACCCAAAATTCTCTCTCTTCGTGAAATACTTGGTGCTTATATTGAGCATCAGACAGATGTTGTAGTTCGTCGGACTCGTTTTGATAAGGAAAAAGCAGAAGCTCGAGCGCACATCTTAGCAGGTCTTTTAATTGCATTAGATCATATTGATGAAGTCATCCAGATTATTCGGAATAGCGAAACAGATGCCCAAGCTCAAACTGAGTTAATAGAGCGTTTCAACCTGTCAGAGCGGCAAAGTCAAGCTATCCTAGATATGCGTCTTCGCCGATTGACAGGCTTAGAACGAGATAAAATTCAATCGGAATATGACCAGCTCTTAGAATTAATTGCAGATCTAGCAGATATCCTAGCTAAACCAGAACGTGTGAAGCAAATTATTCAAGAAGAGTTAGATGAAATCAAACAAAAATATGCTGATCCTCGTAGAACTGAACTGATGGTCGGAGAAGTTCTTAGCCTAGAAGATGAAGACTTAATTGAAGAAAGTGCCGTACTCGTTACCCTCTCTAATAAGGGCTATATCAAACGCTTAGACCAATCTGAGTTTACTGCACAGAAACGGGGCGGTCGTGGTGTTCAAGGTACGGGTGTCAAAGATGATGATTTTGTTAGCCAATTAGTATCTACTAGCACACACGACTATCTTCTCTTCTTCACCAATCGAGGACGAGTGTATCGCCTTAAAGGCTACGAAATCCCTGAATATGGTCGTACGGCTAAAGGTTTACCAATTATTAACCTCTTGAAATTAGATGAAGGGGAAAGTATTCAAACCTTGATAAATGTAACGAAGGAACAGGAAGATCATGGCTTTTTCTTCTTCACAACCAAGTTCGGTGTGGTAAAACGAGTTCCAATTTCCGCCTTCCAGAACATTCGTCAAAATGGTTTGTTAGCTTTAAAACTCCGTGATGAGGATGAATTGATTAACGTTCTTCTTACCGATGGAGAATCAGACATTCTGATTGGTACACGCTATGGCTATGCCGTTCGTTTTAAGGAAAGTAGCTTGCGTCCGCTCAGTCGAGGTGCTGCAGGGGTGAAAGGGGTTAGTCTCCGAGACCAGGATCAAGTGGTTGGAGCTAGCATTGTAACGGATGAAGATGATCTAGTGGTCATTACAGAGCTTGGTTACGGAAAACGGACCCCCGCTAAAGATTTCCCAACCAAAAATCGTGGTGGTAAAGGAATGATTTTGGCGAAAATTACCGAGAAAAATGGTCCACTAGTTGGTCTTAGAACGGTCCATGAAGAGCACGATTTAATGGTGATGACGGATAAAGGAGTTGTTATTCGAACTCATGTGGCAGATATTAGTCGAATTGGTCGTGCAGCTCAAGGAGTTAAGATTATGCGTTTGACAGATGACTCCCGTATTGTAACCTTTACAAATATAGATGCAGAAATGAAAGAAGATATAGAAGATGGCGAAGAATAAAAAGAAAACGAGAAATTGGCCACGTTACCTACTTGCAGGAATTCTCTTTATTGTGGCTCTGAGCTTAATTTTTAATAGCTCTATCCGAAATATGGTCATGGTTTACCATACAAATCAGTACCAAGTAGCTAAAGTTTCTAAAGAAAAAATTGAAGAAAACAAAGCGGCAGAAGCGAATTTTGATTTCCAAAGTGTTGAGGCTCTATCAACCGAGAGAGTTTTAGAAGCACAAATGAATCAACAGGACTTGCCGGTTATTGGAGGAATTGCCATTCCAGATTTGAACTTGAACCTTCCGATTTTCAAAGGTTTAGCTAATGAAGTTCTCTATTATGGTGCTGGTACCATGAAAGAAAATCAAGTAATGGGGAAAGGCAATTATTCTCTAGCTAGTCACCATGTTTTTGGAATTACTGGAGCTAATCAAATGCTCTTTTCACCCCTAGAACATGCTCAAAATGGGATGAAAATTTACTTAACAGATAAAGACAAGGTTTATACCTATACTGTTAAGAGTGTTGAGACGGTTACACCAGATCGAATTGATGTAATCCAAGATACTGAGGGAATGAATGAACTCACTTTGGTTACCTGTGAAGATGCTGCAGCAACCTATCGAACCATTGTTAAAGCTGATTTAACAGAAGAATCTGATTTTAACAGCACTGATCCAGAAGTCTTAAAGGCTTTTGAAAGTCAATATAATCAAATGCAATTGTAATCGTCCAAGGTTTGGGACATCATGTTCCAAACCTTTTTCTAATAGAAAGGAAGAGAATTGTGAGTTCAGATTATCAGACCAAGATTGTCGAACGACACCGTAAGGAACGGCGAAATCTGGGAATCCTTTTCGGTATATTAGCACTCTTACTGACTCTCTTTCTCAGTTTAGATTTTTTTGAAAAGGGAAAAAATAGTTTTATCGCACCGCTTATTTCTTTTTTTCAACCTAAAGAACCTCCCAAACCGCGCTTTAGTAAGGGAAATCAAGTTCTCTACAAGGATGGAGAAGAGGAAATCATTGGTCAAATTGTCAACAGTACCGAGGATAAAGAAGAAGGCTTTATCTATGAAATTGAGCTGGAGCTAGGCCGTATCAAAGATAACATACCGGAAGATCAACTGGAAGCAGTAGCTACACTCTATCAATTGGGAGACGACGTAGATCTAGCACCGTCTTCGACACTTCAGGGAAGTGGGCAAATCACTAAAATTAATCGAATCAATCATCAAATTATTTATGGAGCTTCTGTTGAGCAACTGGGGCGAGTTTATGATATTAAAGAAGATGAATTGAAAACGACTCTTCAAGTTGGTTTAAAAGCAGAAAATAGTCGAGAAGAGAATAATAAAATTTTCCGACAGGCATTGGAAGAAAGTCAATCAAACGGCTTCACAATCTTGGAGTTTCCAGAAGGTGAATTTGAAATGGGTGTTGATGATCCAGCCAAGGATTATTTTACTCTCCCATCCAATATCGAATTACGAGGAAACAACACGACCTTAGTTGTGGATGGTGGAATGTTCTGGTTTGGTTTCGCAACTGGACCAGGAGCAACAGATGGTTTGACCAATTTTATCATGGAGGAGTTGCACATTCGGGCTAAGGATCTTCAGAATGGGAACCAATTTATGTTAATGGCGAATCATGGGTATAATTGGACTATTCGGAATAATCAATTTACCTTAGTTCACAAGATGAGTAGTCACATTTTCGACTTAGGAGGAGTTCAGTATGCTGAGTTCATTGGCAATACTTTCTCTGGTTATGCTCCCAATCTAACAGATACTCAAGCTTTACCTGAAAATGCTGATTTTCATCGTTTTTATGCAGAGGCTATTCAACTAGATGCAAGTAATAATAGTGGGGTTTGGGATGGCTCCTATTTACGAAATACAGATCCTAATTATTCTACTAATAATGTTGAAACTATCCTATCTAATGGTATTGTTATTCGAAACAATCAATTCATACCTTATAAAGATGCTTCTGGTAAGGTAATAGCTTATGGTGCCACACTTGGTCAACATTCTTCCAAAGTTGGTTATGTAACTATTTCGGGAAATCTCTTCGAATCAACATTATCGACACGTTTTGGACCTTTAGAAAATCATCAATGGGTATTAAAACCAATCCATTTCCCTCCTGATACGACAACAGTAACAGAGTATGATAATCGGATTGAATCCTAAAAATAGATAAAAAATGGGGACTATGGATATTTTACACAATACCGATAGTACCCATTTTTTGATTATTTGACTCTCCATCTATTTCGAATAAATAGATGGAGGTGGCAAACATGTACGAGATTAAACATATAAACTCATCTCTTTTACCCAGAGAGAGATTAGTAGAAGAAGGACCTGAAAAATTAAGTAATCAAGAATTACTTGCGATTCTTCTAAGAACAGGACTTAAAGGACAATCATCGCTAGAAGTTGCTCAGATTTTACTGAAACACATCCAAAGTTTAGCTGAATTACGCTATCTAACGCTGCGTGAACTTCAGGAAATACCTGGGGTAGGTATCGTTAAAGCTATTGAATTAAAAGCTATGGTGGAGCTTGGTAAGCGGATTGACCAAGCCAAACTCAAAAAAGAACAAGCTATTTTATCTAGTCATCAATTAGGTCTTCGTCTCGTTAAAGAATTGGGTTCTTTAAGACAGGAGCATCTACTAGCTATCTATCTAGATACACGAAATCAGATTTTAGAAGAGCGAACAATTTTTATAGGATCCGTGAGTAGGAGCTTAGCTGAACCTAGGGAGATTCTGCATTATGCAGTTAAGCATATGGCAAGTTCTCTCATTATCGTTCACAATCATCCGTCAGGTTCACTCAGACCAAGTCCCAACGATGATCATGTTACGCAAGTTCTATCAGAGGCAGCAGGAACTCTAGGGATACAGCTTTTAGATCATTTGATTATTACCCAAGAATCGTATTTTTCCTATCGTGAAGAAGAGCGCTTGCCTTAATATAGTTAAAATCGAGAGAATCTCATTCTCTCGATTTTTTGGCTATATGGAATCATTTTCAGATCTATTCATAAAATAAAGGAGGGTTTGTAATTCACTTGTTAAATCGACATATTGAACAACCACATCTTTAGGAATAGAAAGATTAACGGGGGAAAAGCTTAGTATCCCTTTAATACCAGTAGCAACCAATTGATTAGCAACTTCTTGAGCTTTCACACTTGGTACCGTCAAAATAGCTGTCTTCACTCCAGAATCCGCTAGTTTTTCTTGAAGCTGGGAAATCGGATAGATAGGAATCCCATCTTCTGTAACAGTACTAACAGCTTCATGTTCATCTCTATCAAAAGCCATGACAATTTTCATTTTATTGCGTTCTTCAAAACGATAGTGAAGTAGAGCTTTTCCCATATTTCCAACTCCGACTAGGGCAACATAAGTAATGTTATTATCGTTTAAAAGATCAGCAAAGAAGGTCATTAGTTTTTTGACATCGTAGCCAAAACCACGCCTCCCCAATTCTCCAAAGTATGAAAAATCGCGTCGAACAGTAGCAGCATCAATCCCAATAGCTTCAGCAATTTGTTTGGAACTAGCTTTTTCAATTTTTTCAGTATTAAAACGCTTAAAAATACGGTAGTAAAGAGATAAACGTTTGGCAGTTGCACGTGGAATTGATTGATTTCTCACTTCCATAGTCCATATCCCTTCCTTTCTCCTGAGTTTGTGAATTAATTATATTATAAGGGAAATAGTGATAAAAATCAATGAATCCACTTACAAAAGTAGGAGAAGAAACAAGAAAAGGTTGAGACCAAAGTCTCAACCTCCATTAGCAGCAATTATTTGTAATTGCGAGATTCCAAACCTTCTTCTTCAAGGAAGAGACGGAATGGCACAAGCTCTTCAGCTTCGTATTTCTCTTTGTAAGCTGCAATTTCTTCAGCAGAGTAAACTTTTGGATCCAAACGAAGTTCTGGAGCTTCAACTGGAATTGGACGATCTTGAGTGATGCGAGCATCAATCACAACAGTCTTACCAGCTTTGTTCAATTCTACAGCTTCTTTCATAACAGCATCGATATCTTCGATACGATCAACACGGAAACCAACAGCACCTTGTGCTTCAGCAATCATCTTGTAGTCTGGGTTTGTGAAGTCTACACCAAACAAGTGTTTGTTTGTATCTTCGTATTTGTTCTTGATGAAAGCATACTCAGCATTAGAGAAGACAACGTTGATAACTGGAAGATTGTATTGAACGTTTGTAATCACGTCTGGGTAGCACATACCGAAGGCACCATCACCCATGATGTTCCAAACTTGGCGGTCTGGGTTATCTTTCTTAGCGGCAATACCACCAGGAAGTGCGATACCCATTGTTGCAAAGAGTGGAGAAGTACGCCACATATTTTTAGGGCTCATGTGAAGGTGACGAGTAGAAGTTTGTGTAGAGTTACCGACGTCAATAGAGTAGATCGCATCTTGATCAGCAAATTTGTTGATAGCATTGTAGACTTGGTACAATTGAAGTTCGCCTTCAGTTTTGCCTTCCAATTTGTTCATGTAGTCACGCCAGTTTTGGTTGTTTTTCACAACAGCTCTCCACCATGGTGTAGATTCAACTGGATTAACTTTCTCAAGAATTGCTTGAGCAGCTTCTTTAACATCACCAAGGATAGATGCATCAAGTGCATGACGTTTACCAAGTTTGTATGGATCGATATCTACTTGGATGAACTTCTCAATGTTCTTGAAAGTATTGTAAACTTCTGAGAATGGGAAGTTGCTTCCTAGGAAGAGAACAGTGTCTGCTTCAAAGATAACTTCATTGGCAGATTTCCAACCTACACGGTAAGCAGAACCAGTCAAACCTTCATAATCCCATTCAAAGGCTTCAAAGTTTTTACCAGTTGTTACGATAGGAGCTTTAATTTTACGGGAAAGTTCAGTGATCACATCACCTGCACCAACACCACCAAAACCAGCATAGATTACTGGACGTTTTGCATTGTTAAGGATTTCAACCGCTTTATCAACTTCAGCTTGGTTCAAAGCTGGAGCAACAAAAGTACGGTCGTAAGTACCTGATCCATAGTAAGAATCTGCATCGATTTCTTCAAAACCAAAGTTAACTGGGATTTCAACTACAGCAGGACCTTTTTTAGCAATTGCAGCACGGCAAGCTTCGTCAATGACTTTTGGTAATTGAGCAGCATAAGCTACACGCTTGTTATAAACTGCTACACCATTGTACATTGGGTTTTGATTCAACTCTTGGAAAGCATCCATGTTCAATTCAGTAACTGGACGAGAACCAAGGATTGCCAACATTGGAGTTGCATCCATTGCAGCATCGTAGATACCGTTAATCAAGTGAGTCGCACCTGGTCCACCAGATCCAACACAGACCCCAATAGAGCCACCGAATTTAGCTTGCATAAGAGCTGCAAGAGCACCAGTTTCTTCATGGCGTACTTGCAAGAATTGAATGTCTTTATCTTCTGCAAGTGCATCCATCAAGGAACTCAAGGTACCAGAAGGGATACCGTAAATTGTATCAACGCCCCAAGTTTTCAAGACGTTAAGCATAGCAGCAGAAGCAGTGATTTTAGTCATAGTGACAAATCTCCTTTTGAAATAGTAATCATAAACTAATTAATGGAAACGCTTAACTAGTATTACAAACAAATTATATCACACTTCTATCGAGAAAGACAATAATCTGCTCACAATTATGAGAATTATTCTAAAAATAAAAAAGACGATAGATTCTTTTCATGAAATTTTCGATTTCCAAATGATTGTTTACTGTTATCGTATAAGAAAATGGAGTTCATCTCATTGGAAATAATAGGATGAACTCCATTTTAGATTTTTAAATACGACTAATTTTTAGGGAAATCGTCGCTACTTATAAAGCGATAAACATCTCCCAGGGTTCCTTGGAAAAGAAGATCTTGACCATTGAAAGTAAAAGATGTCACCTTCAAATAATCTGGGATGGCTAAACATCCTGAAAATTGGCGGGTTAGGTCACTATATTTTTCAAAGGTTAAACTACGATCAACCTTATAGGAATCTGTGTAATGAAGTTCGTACATAAATCATTCTCTCCTTTTTTCGTCTTACCTTAATTGTAACACAAAAATTTACAAGAAGGAGAAGAGATGCTCAGACCTCTTCTTTAGAGAAGACATTACGGTCGACTAAACTGTCCATGAGGAAAAAGAATTTTTCTCGATAAATAGGGCTGACCTTGTCTTGAAAAATATTAACTTGGTGGAGGCCGGAAGCATCGGTAATAGTTAGACGAAAGGCAGATAAATCCTCTTTTATAGCAATTTTAACGAGAAATCCTTGTCCACTATTAGGAACTTCTTCTAAGAGACGTTGCAATTCATAATTGCCAACCTTGTTTTGAGTAAAGGTTGTATCACGTAGGGTATATTTCTTAATTCTTTTATCAATATGGTAGCGATAAGGAGAGTTTGGTAAATGAACACTAGTTGAAAAGGCCATCATGATCCTCCAATTATTTTCTTGAGTGTTTGAGTAAAGGTTAGAACATCTTCCAAACTTGTCTCATCTGAGAGACTAACACGAATACTATGATTGATTCGTTCTGTTTGGTCTGGATAATAGGCTTCAATGACATGACTGGGTTCTAAGGTTCCCGCAGTGCAAGCAGAACCACCAGATACTGCAATCCCAGCCAAATCTAGTTGCATTAGCAAGCTATCTTTTCCAACTTGTGGAATCATAAGGCTAAGGACATGTGGTAATTGTGGCCCTGTCTCATTCAGAAACACCGACTCAGGTAAGTTTGCTAGAAGGGTTGTTCTAAGCTCTTGAACGTGCTCCTCTTTTTTCTCCCAATTTTCCAAACTTTCATCTAAGGCGGTAGCCATAGCAACAATACCAGGAAGATTTTCTGTTCCGGCGCGATGTTTATTTTCTTGAGTTCCTCCAAGAATTAAGCTCTTTAACTTGGGCATACTATTGTAGAGGAAACCGACTCCCTTAGGCCCATGAAACTTGTGAGCGGAGCCCGTCAAAAAGTCTATCCCAAGCTCTTGAGGATGAATGGGCCTTTTTCCCATCCATTGAACCGCATCTACATGAAAGGCAGCTGGATGTTCTTGAAGGATTTGTCCGACTTGAGCGATGGGAAGTAGCGAACCTGTCTCATTGTTGGCAGCCATCATAGAGACTAAAAGGGTATCCTCTCGTAAGACCGTGCGGAAATCTTCTATTCTACAATGACCATCTTTAGGTTGGAGGTAGGTAACTTCAAATCCGTGCTCCTTTTCAAGTTTATGAAAAACTTCTAAAACAGAATGGTGCTCAATAGCGGTAGTAATTAAGTGTTTTCCTTGATGTTGGTGGCTTAAAGCATAGGACAGAATAGCTAGATTATTGGATTCTGTACCGCCAGAAGTGAAGATAATTTGATCCGCTGAAACCTTCAAGTGGCCTGCAATCGATTCACGTGCTTGACGTAAATATTTGCGAGCATCCCTACCCAAGCCATGAGTGCTAGACGGATTGCCATAATGTTCTTGCATGATTTCCACCATGATAGCCAGGGCAGTTGAGCTGATTTTAGTGGTTGCAGCATTGTCTAAATAAATCATTTTGTTTCTTCTTTATGAAAATTAAATAGGGGACTAACAGGTTTACGTTCCTGAATTCGAACAATGGCATCCCCAATTAAGTTACTCGCCGATAAACGCAAGGTATTATCTGGGATAGCCTGTTTGGTTGCTACAGAATCGGTTACAACAATTTCTTTAATATTAGCCTGGTTCAAAAGCTCGGTTGCTTGACCAGCAAATAATCCGTGGCTCGCTGCAGCATAGATCTCAGTAGCTCCTTCATCTGTTAGAATTTTCGCAGCTTCAGAGAAGGTCTTACCAGTATTTAGGATATCATCAATCATGATGACACGTTTCCCAGCAACATCTCCAATGACATATCCTTCTTCTCGATCAGAATCATCTTGAGCATAGTCAATAATAGCGATTGGTAAATCCAAAAGTTCTGCTAGTTGGCGTGCTCGTTTTACTCCAGAGTTTTTAGGGCTAACAACCACCACATCATCTTGGCACAAACCTTTATCAAAATAGTGTTGCGCAAAAAGGGGTACGGTGAAAAGATTGTCTACAGGGATGTTAAAGAAACCTTGTACTTGCACCGCATGTAAATCCAAGGTCAACAGACGGGTAACACCTGCTTTCACTAACATATTCGCAACTAGCTTAGCAGTGATGGGTTCTCGTGGAGCAGCAGTGCGGTCTTGGCGTGCATAACCAAAATAAGGCATCACAACATTAATGGAATTAGCACTAGCTCGTTTACAAGCATCAATCATAATTAAGAGCTCCATTAGGTGGTTGTTTACAGGATAGCTAGTAGATTGAATAATGTAAATATCAAAACCACGAACACTTTCCTCGATGTTAATTTGAATCTCACCATCCGAGAATTGACGAGAAGAGAGTTTTCCTAATGGAACTCCGGTTTCTTTGGAGATAAGTTCTGCAATTTCTGGATTCGAATTTAATGAAAAAATTTTCATTTGTTGTTTGTCGGTTTGTGTCGCAATCATGGATGGGGTGAACTCCTTTTATTATTTCTTTCTATTTTATCAAATTTTGTCTAAAGATTCAGCCTTCTATAATCTAGCAGAAAAGCGGGCAACTTTTGTTGGAGTCTTGCGTTGTTCAATCTGGTGCTCTGCTAAGAAGTTTTTAAAATCTTCATAACCTTGAGCAGGATTCGTAACTTCTAACTCCAATTCATAATCAATTTGATCAAAGTAGCAGCTCTTATCAAGTGCTAGAAGTCCAATCGGTAATTCTACTTCTATTCTTTCGGTTTGAAGACTTCCTAAAATTTGTAACTGGTCAAGATCAATGCCTTCTTCTTGAATTAAATCTAAAATAGAACCCTCGGGAAGATGCAACTGGTCTGGAAAATGAGGCCAGATATCACTTGGAAGTTCTTGGTTATATTCCATGTTGCCAATAGCTTGAAGAACTTTCAAGGTTAATTCCCCGCCTTCATCAAAAGTTCTCACGCGCAAGGACATCCCCTGTTCTCTTAACATCCAATTAGGGCTATCAATATAGTAGTTCGTTTGATGGATTGGACTGATTTCAGGAAAAAGGGAGCGTAACTGGTCATATTCTGTTTTTTTCAGTAAATTTTTGAATTCAATTTCTAGGTGTTGCATTTTTATGTCTCACTTTCATCCTATTAATGGAAAGGTTTTCAAGAATGTGTTAAAATAAGATTGTGTCTATTGTATTAAAAAAGACTAGGAAGTACAAGGAGAGGGGCGAAAATGGAACCAAATTGGGAAGATTTATTAGATCCATACATTCAAGCCGTGGGAGAATTGAAAATCAAGCTGAGGGGAATTCGGAAACAATACCGGAAGCAAAATCTTCATTCTCCCATTGAGTTTGTAACCGGCCGTGTGAAGCCCATTGAGAGTATTAAAGAAAAGATGGTAATACGAGCTATTGCAATGGAACGTCTGGAGCAAGATATGCAAGATATAGCTGGATTACGAATCATGGTGCAATTTGTAGACGATGTTTATGAAATCTTAGAGGTTTTACGCCGCCGCAAAGACATGCGGATTATCCAAGAAAGAGATTATATTAATCACCGCAAATCGAGCGGTTATCGCTCCTACCATGTTGTTATTGAATACCCAGTTGATACTATCCATGGTTACCGAACTATTTTAGCAGAAATTCAAATCCGCACATTGGCGATGAATTTCTGGGCGACTATTGAACATTCCTTGAATTATAAATACAAGGGCAACTTCCCAGAGGAAATTAAAAATCGTTTAGAAAGAGCGGCTCGGATGGCCTATCAGCTAGATGAAGAAATGGGACAAATTCGAGATGATATTCAAGATGCCCAAGCGCTCTTCGATCCCATGCATCGTAAATTATATGACGGAGTAGGTAATAGTGATGACACTGATGAAGAATACCGTTAGACGAATCGCGATTATCGCCAACCAACGCTCTCGTAGTCAGGAAGTTTTCCATGAATTAAGTCAGAAACTACGTTCCTATAAGCAATTTGAATTAACACGAAAGAATCCAGACATTGTCATTTCTATCGGTGGAGATGGAATGTTACTTTCTGCTTTTCATCGCTACAAGCATCAGTTAGATAAAGTCCGTTTTATTGGAGTCCATACAGGTCATCTAGGATTTTATACAGACTATCGAGACTTTGAACTAGACCTTTTAGTGCAAAATCTTCTTCTCGATCAAGGAGCACAGATTTCTTATCCTTTGCTTCAAATTAAAATTCACCATAAAGGAGGAGAAGTAAAGGAACATTTGGCTTTAAATGAAGTGACTGTTAGACGGACAGACCGGACTATGGTAGCAGATTTACACTTGAACCAAGTGCTCTTTGAGCGATTTCGAGGGGATGGAATCTGTATTTCAACGCCAACTGGCTCCACAGCTTACAATAAGTCTCTGGGGGGAAGTGTCTTGCATCCGACAATTGAAGCTCTCCAGGTTACTGAAGTTGCTAGTCTCAATAATCGGGTTTACCGTACGTTAGGATCCTCAATTATTGTTCCTCGTAAGGATAAAATCGAAATTCTCCCTCTGTCGGATGCAGCCCATACCTTATTAGTCGATAACCATATTTATCAATTGGAGCAGGTAACCAAGTTCGAGTGCCAAATCTATCATCGTAAGATTTCTTTTATGGCCTCATCTAAACATACCAGTTTCTGGGAACGAGTAAGAGACTCCTTCATTGGAGAGGTGGAGGACGAATGAGATTTCAATTTATTGTTGATGAGCATGTCAAGGTGAAGACCTTTGTCAAACGCCATGATATTTCTAAGGGACTTCTGGCGAAAGTTAAATACCGTGGTGGTCAAATTTTAGTAAATGGGAAGCCCCAATTTGCGACATATCTCTTAGATATTGGTGATGAACTTATCATTGATATCCCAGCTGAACCCCCCTTCGAAAAATTAGAAGCTATTTCTAAAAAGTTAGATATTGTCTATGAAGATCAGCATTTCCTAGTTCTCAATAAACCAGCGGGTGTGGCTAGTATTCCTAGTGTTAATCATTCTAATACGATGGCTAATTTTGTGAAAGGATACTATCAGGAACAAGGCTATGAAAATCAGCAAGTCCATATTGTGACTCGGCTAGATCGTGATACCTCAGGACTCATGCTGTTTGCAAAACATGGCTATGCCCACGCTCGTCTAGACAAACAACTTCAGGCTCGGACCATCGAGAAAAAATATTTAGCACTTGTTAGGGGAGAATCTCCTCTTCCTCAACAAGGAGAAATTGTTGCCCCTATCGCTCGTAACCCAGATAGCATTATCACTCGATGCGTAGCACCTGACGGGAAGTATGCTCGTACTTCCTATCAGGTTTTGGCAGACCGTGCTCCAATCTATTTGGTAGATATCCAATTACATACTGGACGAACCCATCAAATTCGTGTTCATTTCTCACATCAAGGTTATCCCTTGTTAGGAGATGATCTCTATGGGGGGAGTTTGACGGACGGTATTCAACGCCAAGCGCTCCATTGCCATTCCTTACGCTTTTTCAATCCCTTTTCAGAGGAAGAACTCTTTTTACGTGCTCCTCTTCCAACTGATTTCCAAAAGGTCCTCGGAGACCTTCCCAAACCTTAAGGAGGTTACTATGAAAATTTTTGATAGCATTCGCCAATCCCTTCAGGGAAAAAACGTTAAGATTGTCCTTCCAGAAGGAGAAGAACCTCGTATTTTACAAGCAACCAAACGAATTGTAACGGATACAGATATCACTCCAGTTCTATTGGGAAGCCCAGAAAGAATTAAGCTATATTTGGAAATTGAAGGAATTACCAAGGGATTTGAAGTGATTAATCCTAAGGACTATGCTGAACTGGATGAATTAGTTGACAGCTTAGTGGAACGTCGTCAAGGGAAACTCAATGAATTAGATGCTCGCACCCTCCTAATGGAAGATGTCAACTATTTTGGTGTGATGTTAGTACATACAGGGCGTGCGCATGGTATGGTATCTGGAGCTATTCATTCAACGGCAGACACTGTTCGCCCAGCCCTTCAAATTATTAAAACCAAACCAGGTATTAAACGGACTTCTGGTTCCTTTCTCATGGTTCGTGGGGAAGAACGCTATCTTTTTGCGGATTGTGCTATTAACATTGAACCAGAAGCAGACGTGTTAGCAGAAATAGCAGTCAATTCAGCTGAGACTGCTAAAGCTTTTGGTATTGATCCAAAGATTGCTATGCTCAGTTACTCTACAAAGGGAAGTGGGTCCGGTCCCAAGGTCAATAAGGTGGTCACTGCAACTAAGCTTGCCCAAGAGTTAGCCCCTGATTTATTGATTGATGGGGAATTGCAATTTGATGCTGCCTATGATCCTGAGACAGCCAAGCTCAAAGCTCCTAATAGTCCCGTTGCAGGACAGGCAACCGTTTTTGTCTTCCCAAGTATTGAGTCAGGAAATATTTGCTATAAGATGGTTGAACGACTCGGCGGCTTTAGTGCGGTCGGTCCAATCTTACAAGGATTGAATCACCCGGTAAACGACCTCTCTCGTGGAGCTAGTATTAAAGATGTCTACAAATTAACGCTTATTACTGCTAGTCAAGCCCTCTATCATTAATGATAGCCAAGGATTAAACGAAGAAGAGCCGTATCCAGTTTTAAACGGTTCTATCAATTGGAATAAATCTGCAGACATCCGATTAGATTTTAAAATAATATACCTTGCTAAAGCTTCTTTGGGGCATTGCTTCAAAGAAGCTTTTTGGCGTCAAATCATTTCTATTTTTCAGGTAATGGATAGACATTATTCAACTTTTACGCTATAATGTGTTTTATAAAACACTAAGGAGGGGTTGTTATGTTTTCTGGTAAACGATTAAGGGATTTACGTGAAAAGCAAGGAAAAACCCAGGCAGATGTTGCTTTAGTTTTGGAAATTAATCGAGCTTCTTATGCTAGTTGGGAGTTGGGAAGAGCCAAGCCGAATCAAGCGAATTTAGAAAAACTAAGTGTGCTTTTTGGGGTAGATACTACCTATTTTGAATCGGAATACGCCATTGTTCATCCCTATCTACAGCTTGATACTAGCAACAAGCTGAAAGCCGAGAAATACGTTGAGGATTTATTAGAGACACAAATAGCAGCAGAAGCTAGGTCCAAAGTAGTGCCTCTATTTGCAGTTCAAGTATTAGACCAGGTTCCCTTATCCGCTGGTTTCGGGGAAACTTACTACGATGAACAGTCCTACCAGACAGTTTATACAGATCAGGAGTATTCCTATGACTTCGCATCCTTTATCCAAGGTGATTCTATGGAACCTCAATATTTTGATGGGGAAGTAGCCTTGTTTGATGATGACGGATTTGATTATGATGGAGCTGTCTATGCTATCTCCTTAAATGGACGGGCTTATATCAAACGAGTCTATCGTGAAGTGGAAGGCTATCGAATTGTTTCTTTTAACTCAGAGTACGCGGATATGTTTGCTGGTCCTGAGGATGATTTTCGGATTGTTGGTAAGGTTATTGGTCACTTTCGACCTATCGAAGAAATATAGTAGGTAAATAATCAAATAACTAGGGTTATTAAATTATCGTTAGAATGCTCGTAGCCCTATAACTAGCCTTAGAACTATGAGATTTGTTTATGGCAGTGGTTCATATGTCATCTAATCGAATACTTAGCCTCCCATTAAAAACAGCAGCCGCTCTAAAATCCAGAGTGGGTCCTGTTTTTAATTTGTAGGATACAGTTTATGACCGAATAGAACTTGTCTGCCATTTTTCTAATAGTCTTGTCTGTTCCAGTTGCCCATCAGCATCCAATCCTTTCAAATCTTCAATAAAAGCAATGATTTCTGGATTTGGCTTAGGAACAATTTGGCCAAGGGCCCAGATGGCTGTAGCGACGTGGATTTTATTCTGGGATGTGTCGATGATTTCAAGTAGTTTTGGAACAGCAGATCGATCACGACTATTGGCTAGAGCAATAATTGCATTTCGCTGGAGAATATTTTTTCCACGCCAAGAACCAGCTACTTGACCGAATTTTTCTTTAAATTGTCCATTGCTCAACTCAAGGAAGGGAAGGAGTTGAGGGTGAGCGAGCTCAGGATCAATATCCGTGTGTACTTGATTAAGAATGCCCTTGTTATAAGGACAAGAAATTTGACAGATGTCGCAACCATAAATAACCGATTTGATTTTCTTGCGAAACTCCAAATCCATCATACCCTTATCTTGGGTTTGAAAGGATAAGCAGCGTTTGGCATTCATACTGCCGTCTCCAATCAGACAAGATGTCGGGCAAGAGGTCAAACAGCGGGTACAATCACCACAACCATTTGGAACGGGTTGATCAGGTTCAATTTCTAGATTGGTAATGAGCTCACCTAAGAAAACATAAGAGCCATATTCTTCTGTAATTAGTAGTCCATTTTTTCCGATAAAGCCTAGGCCTGCGCGTTGAGCAACTGCGGTATCGACAAGAGCCCCAGTATCAACCATCGTTTTGTATTCTAGCTGAGTATCCAATTGACGAATGGCTTGTGCCAATGCTTCCATTTTTTCTTGTAGGAGGAAGTGATAGTCTCGTCCCCAGGAAGAAGGAGTGAACTTACCTCGTTTAAATTCGGATTTTTTAGCTGGCTGTGGTAATTTATGGGGATAAGCTAGAGCAATGGAGATGATAGTCTTGGCTGACTTCAAACTGAGTTTCGGATCTAACCGTTCTTCTAGGATTTTATGTTCAAATCCTGATGATCGCTCTTCTTCTTGGGCTAAACGCAAAGATTTTTCTAAATAATTGAAATCATCAGCTGTAGTAAAACCGATTTTCGAAATCCCAATTTGTCTAGCTAGCGCTTTAATCTCTTCCTTTATATTCATAGGCTCATTATACTTTAAATTTTCCAAAAACAAAAACAAACATCCTTATATTTATGTTAAAAATAAATTGTTAAAATTTCACAAAATATTTGCTAAGCGGTTACAAAAGAATCCCAGAAAATTCTGGGAACCTGGTCTCAAGAAAAAATTGATAATCTGGTCAAAGCTGTCGCAGAAGCAACCTATGCTAAACGAGAAGAATTGGCTAAAATGGCTAATAAAGAAACCGGCTAGGGAAAATGGCAGGATAAGGTTGCCAAGAATACGCTGGCTTCTATGGGAGGATATGAGGAATACAAGGACTTAAAGACTGTCGGAATTCTTCATCGAGACGAGGAAAAGAAAGTAATGGAAGCAGCAGTACCAGTTGGGGTTATTGCAGCCTTGATTCCATCTACCAATCCAACTTCTACAGTCATTTTCAAGGCTATGATCGCCTTAAAAACGGCCAACTCTATCATTTTCTCCCCACATCCAAGTCCTGCTAAATGTATTCAAGCGACTGTTGATGTGATTCGTCAAACCTTAAAAGAATTTGAAGCACCAGAGAACGCCGTTAACTATTTGGAATATGCTTCTCTTGAAGCAACTCAAGAATTGATGGATAACCGATACACCAAGATGATTTTGGCAACTGGTGGCAAAACCATGGTCAAGGCAGCCTATTCCTCTGGGACACCAGCCATTGGTGTGGGACCTGGTAATGTGCCTTGCTACATTGAGAAAACAGCCAATATTCCTTTGACCGTTAAACGGATTATTGGTTCTAAAACTTTTGATAATGGTGTTATTTGTGCTTCAGAACAATCCGTTATCGTGGACGAAGCTATTGCTGAGGCCGTAAAAGAAGAATTTTTCCAACAAGGGGCTTATTTCATAACGGGAGAAGATGCAGCCAAATTTGGCAAGTTGATGATTCAAGGCAACGGACTAATGAATCCAGCCATGGTCGGAAAAGATGCACAAACCCTTGGGAAAATTGCCGGAGTAGACATCCCTGACAATGCCACAGTCATTATCCATGAAGAAACTCAAGTTGGTCGGGATTATCCATACTCAACTGAAAAACTCTGTCCAGTCTTAGCTTTCTACACTGTCAAAGATTGGGAAGAAGGCTTGGCTTTAAGCCGTAAAGTTCTCGAATTAAAAGGACTCGGTCACACACTGTCGCTCCATACAGAAGACGATCAAGTAGTTGAAAATTTCTTCCTACACAGTCCAGTATCTCGTGTCCTCGTCAATGTTGGATCGGCCTTGGGAGCAGTAGGTGCAACAACCGGATTCCTACCATCCATGATGTTAGGCTGTGGCGCTATCGGAAATGGCTCCACTTCAGATAATATTGGACCTAAAAATCTTATCAATATTCGCTACCTAGCATATGGGGATAAGGAAATTGGAGATTTATAGAGAGGTTGGACTTAAAGTGATACGTCTCGTGCCAAGTAGTCAGTTAAAATAAATAAAATGTAAGGAATCAGATCGCTTTGGATTAAGCGGTCTGGTTTTTCTTACTATGACGGGCACGTTCTATATCTGAGTTGAAAGAACCCGCTACCAGTGAGCTCAATAGCTATTCTCAAAACTAACTATCGTGAAGCAACGAGAAGTACGAGGTCATTTAGATACCCCCAAAAATTTTTTATAGATAAAAGTCGTGAAACAAGGAACAAAAAATACTTTAAAAACTAAGAAAAGTCTTCATTTTTGAAACATATTTCTATTTTAATATAATGTATTGAAATAAATAACAGAAGTTGATACAATCATAATGTAAACGTTTACTTATTGTGTGGAGGTCTTAAAATGGCAATCCAAAAAGAATTGATTCCTTTGATAGAGGCTAATCTAACAAAGATGACTGCGACAGAAAGAGAGATTGCAACTTATTTTTTAGAACATAGAACTATCAAATCTCTCACGATTGACTTTTTCTGTGAGACACTTCATGTATCTAAAGCCAGTCTGACACGCTTTTCAAAAAAATGTGGTTTCAGCGGTTTTAGAGAGTTTCTTTATCAATATAAAGAGATGACCAAAAATCAAGAAGTAATGGTCTATAAGGATTGGACACAAAATGTCTTATCAGATTATGAGGAGATGTTACGAAAAAATTATTCGGTACTAGATGAATCTAAATTAGAACGGATTCAACAGTTAATCGAGTCGTCCTCTAAGATTTATTTTTATGCCAAAGGGAGTTCTGCTTTGGCACTACATGAGATGAAAGTGCGTTTCATGAGATTAGGAATCATGGGTGAGGTCATGGATGATGAGGATATGATGTTGTGGACAAGTCTTCTAGTAGATGAATCTTGTTTAATAATTGCAGCTTCAATCTCAGGTCAAACTCAGTCAATTATTCGGGCTTTGAAGAGAGCAAAACAAAATGGTGCTAAGACAGTTTTGATGACTACCAAAAATATAGAAGATATTGAACTTTGTGATGAACTTTTATTATTAGCTTCAACTCAAAATTTATCTTATGGTAATAAAATCTCTCCTCAATTTCCGATATTACTAATGACAGATTGCTTATTTTCTTATTTTTTAAAGGAGAATCCACTACGACCAGACTATTATTAAAAAGGAGGAATAATATGGCAAACAGTTGGACAAGAGATAGTTTTTTAGATCAGATTAGAGGAGGAATTATTGTTTCTTGTCAAGCTCTATCAGGCGAAGCCCTTTATGAGGAACGATTTAGCTTGATGCCATACATGGCAAAAGCAGCCGAAGAAGCTGGAGCTGTGGGGATTCGAGCGAATTCTGTTCGTGATATTGAAGCTATTAGTCAAGTAACAGATTTACCGATTATTGGCTTAATTAAGCGTGATTATCCCCCAGAAGAACCCTATATCACAGCCACCATGAAAGAGGTTGAAGAGCTTGTTGCTTGTCAGACGCCTGTAATTGCTTTCGATGCTACAAAAAGGATACGGCATGATGGGCTTACAATTACTGATTTCATTAAGAAACTTAAGGATAGATATCCCGATCAACTTTTTATGGCAGACATTAGTACAATTGATGAGGGAATTGCCGCCATTGAGGCAGGAGCTGATTTTGTTGGTACAACCTTATCAGGATATACGACCTATAGTCCACAACTAGAAGGGCCAGATTTTAATTTAATGAAGAGTCTAGCACATGCAAATCTTCCAGTCATAGCAGAAGGGCGTATTCATACTCCAGAGCAGCTGAAAAAAGTTTATGAACTAGGTGTAACAAGTGTTGTGATTGGTGGTGCTATCACAAGACCGAAGGAAATTGCTACACGATTTATAAATGTGATTCGATCAAAAGGAGAAGACAAATGAGAGATTTATCAAAGTATGAAGGTGTTATTCCAGCATTTTATGCTTGCTATGATGAAAATGGAGAAGTTAGTCCTGAACGCGTAAAAGAATTAGTTCGTTATTATATTGACAAAGGCGTTCGTGGAATTTATGTCAATGGTTCCTCAGGAGAGTGCATTTACCAAAGTGTTGACGATCGTAAGCAGATTATCGAAGCTGTTATGGAGGTTGCAAAAGGGAAGTTAACAGTAATTAATCATGTAGCTTGTAATAATACGAAAGATAGTATTGAATTAGCGAAACATTCAGAAGCAGTAGGCGTAGATGCAATTGCTGCTATACCTCCGATTTATTTTAAATTACCAGAATATTCCATTGCTACTTATTGGAACTCAATGAGTAAAGCTGCTCCAAATACTGATTTTATTATCTATAATATCCCACAATTAGCTGGTGTTGCATTGACGAATAATCTTTATGCTGAAATGCGGCAGAATCCTCGTGTCATTGGTGTGAAAAATTCATCAATGCCAGTTCAAGATATTCAAATGTTTGTAGCTGCTGGGGGAGATGATTACATCGTATTTAATGGCCCAGATGAGCAATTTTTAGCTGGTCGAGTGATGGGAGCTAAAGCAGGTATTGGAGGAACCTACGGTGTTATGCCTGATCTTTTCTTAAAACTAGATCAGTTAATTAAAGATGGAGACTTGAATAAAGCAAAACAACTACAGTACTCAATCAATGAGATTATCTATAAAATGGTTTCTGGACGCGCTAATATGTATGCGGTTGCAAAAGAGATACTTCGCTTAAATGAGCAGTTAGATATCGGTTCAGTCCGGGAACCACTAGAACCATTAGGTGAGAACGACCAACAAATTGCTAAGGAAGCGGCGGCATTAATCAACAATGCTAGGAAAATATTTTTATAATGGTTAACTTAACTTAAGCTATTATAGAAAAATGGAGATTGATTATGAGTACAACAGGTTTTACCACTATAGATTTAGTGATTTTGATAGTTTATTTAGGGGCTGTGCTTGTAGCGGGTCTGTACTTCTCAAAAAAAGAGATGACAGGTAAGGAGTTTTTTAAAGGGGACGGCTCTGTTCCATGGTATGTGACCTCAGTGTCTCTTTTTGCTACAATGTTAAGTCCGATTTCCTTTTTAGGATTAGCAGGAAATTCATATGCGGGTAGTTGGATTTTATGGTTTGCACAGCTAGGGATGTTGATAGCAATTCCTTTAGCGATTAAATTTGTCCTTCCCATTTTTGCACGTATGGATATTGACACTGCATACGATTATCTAGAAAGACGCTTTGATGCCAAACCTCTTCGAATTATCTCAGCTGTACTATTTATTGTTTATCAGCTTGGTCGTATGTCTATCATTATGTATTTACCATCATTAGGATTAGCAGCTTTGACAGGTATTGATATCAACATTCTAATTATTTTAATGGGAGTTGTTGCAATTATTTATTCTTATACAGGTGGAATAAAATCAGTATTGTGGACAGACTTTATCCAAGGAATTGTTCTTATTGGTGGTGTATTTATAACCTTGTTTGTTCTATTAAAGGATATTAATGGTGGATTTGGAGCAATTGCCCATGAATTAGCTAACGGAAAATTCATTGCTCCTACTGAAAAGATTTTTGATCCGAATATTCTTTCAGGCTCCATTTTCTTGATTGTTCTTGGTTCAGGATTAACAATTTTCTCATCCTATGCTTCTTCCCAAGATTTAGTTCAACGTTTTACAACTACTCAGAATATTAAGAAGTTAAATAAGATGTTGTTTACAAATGGTATTTTATAATTGGGAATTGCGACAGTTTTCTACCTTATCGGAACAGGTTTATATGTATTCTATAAAGTGCAACATGCAGGTAATGGTGTTGATGATGTTGCTCAAGATCAAATCTTCATGTATTTCATTGCCTATCAGTTGCCAGTTGGAGTAACAGGTATTATTTTGGCAGCTATTTATGCAGCTGCGCAGTCAACAATTTCAACAGGGCTTAATTCTGTTGCAACATCTTGGACTCTTGATATTCAAGAAGTAGTAGCTAAAGATATGTCGGATAAACGTCGTACTCGTATTGCTCAAATCGTATCTTTAATTGTTGGTATCTTCTCTATTGTAGTGTCAATTGTTATGGCTCATTCTGATATTAAATCAGCTTACGAGTGGTTTAATGGCTTTATGGGACTTGTCCTTGGTTTACTTGGAGGAATCTTTGTTTTAGGTTTCCTTTCCAAAAAAGCTAATAAATATGGAGCTTATGTGGCATTAGTTGTATCAACTGTAATTATGGTCTTTATTAAGTATGTGTTACCAGCTGAAGCTGTGAATTTTTGGGCTTATTCATTAATTTCTATTGTTATTTCACTTATAGTCGGCTATATTGTGTCAATTATGACTGGCAACAAAGTGTCAGCTCCGAAATATACAACAATTTATGATATCCCAGAAATTTTATCTGATAGTAGTTGGGAACAACGCCATTAAGATAAAAGGAGAAAAGTATGATTATTGCACAACAATCTGATTTCAAGAAATATGTCAGACTTAATCCTCATTTTAAAACGGTGTGTGAATTTTTAGAGAACACGGATTTACAGACTCTTACTGATGGCCGGATAGATATTGACGGGGATAATGTATTTGCAAATTGTATGACTTATATCGCAGATGGTATTTTGGGGCAGCAGTTTGAAACACATAAAAAATATTTAGATATCCATATTGTGATTGAAAATATGGAGGCAATGGCTGTAACCACTATCGAAGATTCAACATTAAAACAGTCTTTTAATGTTCAAGATGATATTGGTTTCTATAATAGTAATTTTTACCAAACAGTAATCTTGACAGAACATAATTTATTAGTCACTTTTGAAGAAGATTTTCATCAGCCGAAAGGTAGAGTCAATGATGAGCCTGTTAAAAAATTGGTTATAAAGGTACTCAATGAAGGAGTATGCTATGAAAGTGAATAAACATTTTACAAGTTTTGCAGTAGCAGCTTTATTAGCTTTTACTTTAACGAATCAAGTTTTTGCAGATGAAACACCCGATGGGACTCTTGAAAATCCAGGATCTATAAATGAATCTACTGTAACCATGACAGAATTTTCCGATACTGATCAACACTTCACAACTGATGGGGAACTTGGGGTTACAGAAACATCGGAAAGTACTCATGCAGTCGCTTCAACTAGTGAAGGGGGATCGATAGAAACGAAACTTCCTTTCCCAGCATTTGAAACTTCTGATGTGACCTTAGAGGGGCAAGGTTTAGATGTTACAAATCAAGTGAAGGATAAATTACAAAATAATAATTTTACGCTTGTTATTACCTATGAACAAACTAAAAATGATGGTGTTCAAGCTTTATTTGGAATTTCTAATGGACAATCTGGACATCAAAATAGTTATGTAGATATTTTTGTAAGGGATAATGGTGAAGTTGGGATGGAAGCGCGTGATACTTCCTCTCGTACAAATCACCTAGTGTCTAGACCAGCATCTGTTTGGGGAAAATATAATAATACTCCAGTTTCAAATACAGCTGCTCTAGTTGTGGATTCAACTCATAATACCTATTCTTTGTACGCAAATGGAACAAAAGTTGTAGAAAAACAGACTAATCCATACTTAAGATTAGATGAAATAAAGGGAATTGATTCCTTTATTATTGGTGGGGTTAGACGATCTGGAAAAATTGACTTTGGTTTTAAGGGACTTATCCAAAACATTAAGTTATATAATCAAGCCCTTGAAAGTGCTGTTGTCGAAAAAATGACTAAGAATTCAGTTTTTTCACGACATATCTACACAGCAAATGATAATACCGGATCAAACTATTTCAGAATTCCTGTACTCTATACCTTGAATAATGGTCGTATTTTATCTAGTATTGACGCTAGGTATGGTGGGACACATGATTTCCTTAACAAAATTAATATTGCTACAAGCTATAGTGACGATAATGGTCTAACTTGGACTACCCCTAAATTAACACTTGCTTTTGATGATTTTGCGAATGCTCCTCTTGAGTGGCCTCGGGAACCACAGATGCGTGATTTACAAATCAGTGGTGGTGCAACCTATATCGACTCTGTTATTGTTGAAAAAACAGATCATCAGGTTCTGATGTTTGCTGATGTCATGCCTGCAGGTGTTAGTTTCCGTGAAGCGACACGGTCAGACTCTGGCTATAAAGAAATTAATGGTAAAGCTTATCTTAAATTGAAGAAAGCTGGAGATACAGGCTATTATTATACTGTACGTGAAAATGGTATCGTTTATGATGATAGGACAAATCAACCAACGGAATATCGGGTGGAAGACGATTTTTCAATAACAGAAAATGGAAACGCTTTAAAAGTGGAGCAGTATTCTGCTAATTTTGCAAATAATGTTAAGACTGAGTATAAAAATGGTACGATGGTCAACATGACAATTTTCTATAAAGATGCTCTTTTTAAAGTTGTACCTACAAACTATATTGCTTATATTACAAGTGAAGATGCAGGAGAAAGTTGGTCAAGTCCAACACTTTTACCACCAATCTTAGGATTAAATAGAAATGCTCCTTATTTGGGACCAGGTAGAGGAATTATTGATTCCAAGACTGGGAGAATTTTGATTACTTCTTACACAGGTAAAGAATCCGTATTTATTTATAGTGATGATAATGGCAAAACTTGGGAAGCTAAAGTCGTTCCTCTTCCATCTAACTGGTCTGCTGAAGCTCAAATTGTCGAATTGAGTCCAGGAGTTCTTCAAACTTATATGAGAACTAATAATGGTAAAATTGCCTACATAACCAGTAAAGATTCAGGAAATACATGGGGAGCACCGGAATATTTAGATTTTGTATCAAATCCTAGTTATGGTACACAATTATCTATTATTAATTATAGTCAAAAAATAGATGGTAAAAAGGCTGTTATCCTCAGTACTCCAAACTCTCCTCATGGAAGAAGACATGGACAAATATTCATCGGATTGATTGGAGAGGATCAGACTATTGAGTGGCGTTACCGTCATGATGTTGATTTTAGTCAATATGGATTTTCATATTCAACATTAACAGAACTCCCTAATCATGATATTGGTTTGATGTTCGAAAAATTCGATTCATGGTCTCGTAATGAGCTACATATGAAGAATGTTGTTCCCTACATTAGTTTTAGTATCGCAGACTTAAAAAAGAAATAGTACAGGAGAAAAAATATGATTAAGTATGGAATTGTTGGAGCAGGTTATTTTGGAGCAGATTTGGCACGTTCTATGAACAAAATTGAGGATGCAGAGATTGTCGCTATTTTTGATCCAAATCATGGTGAAGAAGTTGCTGAGGAGTTACAAGCAGATGTCTGCAGTAGTTTAGATGAACTAGTTGAACGTAAGGATATTGATTGTGTTATCGTGGCTTCACCAAGCTATCTTCATCGAGAACCTGTTGTTAAAGCAGCAGAGCATGGAAAACATGTTTTTTGCGAAAAACCTATTGCACTAAATTATGAAGATTGTAAAGCAATGGTTGAAGCTTGTGAAGCCAATAATGTTATCTTTATGGCTGGTCATATCATGAATTTCTTTAATGGTGTTCATCATGCAAAAGAATTGATTACACAAGGAAAAATTGGAAAAGTTCTTTATTGTCATGCAGCACGAACAGGTTGGGAAGAACAACAGCCGACTGTGTCTTGGAAAAAACTACGATCACAATCTGGAGGACACCTTTACCATCATATCCATGAGCTTGATTGTATTCAATTTATCATGGGGGGAATGCCTGAAAAAGTGACCATGGTAGGAGGTAATGTTTACCATAAAGGAGAAAACTTTGGGGATGAAGATGATATGTTGATTGTAAACCTTGAGTATTCAGACGATCGTTATGCTGTCTTAGAATATGGTAATGCCTTTCGTTGGGGTGAACATTATGTTCTAATTGAAGGTACTGAAGGTGCTATTAAACTTGATTTATACAATACAGGAGGAACACTGCGTGTTAAGGGAGAGGGAGAATCACACTTCCTAGTCCATGAGACGCAGGAGGAAGATGACGATCGGACAGATATTTATACTGGTCGTGGTATGGATGGAGCTATCGCTTATGGTAAACCAGGGGTTCGTACACCATTGTGGTTACAAACTTGTATCGATAAAGAGATGGCTTATTTACACGATATTATTAAAGGGAGTGAGATTACAGAAGAGTACGCTAAATTGTTGAATGGCGTTGCAGCACTTGAATCTATTGCTACTGCAGATGCATGTACTTTGTCTCTTACAGAAGACCGTAAAGTCGCACTTTCTGAAATTACAAATAGCTAGTCCCTGTATCAGCTCACAGTAGTTAAACGATTACAAGCGGATAAGGAAATAGAGCGAGGGATTAGATAGCTATCTAATCCCTCTTATTAGTTGTATGAAGAAAGGATAGAGCCTATGAAAACATTAATTGGAATCGATATTGGAGGTACTGCGATTAAGGCGGATCTCTACAATGAGAAAGGCGATAGTCTCAATGTTTTTAAAGAGGTAAGCACACAAATTGATCATAATAAAGGAACTAATAATATTTTAGGTCAGATTTGTGACTTGATAACGGACTATTGCAAAAATTATGAGATTAAAGGTGTTGGAATTTCTTCTGCAGGGGTTATTAACAGTGAAACAGGTGAAGTAGTTTATGCAGGTTATACAATACCAGGGTATATTGGAACTGACTTTAAAAAAACAATTAGAGAAAAATTTGCTCTACCTGTCTCTGTCGAAAATGATGTTAATAGTGCAGCTCTTGGTGAATCCTGGTTAGGTACTGCTAAGGGAATGAAAAATGTGGTTATGATTACTGTTGGAACAGGTATTGGAGCAGGAGTCATTATCAATGACCAAATTGTTAACGGTCATAGATTCACGGCAGGTGAGATAGGTTACTTACGTGTTGCTGGGCATGATTGGCAAAAACTAGCTTCTACTACAGCTCTAGTAGAGATGTATGAGAAAAAGAGTGGTAAAACAAAACAAGATGGACGCTTGTTCTTTACAGCAGTTAAGAATGGGGATCCCCTTGCTTTAGAAACTTTAGATATTTTTATTGATTATTTAACAGAAGGACTTTTATCGATTTCATACTTATTAAATCCAGATGGTATTGTTCTGGGAGGAGGTATTTTTTCAGAACCAGATTTCCTATTAGCAAGTATTCAAAAATCACTTTTTGAAAAAGTTCAAGATGAACGTTTTTTACCAAAGCATATTCTAGCAGCTTCTCTCGGAAATGCTGCGGGTAGAATCGGTGCAATAAGGCATTTTCTAAATCAACATAGCTTATAAGTCAAGGGGGTGATTTTGTGGCAGAATCTATTTTTGAGACAATGAAAACGATTGAAGAAGAAGCTACACAGATTGCAAGCGAATATGAGGAAGCTATTCGACAATCTGAAGAGAAGTCAGAAAAGATCCTCCACCAACTGGTAGATGAATTTCAGAGTGATTGTCGAAAAGAGTATGAAATATTGGAACGGAATCTACATCGCCAAAAAGAAGAATTAAAGAGCACAGTGACTGAGCACATAGCTACAAATCATAAGATTATTCAAGATATTTCTGAATATAGGAGAAAAGAATTTGTCCAACAAATCGTAAGCAGGGTGGTAGAGTATTATGGCGATTAGTCAGATGAAAAAGATAGCTATATTGTTTAGCAAAGAACACTTAGACGAGCTCATTGACTGTTTACAAAGTTTACAAATTGTAGAAATTCAGGATCTTAGACAAATAGAGTCATGGCAAAAAGTATTTGACAACAATCAAGTAAAAACACCTAAAATAACGATGAACAATTCTCCCTTATATGAAGATGTTCAAGAACTTCACGATAATCAAGTTCTAGACTATCTGGATAGTCAAGAAAGTTATCTAGAAAAATTAAGTGAACAGCTGAGTTTGTACTTACCTCATCAAAGTACAGTACAACGCTTGAGAACAAAACCTAGAGAATTAACTTTTTCAGAATTAAAAGAGTTAGGAGAAAGCGGACATGTAAAAACTCTAGCACAAGAGCTTAGCTTGAAATTGCATCGTTTAGAAGAGATTGAGAATGAATTAGAATGTCAGAAAGCTACAATAGAAAAATTAGAACCTTGGGAAACTTTAGATACTCTACCAACGGAATTAGCTAAATTTCATTTTTTAAAAGCGAAGATAGGGATACTTTCGCGGACTTCAGATGATTATTTATATAAGAAATTAACGTCTGAGACAGGAATTCAAATCCAGGAATTATTTGTCACGGATAAAGAATACGGACTTCTTTGCTTCTATGATAATAATCAAGATGATATTTTAAACGATATGAATTTTGTAGAATTTGACTATTCTGAGGATATCTTACCAAGAGATAAGATTAAACAATTAAAAATGGAAGCTCAGATACTAACTTCTGAAAAGGAATTGATACAAAATCAATTAATTGATGAGCATATAGCGATTAGTGATATAAAATGCCAAATAGATTATATTCGCACCCAAGTATCCAAACAAATAACTAAGACATATCTAGCTAGTAATACATACCTTACAGGATTACAAGGGTGGGTTGAAGAGCAATATTTTCAATTTTTACAGGCGACTTTATTTGAACGTTTTGGACAATCAATGTTGCTTATAGAAGTTGATTCGAGAGTAGAAGATGAGGCTCAGATTCCGATTAAGTTAGAAAACAAATCTCTAATTGAGCCGTTTGAATTATTGACAGAAATGTATGCTTTACCTGGATATTATGAAAAAGATCCAACACCGATATTGGCTCCATTTTATTTTACATTTTTTGGAATGATGGTTGCAGATTTGGGATATGGCATACTTCTATATATTCTAACCTTCGGATTATTAAAAATTTTTTATTTGTCTAAATCAGTGACTCGTTTTTTAAAATTTTTTAATATTTTAAGTATTTCAGTAGGAATCTGGGGGATTATTTATGGTTCTTTTTTCGGCTATGAATTACCATTCCATCTAATTTCGACCACCACGGATGTTATGACAATTTTAATATTATCCGTAGTTTTTGGCTTTATGACGGTTGTTAGCGGTCTATTCCTTGGAGGTATACAAAAGATCCGGAAAAGAGAGTATGGAGATGCTTATACTTCGGGCTTTGCTTGGTGTTTCATATTAGTTGGACTACTATTCGTAGCAATAGGCTCTTTGATTAGACAATATGATGCTTTAGCTATTATTGGAAAATGGTTAGCTATCTGTAATGCTGGAACAATTATTATCGTATCTATAATACAAGCAAGGGGAATTAGAGGAATTGGAAAAGGAATTTTTAATCTTTATAATATCTCGTCTTATGTAGGTGATTTAGTTAGTTTTACACGTCTAATGGCATTGGGTCTATCAGGAGCTAGTATAGGCTCAGCTTTTAATCTTATTGTCGGTCTATTTCCAGGAATTTCTAAGTTTACAGTAGGTATTTTAATTTTTGCAGTTCTTCATACCATAAATATCTTCTTGTCATTGCTATCTGGATATGTGCATGGAGCACGTTTAATTTTTGTAGAACTATTTGGTAAATTCTATGAAGGTCGTGGTCGAGCCTTCTCACCTTTAAAGACATCGGAAAAATATATTCATCTCAAACAACAATCGGAGGAACATTAAATGGAACAATTAGCACAATACTTCTCAACTTATGGAGGATTTTTCTTTGCTGCTTTAGGTATATTCATCGCAGTTGGATTTAGTGGAATAGGGTCAGCATTGGGAGTTGGTAAAGCAGGTCAATCAGCCGCAGCTCTGTTAAAAGAACAACCTGAGAAGTTTGCTTCTGCTCTTATTTTACAATTACTTCCAGGAACGCAAGGACTATATGGTTTTGTTATAGGTATCTTAATCTGGTTACAATTAAATGTAAGTATGGCTGTTGAAACAGGAATTGGTTATTTGTTTGCCTCACTTCCAATTGCATTAGTTGGTTATTTTTCAGCGAAACATCAAGGAAATGTTGCAGTAGGTGCAATGCAAATTTTAGCAAAACGCCCTAAAGAATTTATGAAAGGGGCCATTTTAGCTGCAATGGTTGAGACTTACGCAATTTTAGCATTTGTTGTATCTTTCATCTTAACATTGAAAGTTGGCTAATATAGGATTGATAGAAGAGGTGATAATGTGTCTGACATTGAGGGATTGCGAAAATCTATTTTAGAGAAAGCCCAACAAAGAGGGCAACAGGCATTACAAGAGCATCAAGCGATCATTAAAGTACAGTTTGAAAAGAAAAAATCTGACTTGATGGCTAAAATCACAGCTGAATGGCAACTGAAACAAAAAATACTCAAACAACAACAGCAGGTTGAATGTCAGCAGCTCAAAAATGAAGAAAGGCAATCAATGCTAGCTGCTAAACAAGCTATTTTACAAGAGTTATTCGAGGATGCCTATCAAACTATGTGTAATTGGTCAGTAGAAGAGGAGTTAACCTTTGTAAGTTCTGTCTTACAGAAGTATGCAGATCAATCTGTCACTGTCTTTTTTGGAGATATAAGTTTACAAAAAATATCGGAAAGAGCATTTGAGAGCTTGAAACTCAAATATCCAAAAATACAATTTAGTCATCAAGCTATTCCTCATGAAGCTGGTTTTCTAGTGACAACTGGGAGGATTGATGATACCTATTTGTATCGTGAATTAATTACTTCTATTTATGAGAAGGATCATTCAAGAATTGCTCACGCTATATTTCCAAATTGATAACAGATTAACGAGACGAAAGGAGGTTGAGTGAAAATAAATGAATACTAAGGACTTTTCAGAAATTAATATTACTATTTCGGTAAAAGAACAGGATTTTCTAACCCAAGAAACCTTTCATAAACTCTTACAAGCAGAATCTATGAACACTATTGCTAGTTTATTAGCAGGTAGTGTATATGATTTACAAATGAGTGATTTAGAATGTTTAGAAACCACTGAGAATAAGTTGAGGACAGCTTTAATCAGAGAGTATCGGTGGGCTTTTGAAGAAAGTCCTGATAGAGATCTAGTATCTATCTTTGCATTATTTTATGTCTATCATAATTTAAAAATATTGTTAAAAGCAAAAATGTTAGGTCAAGATCTTTCGCCCTTACTTATCCCAATTGGTTCCGAAGGACAGGATGAACTGGCTCATCTAGTACAGACACTGCATTCAGATGTTTTAGAGTCTGATATAGTTGAGGAAATAGGTACTATCTGGTCAATGTATTTAACCTATCAGAATAGCTATATACTAGAAGTAGGTGTTGATCTAGCATATTTTAAACACCTTAAAAAATTGTCATTAAAGTTACCCCGCCTATTTCAAGAAATAGTTGTAATACTAATTGATTTTTATAACATTATTAGTGTAAAACGAGCTTTCAACCAAGGGAAAACCTCAAATGCAATTTATCAAATATTATCCGATGAGGGAAGTCTACCAGCTAGATCTATTATAAAAATGATTGAAAATGATGAATTAATTAATTGGTTTCAACAACTCAACAGCTATATCGACGAAGAACTACTTTTTTTTGAAGATAAGATTCGTCAATCGACGATTTCTATAGTCGAGCTAGAATACCTTTCTGATATGTTTATTGCTAAATATCTAGAAAATCAAATAGAAGAACTAGATGGTCCAATTCCATTAGCTCGCTATTTACTCAGACGAGAATTTGAAGTAAAAAATTTACGTCTAATTATATCTAGCCATCATAATCATATCGATATAGATAGAGTAGCAGAAAGGATGAGACCTATGTATGGACGATAAACAATACAAAATTGCAGTGGTAGGTCAACGTGATTCGATTCTCCTTTTTCGGTTCATTGGTTTTGAAATTTTTCCTGTCAAGAATCCTAAAGAAGCACGCGATAGGGTTAGACAATTAGTACAAAATAATTATGGAATTATCTATATTACAGAAGATCTTATGCATGATATAGCAGATGTTGTGGAATATTATAATCAACAGTTTTTGCCTGCTATTATTCCAATACCAACGCAAGAGGGGAGTCTAGGTCTAGCTCTTAATTATGTAGAAACATATGTTGAAAGAGCTGTCGGTCAAAATATTTTATAACAGATATTATATAGGCTAGCTATATATTTTTAGTAAGGAGGATAACATTGAGTCAAGGGAAGATCGTAACGGTTTCTGGTCCTCTAGTTGTAGCAGAGGGAATGCATGAAGCTAATATACAAGATATTTGTCAAGTTGGTCATTTAGGGCTGATTGGTGAAATTATTGAAATGAGGCGCGATAAAGCTTCCATCCAAGTCTATGAAGAAACATCCGGTCTTGCTCCAGGAGAGCCTGTAATAACAACAGGTACCCCCCTATCTGTAGAGCTAGGACCAGGGTTAATCTCCGAGATGTTTGATGGAATTCAACGTCCATTGGAACGATTTAGAGCACAGACACAAGATGATTTTTTAGTAAGAGGAGTATCTGTTGCAAGCCTTGATCGTGAGAAATTATGGTGTTTTGAACCGAGTGTATCTGTGGGGGCGAGTGTATCTGCTGGTGACATACTAGGAACTGTTGAGGAAACTACGGTTATTATGCATAAAATCATGGTTCCATATGGAATTTCAGGGACATTGAGAAGCATTAAGGCTGGAAATTTTACAGTTGATGATGTGATTTATGAGATTGATTTGGATACTGGCGGAGTATATGAAGGAACCCTCATGCAAAAATGGGCTGTCCGTAAAGCTAGGCCTGTTGGTAAGCGTCTCATACCTAAAGAACCATTGATTACAGGACAACGTGTCATTGATACCTTTTTTCCAGTGACTAAAGGTGGAGCAGCAGCAGTACCTGGTCCATTTGGAGCTGGAAAAACAGTTGTACAACATCAGATCGCTAAATTTGCAAATGTAGATATTGTAATCTATGTAGGTTGTGGAGAACGTGGAAATGAGATGACAGATGTTTTAAATGAATTTCCAGAATTAATTGATCCTAATACGGGACACTCTATTATGCAACGGACAGTACTGATTGCAAATACTTCTAATATGCCTGTTGCCGCTCGAGAAGCCTCTATTTATACAGGGATCACAATTGCTGAATATTTCAGAGATATGGGATATTCTGTAGCGATTATGGCAGATTCAACATCTCGGTGGGCTGAAGCGCTTCGTGAAATGTCAGGACGTCTAGAAGAGATGCCAGGTGATGAAGGTTATCCAGCTTATCTAGGTAGCCGGATTGCTGAATATTATGAACGAGCTGGATATGTACAAGCTTTAGGTTTTCCAAAACGCGAGGGAAGTATTACAGCTATTGGTGCAGTTTCTCCCCCTGGTGGGGATATCTCAGAACCTGTTACCCAAAATACATTACGAATTGTTAAAGTTTTTTGGGGATTGGATGCTCCTTTAGCACAACGCCGACATTTTCCTGCTATTAATTGGTTGACTTCTTACTCTCTCTACAGGGATAGTATTGGAAACTATATTGATGATGGGAAACAAATCCAGTGGTCTAGTAAAGTAAAGCGTGCTATGAATTATTTGCAGCGAGAATCTAGTTTAGAAGAAATTGTACGTCTTGTTGGATTAGATGCTTTATCTGAAAAAGAGCGTCTAACGATGGAAATTGCAAAACAAATTCGTGAAGATTTTCTACAACAAAATGCCTTTGATACTGTTGATACATTTACGTCATTTGATAAACAAAATGCTATGTTGACAAATATTCTAACGTTTTCAGATCAGGCAATTCGCGCTTTGGAACTGGGTACTTACTTTAATGAATTGATGACAGGAACAATAGAGCTTAGAGATAAAATGGCTAGAAGCAAATATATTGGAGAAGATCGACTAGTAGATATCACAGCGTTAGCGGATCTAATAACAACAACAATCCAAAAAATTGTTGAAAAAGGAGGGGTATCTGAATGAACGTTATCAAAGAATATCGAACAGTAAGTGAAGTTGTCGGTCCCTTAATGATTGTTGAAGATATTCAAGGTGTCCACTATAATGAACTAGTTACAATTCAGTTACAAACCGGAGAAATACGTAGAGGACAAGTTCTTGAGGTACATGAGGACAAAGCAGTTGTCCAATTATTTGAAGGTTCTAGTGGTATAAATCTTGATAAAACTAAAGTTAGATTTACAGGACACCCCCTTGAAATAGCAGTATCAGAAGATATGGTGGGACGTATTTTTAATGGGATGGGAAGAGTGATAGATGGTGGTCCAGAACTAATCCCTGAAAAATATCTTGATATTGATGGACAAGCAATTAATCCAGTTTCTCGTGACTACCCAGATGAATTTATTCAAACAGGCATATCGGCAATCGATCATTTGAATACTTTAGTACGTGGACAAAAGTTACCGGTTTTTTCTGGTTCAGGTTTACCTCACAATGAATTGGCTGCACAAATCGCTCGTCAGGCCACGGTATTGAATACTGATGAAAATTTTGCTGTTGTCTTTGCAGCTATGGGGATTACATTTGAGGAAGCAAATTTCTTCATGGAAGATTTACGAAAGACAGGTGCTATTGAACGTTCTGTTTTATTTATGAATTTAGCCAATGACCCTGCAATTGAGCGTATTGCGACACCAAGGATTGCATTAACAACTGCAGAATATTTAGCTTATGAAAAAGATATGCATGTCTTGGTCATCATGACAGATATGACAAATTATTGTGAGGCTTTACGTGAAGTTTCTGCCGCTAGACGCGAGGTACCTGGCAGACGTGGTTATCCGGGATATCTTTATACAAATTTATCAACACTTTATGAACGTGCAGGAAGACTAGTTGGTAAAAAAGGATCCGTCACACAAATTCCGATTCTGACAATGCCTGAAGATGATATCACTCATCCTATTCCTGATTTGACAGGTTATATAACAGAAGGACAGATTATTTTAGGACATGAATTATACCATAAAGGTTATCAACCTCCTATCAGTGTCCTACCTTCTCTATCCCGTCTAAAAGATAAAGGCTCTGGTGAAGGTAAGACCCGTGAAGACCATGCGGCTACTATGAATCAACTCTTTGCAGCCTATGCACAAGGTAAAAAAATAGAAGAACTAGCAGTAGTATTGGGTGATTCAGCATTATCAAATACTGACAAATTATATGTGAAATTTACTAAAGCATTTGAAGAGGAATATATAAATCAAGGTTTCTATACCAATAGAACAATTGAGGAAACGTTAGATTTAGGATGGCAGTTGCTATCTATTTTGCCAAAAACAGAACTGAAACGTATCAAAGATAACATGCTTGAGCGTTATCTGCCCAAAATAGAATAAATTCTGATAGGAGGCTCTTATGACACGTTTGAATGTTAAACCAACTCGTATGGAATTACATCATTTAAAAGAAAGATTAACTACACCTAAACGAGGGCATAAATTACTTAAAGATAAACGTGATGAATTGATGAGACGCTTTATCTGTTTAGTTCGAGAAAACTATCGTTTAAGAAAGGACGTAGAAAATTTTTTAGAGAATATAATGAAAGATTTCCTTCTTGCTAAAGCACAGTTGAATCCTCTTGTAGTAGATGAACTTTTTTTGACTTTTCCAGAGGAAATGACGTTTTATGCGGAACAGGATACAATTATGGGAGTTACAGTACCCAAGGTTTTTCCAACTATTCAGGAGAGTACTGCATTAGATACAAGGGAATACAGTTACCGTGCCTCGAATGCTGACATGGATGCTGTTTTTCAAAATATAAGTAATCATGTTGATAAATTATTACGTTTAGCAGAGATTGAAAAAAGTTGTCAGTTACTAGCAGATGATATTGAAAAAACACGACGTAGAGTTAACGGCTTAGAATATTCTATAATTCCAAACCTTGAAGAAACAATTCATTATATTGAGCTAAAGTTAGAAGAAGCTGAACGATCGAATTTAGTACGTATTATGAAAGTTAAATAATCCTAAGTAGATTACCTATTCGTAAAGGTAACAGATGATATTTGTAAGTGATAGCTTCTGATGCATCCCAAACGTTATATGAATACTAACGAAGGGATGCTTTTTAATGTTATTGGTTTTGGAATAAATAATACAAAACTAATCTCAAAATCAGACTACTAGAAACATTTCAAAAGATATTAAGGAAAGCTGATGTAGATAGTTCAACAGATCTGGTAGACCTGTTGAATATGCTCAATGAAGTGTACATCGTACGTAATCCATAGCTTCATCAAAGAGAATTGACAAAATCCGAATTTGAAATTTAATGAATATAAATGTAGAAGAAAGAAACCTTCAACTAAAATTAGATATCTAGATAATAAGGAAAAAATTTAGATAAGGCTAACAAAAATAGTCCTATTTCTCTAGAGAAGATTGATCCTTTAGATCCCTTGAAATACTGGTCACTAAGTTCAAGCTACATGATTCTTTCAACAGATTCCAGTAGAGATCATTTTTTAGAGGTTATTAAACAAATCGATCCACAAGAATGGCAACCTAGCTATTATAGGGTTGAAGAAAGACAGGGAATAGTGTATGCTAAATTTCATGTAAATGAAAAAGGAGTCTGGGCTAGTATCACCGATAAGCATTCAGATTCTATGAAGGAAAGGAACTCACATGGCAACAATTCAATGGTTCCCAGGACACATGTCCAAGGCAAGACGCCAGGTACAAGAAAGTTTAAAGTTTGTGGATTTTGTAACGGTTTTGGTGGATGCACGTTTGCCGCTATCCAGTCAAAATCCGATGTTGACAAAAATTGTTGGTGATAAGCCCCAATTACTGATCCTTAACAAGGCAGACTTAGCAGATCCACAGATCACACAAGAATGGCGATCTTATTTTGAGAAGCAAGGGAAAACCGTCTTGGCTCTGAATTCCAAAGAGGCTTCTAGTGTCAAAAAAGTTACTGAGGCAGCAAAATCCCTTATGGCTGCTAAATTAAAACGCCAAGAGGAACGAGGTATCCGCACACAAACTCTTCGAACGATGATTATCGGTATTCCTAATGCTGGAAAATCAACTTTAATGAATCGTTTGGCGGGTAAAAAAATAGCGGTAACAGGTAATAAACCCGGAGTTACCAAGGGACAACAGTGGTTGCGAACCAACAAGGACCTGGAAATTTTAGACACACCTGGGATTCTTTGGCCTAAGTTTGAAGATGATACTGTGGCCTTGAAATTAGCTTTAACAGGTGCTATCAAGGATCAATTGCTCCCCATGGATGAGGTCACTATTTTCGGTCTTAATTACTTTAAAACCTATTATCCTGAACGTTTACAGGAGCGATTTCCAAAACTTGATCTGGACTTAGAGACTCCCGAATATATCATGGATGGAACTAGTCTGTTAGGTTTCAGAGATGACTATGATCGCTTTTATCAACTTTTTGTCAAAGAAATTCGAGATGGAAAACTAGGCCGTTATACTCTAGATCGGGTGGGTGACTTAGATGGCGACGATTAAAGAAATTCAATCCTTATTACTCGGGGTGGACCGTTTGGACCACCCTCTTTTCCTGGATTTACAAAAAGATTCCCGGCAAGGAGTTCAAAAACTCCTCCTCCAAAAACGAAAGCAGTTGGAAGCAAAACGGATGGAGCAAGAGCGCCTGGAATCATTAATGAGTTTAGAGCAAGATTTATACTCCCAGGGATATCAGTGGATAGCAGGAGTAGACGAGGTTGGTCGTGGTCCCCTAGCTGGACCAGTCCTGGCAGCAGCAGTCATTTTACCCCAGACTAGTCGTATTCAAGGGATTAACGATTCTAAAAAATTGTCCAAAAAGAAATTATTGCAAATTTACGACATTATTAAAGAAGAAGCAGTGGCGATTGGTATTGGACGAGTCGACGCCGGAATTATTGACCAGGTCAATATTTATCAGGCAACTAAGATAGCCATGAAGGAGGCCATTCAAAATCTTGGACTAGTCCCAAATCACCTTTTAATTGATGCGATGGAGCTGGATTTACCACTCGCACAGACCAGCCTTATTAAGGGAGATGCGAGAAGTCAATCCATTGCTGCGGCAAGTATTATTGCCAAGGTAGAACGAGATCGTCTAATGGAGAACTATGACAAAGAATTTCCTGGTTATGATTTCGCTAAAAATGTAGGCTATGGAACCCCCAATCATTTAGTCGGTCTTCAACAATTCGGCCCTTGTCCGATCCATCGAATGACCTTCGCTCCTGTCAAAGACTTTTAAGGTTTCATCTCATTATACGAATAAGTAGATGAGGTGAAAAAAATGAAGCGATTTGACATATTTTATTTACGGAAATTAGGTTTAACCAATATTCAAATTCAGAAAATTATTGATTATGAGGTGGAAAAAGGAGAAGAAGAAATACTCCGCAATCGACT
Organism: Streptococcus sp. WM07; assembly: GCF_004570525.1. Taxonomy (GTDB): domain Bacteria; phylum Bacillota; class Bacilli; order Lactobacillales; family Streptococcaceae; genus Streptococcus. Next base: position 53,229 of record NZ_SPPZ01000001.1, on the reverse strand, counting down.
TGTAATCTCAGGTTGCAAAGAACCCTTTGACCGCTTGCAAAAAGCAAAAAAATGGGATCAAGAAGCCTTGCTTGAAGAATTTCAATCCTGTCCCTCAATTGGAATAGACGATTCAAGCTATCCAGTACATCTAAAAGAAATCTATGATCCCCCACTCATTCTCTTCTATCAAGGAAATATAAACCTTCTACAATTACCAGCACTGGCTGTAGTAGGTAGCCGTATGGCCAGCCCTTACGGACTCCAATCTGTTCGTAAAATCATCCAAGAGCTCAAGGGAAAACTAGTCATTATCAGTGGCCTAGCAAGGGGGATCGATACGGCAGCCCATCAAGCGGCTCTCAGAGAAGGTACGCCAACAATAGGAGTTTTAGGAACAGGCTTAAATCAATTTTACCCACCAGAAAACAAACGGCTCCAAGAATATATAGGCCATCATCAACTCTTGATAAGTGAATATGGACCAAATGAAACTGCTAAACCCTATCATTTTCCGAATCGTAACCGCATTATTGCAGGACTAGCAACAGCCGTTCTAGTAGCCGAAGCCAAGGCTCGCTCTGGAAGCCTTATAACAGTCGATCGAGCTCTTGAAGTGGGACGGGAAATTTACGCAATTCCAGGCTCCATCTTACTCGAAAGTCACGAAGGTTGTCATCAGCTATTGAAAGAGGGAGCCAGCTATATTTCATGCGGTTTAGACATTCTTAACGACTTAAATATAACTTAAAGTTCTCCTATAGGAAAACCTAATTTGTTGACAGAGATATGAAAATAGAGTAAACTTGTCCCAGTTTAAATTGAAGTGAAAGGTGAAGAGATTGGTTACAAAAACAAAGAGAAAAACCACTCCAAAGAAAAATCTAGTCATTGTCGAATCACCCGCCAAGGCTAAGACCATTGAAAAATACCTAGGTCGAAACTACAAGGTTATGGCGAGTGTCGGACATATTCGAGACCTTAAAAAGTCATCCATGTCCGTCGATTTTGAAAATAACTATGAACCTGAGTACATTAACATTCGTGGTAAAGGGCCGCTTATTAATGACCTAAAAAAAGAAGCCAAGAAAGCTAAGAACGTCTTTCTCGCTAGTGACCCGGATCGCGAAGGTGAAGCCATCTCTTGGCACTTGGCCCATATCCTAAAGTTGAATCTTGAGGACAACAATCGCGTAGTCTTCAATGAAATTACCAAAGATGCGGTTAAGAGTGCCTTTAAAGAACCTCGACAAATCAATATGGATTTGGTAGATGCCCAACAGGCACGTCGTGTTTTAGATCGTATTGTAGGATATTCTATCTCCCCAATCCTTTGGAAAAAAGTCAAAAAAGGATTATCAGCAGGTCGCGTTCAATCTGTTGCCCTAAAATTGATTATTGACCGTGAGGCTGAAATCAATGCTTTTATTCCAGAAGAATATTGGACTCTTGATTCAATCTTTAAAAAAGGAAACAAACAATTCCAAGCCTCATTTTATGGTATCAATGGGAAGAAGAAGGAGTTAAAAACCAACGAAGATGTTCAGGAAATCTTAAACCTACTCAAATCTGACGAATTTGATGTAACCAAGGTTGAAAAAAAGGAACGACGAAGAAATGCTCCCCTTCCTTACACAACCTCATCTCTTCAACAAGATGCCGCTAACAAACTGAATTTCCGTACACGAAAAACCATGTCAGTGGCACAGCAGTTGTACGAAGGAATAAAAATATCAGGTGGCGTTCAAGGTCTTATTACCTATATGCGTACCGATTCTACTCGAATCAGCCCAGTTGCTACCAATGAAGCTGCTAACTTTATCACGGAACGTTTTGGTGCTAACTATTCAAAGCACGGTAGTAAGGTAAAGAATTCCAGTTCAGCTCAAGATGCACACGAAGCGATTCGTCCTTCCAATGTACATTTGACCCCTGAATCCATCAGTAAGTATTTAGATAAAGATCAACTCAAGCTCTACACTCTTATTTGGAATCGCTTTGTAGCTAGTCAAATGGCAGCCGCTGTTTTTGATACGATGAAGGTCAATTTGGAACAGGCTGGTGTACGCTTTACGGCTAACGGAAGTCAGGTTAAGTTCGATGGTTATCTAGCTATTTACAACGATACCGACCGCAATAAGATGTTGCCAGAAATGGAAGTTGGAGATCTCGTAAAACGTGTTTCAAGTAAGCCTGAACAGCACTTCACACAACCACCTGCTCGTTACTCAGAAGCAACCTTAATTAAAACGCTAGAAGAAAATGGGGTAGGGCGTCCATCAACATATGCACCAACAATCGAAACGATTCAAAAACGCTACTATGTAAAATTAGTTGCCAAACGCTTTGAACCCACTGAACTGGGAGAAATTGTCAACAAACTAATTGTTGAATTCTTCCCAGATATTGTAGACGTCCATTTTACAGCCGATTTAGAAAAACGCTTAGATGATGTCGAAATTGGTCAAGAAGAATGGCAAAAAGTCATCGATCAATTCTACCAACCCTTCAAAAAGGAAATTGGTAAGGCTGAGGAAGAAATGGAAAAAATTCAAATCAAAGACGAACCTGCTGGTTTTGATTGTGATGTCTGTGGTAACCCCATGGTCATTAAACTAGGTCGCTATGGAAAGTTCTATGCTTGTAGTAATTTTCCAGATTGTCGGAACACCAAGGCTATCGTCAAAGAAATCGGTGTGGTCTGTCCTGAATGTCAAAAAGGGCAGGTCATCGAACGTAAAAGTAAGAAAAATCGACTTTTCTATGGCTGTGATCGCTATCCAGACTGTGAATTTACCAGCTGGGACAAACCTGTTGGACGAAGTTGTCCAAAATGCCAAGGAACGCTCGTCGAAAAGAAAGTCCGTGGTGGAGGTAAGCAGGTTATCTGTGTAAACGGAGACTATGAAGAAGCAAAGGTTAAATAATGTATAAAACGACTCATATCAATGTTATTGGAGCTGGTCTTGCCGGCAGTGAAGCAGCCTATCAGATTGCCAAACGTGGTATTCCAGTTCGACTTTATGAAATGCGAGGTCCTAAAAAGACTCCCCAACATAAAACGGATCAGTTTGCAGAATTGGTTTGTTCCAACTCTCTTAGAGGAGATTCCCTAACCAATGCGGTAGGACTTCTCAAAGAAGAAATGCGCCGTTTGGATTCAATTATCTTAAAAGCAGCTGAAGCTACCCGTGTTCCAGCTGGTGGAGCCTTGGCCGTCGACCGGGAAGGATTTTCACAATCTGTTACAGAGGAATTATCAAATCATCCACTTATTGAAGTCAATCGTGAAGAAATCCAAGAATTACCTGAAGATGAAATTACAATTATTGCAACAGGTCCTCTAACTAGCGATGCGTTAGCAGAAAAAATTCACGCGCTCAATGGGGGTACTGGTTTTTACTTCTATGATGCAGCCGCTCCTATTGTTGATGTCAGTACTATTGACCACAGCAAGGTTTATCTAAAATCTCGCTACGACAAAGGAGAAGCAGCCTATCTAAATGCCCCTATGACTAAAGAAGAATTCATGGCCTTTCATGATGCCCTTGTTCATGCGGAAGAAGCTCCTCTGAATTCTTTTGAAAAAGAAAAATATTTTGAAGGCTGTATGCCCATTGAAGTCATGGCTAAAAGAGGTATCAAAACCATGCTATACGGGCCAATGAAGCCTGTTGGACTGGAATACCCAGATGATTACAAAGGTCCACGAGACGGGGACTTCAAAACTCCTTATGCGGTAGTCCAACTCCGTCAGGACAATGCTGCCGGTAGTCTATATAATATCGTTGGTTTTCAGACCCATCTCAAATGGGGAGAGCAAAAACGAGTATTCCAAATGATCCCTGGATTAGAAAATGCTGAATTTGTCCGTTATGGGGTTATGCACCGTAATTCTTACATGGATTCTCCTAACCTCCTGACCTCTACCTACAGCTCCAAAAAACAACCAAATCTCTTTTTTGCTGGACAGATGACAGGTGTGGAAGGATATGTAGAGTCAGCAGCATCCGGCTTAGTAGCTGGAATTAATGCAGCTGCCCTCTTTAAAGGCGAAGCTGAGGTAGTTTTCCCTAGAACGACAGCCATTGGTAGTTTGCCACACTATATTACATCAACCGATAGCAAACATTTCCAACCCATGAATGTCAACTTTGGAATTATCAAAGAATTGGACGGTCCACGTATTCGTGATAAAAAAGAACGCTATGAAAAAATCGCAGAACGTGCCCTAAAAGATTTGATCCCTTATCTTGAGAAATAATCTCCTATAAAAAAACCCAAGTGTTACCCTTATCAAGACTATTTGCCATGCACTTGCTGACTATTTTTTGAGGATTGACGAATATTAAAATGCCGAGACTAAGTCTCGGTTTTTTGGCATACGGAAAGAAAATATTTTGAAAACCTTCAAAAATATATGTACAGTCCAAGGCATTTGTGGTATACTGATTTAAATTTTTGAATATAGAGAGTTTTCAGACAATGAATCAATCCTACTTTTATTTAGATATGCATACGCATGAACTAGAAGTACCTTATTCGGGTGAAGGTCGTCGAATTCGAGTTCTCCTCCCTAAAAACTACGAGCAAGATGTGGAGCGTTCCTATCCAGTGTCTTACTTCCATGATGGACAAAATGTTCTCTACAGTAAAGAAGCTTTTAGTGGCTATTCATGGAAAGTCATTCCAACTATTAAGCGAAATCCAGATATTGATCGGATGATTGTGGTTGCCATTGATAACGATGGGGAGAACCGCATGAATGAATACTCCGCTTGGAAGTTTCAAGGGGGGCTTATTCCAGGAATTAGCTTCGGTGGGAAGGGAATTGAATACGCCGAATTTGTTATGGAAGTCGTAAAACCTTTTATCGATGAACATTACCGTACCAAACCCCAAAGAGAATATACAGCTATGATTGGTAGTTCTCTTGGCGGGAATATCACCCAGTTTATGGGACTGGCTTATCAGGATCGGATTGGTTGTCTAGGAGTCTTCTCTTCCGCCAATTTCCTCCACCAAGAAGCCTTTAACCGTTATATTGAACGGATGCCAATGGAGGCTCCTCAACAAATTTACATTTATGTTGGAACCCAAGAAGATGATGAGGCAGATAAGAGTTTGATTGGTGGTAACATCAAACAAGCCTATGTGAGCTCTTCTATTCGCTACTTTAAGGATCTGATTCGAATGGGACATAATGTGGACAATCTGGAATTGGTGATTCAAACAGATGCAGAGCACAACGAAATTGCTTGGTCTGAACAATTGGGAGATTGCTTCCGATTCCTAAGTCGTTTTTGGTATGATTAGTAAAAGGAGACGTTTATGAATATCGAAAATCTTGTACATTGGAGTCACGAATTAGGACGTGACATGCATATGAACCACTACGGACATGCTGGTATCCCAGTTATTGTTTTTCCATCTTCAGGTGGAAGTCACAATGAATTTTACGATTTTGGTATGATTAATGCCTCTCAACGCTTTATCGATGAGGGGAAAGTACAATTCTTTACAGTTTCAAGTATTGATAATGAAAGTTGGGAAGCAAATTGGAAACATGGTCATGATCGTGCCTTGGCTCACTTGGCATACGAACGTTACATCATTCAAGAAGCTGTACCTTTTATCAAACACATCGCAAATTGGGAAGGACCTCTAATGACTTCGGGCTGTTCTATGGGAGCTTACCACGCGCTAAACTTCTTCTTGCAGCATCCGGACGTTTTCCAAAAAGTCATTGCCTTGAGTGGTGTCTATGATGCTCGTTTCTTTGTCGGCGAATATGGAGACGACAAAGAAATTTACCAAAATTCTCCAAGCGACTATATCTGGAATCAAAATGATCCATGGTTCCTAGATCATTACCGCTCTGCTGACATCATTGTCTGCACTGGGTTGGGGGCATGGGAACAAGATGGCTTGCCATCCTTCTATAGCTTAAAAACTGCCTTTGAGGAGAAACAAATCCCAGCTTGGTTTGATGTTTGGGGCTACGATGTGGCTCATGATTGGGATTGGTGGCGGATTCAAATGCCACATTTCTTAGAAGCACTTGATTTATAAAAAGGAGAGGGATTATGAATTATATTGTTATTTCACCTTATTACCCACAGAATTTCCAAAAATTCTCCATTGAGTTGGCTAAACAAGGAATAACTGTTCTCGGAATTGGTCAAGAACCTTATGATCAACTAGGTTCTGAGCTCCAGGGGGCTTTAACAGAATACTTCCGCGTCAATAATTTAGAAGACTTGGATGAAGTCAAGCGTGCAGTAGCTTTCCTTTTCTACAAACATGGTCCAATCAATCGTATTGAATCACAAAACGAGTACTGGTTGGAACTTGATGCAGAACTTCGCACGCAATTCAATGTTTTCGGTCCCAAAAATGAAGATATTGAAAAAACAAAGTATAAATCAAAAATGAAAGAAATTTTCCGCTCTGCTGGGGTTCCTGTTACACCAGGACGAGTGGTGACAACTGAAGATGAAGTACATGAAGCAGTAGAAGCTCTTGGTCTACCACTGATTGCGAAACCTGATAATGGAGTTGGAGCTGCGGCTACTTATAAGCTGGAAGAACCAAGATCTGTGCGTGAATTCATCGAAAATTGGGATCAAAGTATTGCCTATTTCTTAGAGCCTTTCGTAACTAGTACCGAAATTTGTACTTTTGACGGATTAGTAGATGCCAATGGCGAGATTGTATGGTCAACATCCTTTGATTACACAGACACTCCATTGAATATCCTTATCCAGCAAAAAGGAATTGCTTATTACACTCAGATGGAAGTAGATCCCCTACTTCGCAAATATGGAGAAGCTGCAGTCAAAGCATTTGGCATGAAAGAACGTTTCTTCCATATTGAGTTCTTCCGTAATGGAGACGACTATATCGCTATCGAATACAATAATCGTCCAGCTGGTGCCTTTGCTATGGATGTCTATAACTTTGGTTATTCGCGTGATCTTTTCCGTGATTATGCTAGTCTCGTTGCTGGTCATGGTTTCCCAGAAGCAGATGGTCCTCTCAACCATGCACTTGCAGCTACACGACGAGACGAGGTGAGCTATCAAGTATCCAAAGAAGAACTTCTTGAACGCTATGCTGCGTATCTAAAAGCCAATGTTCGTATGCCAGAAGCTTTTGCAGCTCTTCAAGGAAACGATATGTTTATTTTCACCTCTGATGATATTGAAGTCATTCACAATATCATTCGTGATATTGAAACTTTAGCAGATTAATTTTTCAATTGAAAAGTCCAGATAATGCTTTCTAAGCCTGACATCTGGGCTTTTTCAGTTGTTAGTTATCTTTTGACAGGGGTTTCAAGACAAGGTAAAATAGAAAGTGTAAGTTTGTGAAAAACAGAAAGGTGAATATATGGAAACACTAGACAAAAGCCTTTTACTGGATATGTTCCGTAAAATGGAAGAAATCCGTCGAATGGATTTAAAAATAGCCCAATTGGTAAAAAAAGGAAAAGTTCCTGGAATGACCCACTTTTCCGTTGGAGAAGAGGCTGCGAATGTTGGAGCCATGGCTGCTCTCAATCCAGATGACTTAATTACTTCTAATCACAGAGGACATGGACAAGCCATCGCAAAAGGGATTAATCTCAATGAAATGATGGCCGAAATTCTTGGAAAATACACTGGAACCTGTAAAGGAAAAGGTGGCTCCATGCATATTGCCGATTTAGACGCAGGAAACCTCGGAGCCAATGGTATTGTTGGAGGTGGAATGGGAATCGCAGTCGGAGCAGCCCTAACCCAGCAAATGAAAGGCACTGATAAGATTGTCGTCTGCTTCTTCGGAGACGGTGCCACCAACGAAGGTGTCTTCCATGAAGCTGTCAATATGGCCTCTATTTGGAAACTTCCTGTTATTTTTGCATGTATCAATAATGGTTATGGTATTTCAGCAGATATTAAAAAAATGACCAATGTAGAGCACATTTATCAACGAGCAACAGCCTATGGTATTCCAGGTATTTTTGTTGAAGATGGTAATAATATTTTGGATGTCTACAAAGGTTTTCAAGAAGCTGTCGAACATGTTCGTTCTGGAAAAGGTCCTGTACTCATTGAAAGTGTAACCTATCGCTGGTTAGGCCATTCCTCATCTGACCCTGGTAAATACCGGACACGAGAGGAAGTAGAAGAATGGAAGAAAAAAGATCCAATAGAGAATTTCCGTCATTATTTGGTTGAAAATCAGATTGCTAGCGCGGAAGAATTAGATCAAATCCAGGCAGAAGTTAAAGAAGCAGTGGAAGAGTCTGTACGCTTTGCAGAGAATAGTCCCCTGCCACCACTAGAATCAGCCTTTGAAGATATTTATGCGGAATAAGAGAGGTCAGTCACAAATGGAAACTAAATTAATGTCATTTCGAGATACGATTATCCTAGCTATGTCTGAAGAAATGCGCCGTGATCCAGATGTTTTTCTTATGGGAGAAGATGTAGGTGTCTTTGGCGGAGACTTCGGAACGTCAGTAGGAATGTTGGAAGAATTTGGTCCAGAGCGGGTTCGGGATGCTCCCATCTCAGAAGCTGCTATTTCGGGAGCTGCAGCTGGTGCTGCCATGACCGGTCTTCGCCCGATTGTGGATATGACCTTCATGGATTTCTCTGTTATTGCCATGGACGCCATTGTAAACCAGGCTGCTAAAACCCGATATATGTTTGGTGGGAAAGGCCAAGTTCCGATGACTGTACGCTGTGCTGCCGGTAATGGAGTTGGTTCTGCAGCCCAACATTCCCAATCCCTTGAAAGCTGGTTTACTCATATTCCAGGCCTTAAAGTTGTTGCTCCTGGAACCCCCGCAGATATGAAGGGACTCCTTAAAGCCTCAATTCGTGATAACAATCCGGTTATTATTTTAGAGTACAAATCCGAATTTAATCAAAAAGGTGAGGTACCCGTTGATCCAGATTATGTAATTCCTTTAGGCAAAGGTGAAATTAAAAGAGAGGGTACGGATGTCACAGTTGTGACCTATGGTAAAATGTTGCGTCGTGTACTCCAGGCTGCGGAAGAATTAGCAGAAACCGGAATTTCTGTCGAAGTTGTTGACCCACGGACTCTAGTACCACTAGATAAGGAAATCATCATTAATTCTGTCAAGAAAACAGGGAAAGTCGTTCTTGTAAACGATGCTCACAAAACAAGCGGTTTTATTGGAGAAATCTCAGCCATTATAGCTGAATCAGAAGCCTTTGATTATTTAGACGCACCAATTCGCCGCTGTGCGGGTGAGGATGTTCCAATGCCTTATGCCGCAAATCTTGAAAATGCGATGATTCCAACAGTCGAAAGTATTAAAGAGACGATTCTCAAAACTGTAAACAAAGAATAAGGAGAAGCAATGTCTGACAAAAAACTAAGAGCAACTCCTGCGGCTCGTAAATTGGCGGATCAATTAGGGATTAACCTTTATAATGTTAGTGGTTCGGGAGCTAAAGGACGGGTTCATAAAGAAGATGTAGATCAGCATAAAGACACGCATGTCGTTCGAATTTCGCCTTTGGCTAAACGTATTGCCCTAGAGCACAACATTGCTTGGCAAGAAATTCAAGGTACAGGGATTAATGGAAAAATTATGAAGAAGGATGTTTTAGCCCTTCTCCCTGAAAATCTTGAAACTGGAACCACTAAGTCTCCAGCTCAAATTGAAAAAGTTGAAGAAGTTCCAGATAACCAAACCGAATGGGGAACTATTGAGCGGATTCCAATGACTCCAATGCGGAAAGTCATTGCCCAACGCATGGTGGATTCGTATCTAACCGCGCCAACCTTTACCCTCAATTATGAAGTCGACATGACGGAAATGCTGGCACTACGGAAGAAGGTCCTAGATCCAATCATGGCAGAAACTGGGAAAAAAGTCACTGTTACGGATTTGATTTCACTTGCAGTCATCAAAACCTTGATGAAGCATCCTTATATCAATTCAAGTTTAACTGAAGATGGCCAAACGATTATTACCCATGATTATGTGAACCTCGCCATGGCTGTCGGAATGGACGGTGGTTTATTGACACCTGTTGTCTTTAATGCTGAAAAAATGTCCCTTTCCCAACTGGTCGTAGCATTTAAGGATGTAATTGGCCGTGCTTTAGATATGAAATTGGCACCGAGTGAATTACAAAATTCAACATTCACGATTAGTAATTTGGGAATGTTTGGAGTACAATCTTTTGGCCCTATCATCAATCAACCTAACTCAGCCATCCTTGGTGTCAGTGCAACTATTGAGAAACCAGTAGCTTTAAATGGTGAAATCGTCATCCGTCCTATGATGAGTCTTGGTCTCACAATTGACCATCGAGTTGTCGATGGAATGGCTGGTGCGAAATTTATGAAAGATTTGAAAGATCTCATTGAAAACCCAATTTCAATGTTAATTTAGAAGGAGTAGAGAATGGCCTTAGAAGTAATTATGCCTAAAGCCGGTGTCGATATGACCGAGGGTCAAATCGTTCAGTGGAATAAAAAAGTCGGAGAATTTGTGAAAGAAGGAGAAGTTCTTCTTGAAATTATGACCGATAAAGTTAGTATGGAACTAGAAGCAGAAGAAGATGGCTACCTGATTGCGATCTTAAAAGGAGACGGAGAAACAGTTCCTGTTACAGAAATTATCGGCTATCTTGGTGCAGAAGGAGAAAACATCCCAACCGCTTCTACAGAAGCACCAGTTGCTGAAAGTCCAATTGCCCCACTAACTCAAGAGGACTCTGGTAAGAGTGATGATGCCTATGATGTCGTCGTTATCGGTGGTGGTCCAGCGGGTTATGTAGCAGCTATCAAGGCTTCTCAATTAGGTGGTAAAGTGGCTATTGTTGAAAAAACAGCCCTTGGAGGAACCTGTCTCAACCGTGGATGTATCCCGACCAAAACTTACCTTCACAATGCGGAAATCATTGAAAGCCTGGGGCATGCAGCAGATCGTGGAATCATGGTCGAAAATCCAAGCTTTACGGTTGATATGGATAAAGTTGTTGCTACAAAAGACAAGGTTGTTGCCACTCTTGTAGGAGGTGTCGGAGGCTTAATGCGTTCTTATGGTATTGATGTTCATATGGGAATAGGAACAATTACCAAAGATAAAAATGTCCTCGTTGATAGTCAAACCCTTCTCGAAACAAAGAAAATTATTCTTGCAGGTGGATCAAAAGTTAGCAAAATCAATGTTCCAGGTATGGAATCTGATTTAGTCATGACAAGTGATGATATCCTCAACCTCAAAGAAGTTCCAGAACATCTAGTGGTTATTGGTGGTGGGGTTGTCGGAATCGAACTTGGTCAAGCCTTTATGACCTACGGTTCAAAAGTCACGGTTATTGAAATGACAGACCGTATTGTTCCAGCAATGGATAAAGAGGTTTCTAAAAACCTTCGTCTCATTCTTGAACGAAAAGGAATGACCATTCATACAGAAACCAAGCTAGAAGAGATTATTGAAGAGAATGGTAAACTACGTATTAAAGTTTCTGGTCAAGAAGATATTCTAGCTGATAAAGCCCTTCTTTCAATTGGTCGAGTTCCAGATTTAGAAGGTATGGGTGAAGTAGCCTTTGAACTTGAAAATGGTCGTATCAAGGTGAATGAGTATATGGAAACATCTGTTCCAGGCATCTACGCCCCAGGTGATATCAATGGAACTAAAATGTTAGCTCATGCAGCCTTCCGTATGGGTGAAGTAGCAGCCGAGAATGCTTTAAAAGGCAACCATGCAGTGGCGAAACTCAATCTTACCCCAGCTGCTATCTACACCTTACCAGAAGTAGCCGCTGTTGGTTTAACAGAAGAACAGGCGCGTGAACAGTATGATGTAGCAATTGGAAAATTCAATTTCGCAGCCAATGGTCGTGCTATCGCTTCCGATGCTGCCCAAGGATTTGTGAAAGTCATCGCTGATAAGAAATATGGTGAAGTACTCGGTGTCCATATTATTGGACCTGCTGCAGCAGAATTAATTAATGAGGCTTCAACTATTATTGAAATGGAAATTACAGTTGAAGAAGTTCTCAAAACAATCCATGGTCACCCGACTTACTCAGAAGTCATGTATGAAGCCTTTGCAGATGTCCTAAATCTCGCTGTGCATGCACCCAAGAAATAGGAGACTTCATGAAATACATTATTAATGACAGCAACGATACAGCTTTTAACATCGCACTTGAAGAATATGCTTTCAAGCAAATGCTTGATGAGGATATGATTTTCATTCTCTGGATCAATAAACCCTCCATTATCGTAGGTCGTCATCAAAATACGATTGAAGAAATTAACCGAGATTATGTTCGAGACAATGGTATTGAAGTCGTTCGCCGTATCAGTGGAGGCGGTGCAGTCTACCATGACTACAATAATCTTAACTACACCATTATTTCAAATGAGAATCAAGACAAACTCTTTGATTTCAAGAGCTTTTCAATTCCAGTTATCAATACTTTAGCCGCTCTCGGGGTTAAGGCTGAATTTACCGGCCGTAATGATTTAGAAATTGATGGTAAGAAATTTGGAGGGAACGCCCAAGCCTATATCAATGGACGAATTATGCATCACGGTGCATTACTCTTTGATGTTGATTTATCTGTCTTGGCAAAAGCACTTCAAGTTTCCAAGCACAAAATTGAATCGAAAGGTGTCAAGTCTGTTCGAGCCCGTGTAACGAATATCGTTGATGAATTAGATGAGAAAATTTCCGTTCTAGAATTTCGTGATCTCTTACTAGATTATATGAAAAAAGAATATCCAGAGATGACTGAATACACCTTCTCAGATTCTGAATTAGAAGAAATTCGCCAAATTCGCGATGCTAAATTCGGAAACTGGGATTGGAATTATGGAAAATCACCTGAATACAATATCCGTCGAACCATCAAATTCCCAAGCGGATTAATAGATGCCTATGTCAATGTTGTAGAATCTCGGATTGATACCTTGAAAATTTACGGAGACTTCTTCGGAATCGAGGATGTTGCTGCAGTAGAAGAGTCCCTAGTGGGTCTTGCCTATGAACGAGAAGCAGTCGAGCAAAAACTAGCTGAACTAGACTTGTCACGCTACTTCGCAGGAATTTCAGCACAAGAAATTGCAGAAGCTATTGTAGAATAACACTAGTCTATATAAATAAGACCACTGGATTTGTTATTCTAGTGGTCTTATAACATTAGTAATCATTATCTAAATCTGAATCATGAAAGAAAAAGAAGATCTAATCAGAGAAATTGACAAAATCTTAGGAATCCCTGAAATGACAACAGATATTGAATTAAAAAAGATTTTTTCAGCATCTAAAATAGCCATTGAAGAGAATCAAGTTCAAGCGATTAGTCAACTAAGCCATAGCTTATCCCTCTATTTAATGACACATCACTATAAAGCTCCCAAAAATGTAATCGAATTCGCTACAAAAATAGCAAATAAATACCATCGGGAACGTGGTAAAATCTCTACTTTAAACATGTTAGCTATGAGTTTACAGACTTTAAAATAGGATGAGCTTAAGAAGTAAAACGCTCTAGAGTTGATCTAGGGCGTTTTTTTGTTCTTCATCGACAATATGGGTATAAAGATCTGTAACCTGTGTACTTGCATGGCCTAGTTGATGACTAACCAATACTTGTGATTTAGTCGCATCGTAAAGACGAGTTGCAAGAGTGTGACGTAATTTATGAGGTGTAACTCGAATTTTGAAAGATTCAGAATACTTAGCGACCATTTTTTCAATACTGGAGGCATCCATGCGATTTGCCTTGCCTCTGTATTCACTTAAAAACAAGGCAAGATTGTGTTTCTCAGGTTTATAACGTTTATCTCGGATTTCTAAATAATGTAAAAGATAGGGCTTAGCAAAGCTAGCAATAGGAACAGCATCACGACGGCCTCCTTTACGAGTAACTTCCGCAATCATCATTTGTGTGTTCACATCTCTGACATCAAGGTTCACTGCTTCAGATAAGCGAATTCCTGAAGCTAGGAGTAGTGCAATCAAGGCCAAATCACGTTCCTTGTTTTTCTCATAGGAGCTGAGAGCACGGTTGGAAAGCTGTTTGGGATAGTCATCTTCAATGTGACGTAAAAACCCCTCGGTTTCATCCCCTAAAAAAAGTTTCTGCTTAATGGTTTCAGCCCTTGCAGCTAAAGTCTCCTTTTTCTTTTTTGTTGAAACCTTTTTCATAACATTACGGTAAAAATAGGGTTCCCCCTGTTCATTCTCAACTTCCTCAGTTAAAAATTTAAAGAGACTCGAGAGTGCTGATAGAGTCCGATTAATAGTTGTTTGCGACAGACCGGTTTTCGTTGAATTCGTATTTAACAAAGGACGTTCTCGTAAATATAAAATAAAAGATTCAATATCTTTCTTAGAAAGATGTTCTAAGGTTTCAATAGAAATCTCTTTAATTTCAGTAACTTGAACAAGATCTGTATCCATCAACCAATTAAAAAAACGCTGGTATTCTTTCAAGTATTCATACAAGGTGGGAAAACTATAAGGGACAGCTAATTTGGATTGATAGTATTCTAAAACATACCAAGGCATAATTGCTTTCAAATCTTCAATTTTTTCTAGTAACAATTCACGACGCATAAATACCTCCAAATTCTCTAATAGTAGTGTACCAAACACACAAACTTTTTTCAAGAAAATTACAGTTTTTCGGAAAGATGTTGTTGGAGATATTCCTAATGATTTTTGAGGTATATCGTATAATTACTTCCTAGACTGCCATCATCATCCTTTACTTATAACAAATAAAATAGCTAGTTCTACTAGCCGTTAGCGAATACATTATTAAACAAAAAATAGCTTTTACCAAAAACTTGGGATTCTATTTGATATTAATGATTAAATAATTTCGATGAAATTAATTTATGTTAAACATATGCTAGCAAAAAAGCTGGAATTCCCAGCTTTTTAACATATGATTTATTATTCTTTGATAACTTCACCTGAATTATAATCAATTTTCAAATTCTTTTGAGCATTTGGGATAAAAACATTGAATCCAGATTCGAAAATGGGATGTTTTTCATCATTTGAAGTTAAAAAATTTCCACCATTTCTTACTCTAGCTTCCATTATAATCCCTCGTGGAAGCTTTTCGTAATTTTGCTGTTCATTCTTTGAGTCTAGTTTTTTTAAAACTGGTGTAATACGATAATCAATTTCTATGTGTTCTTTGTTTCTATAATAAAAATCTAAAGTCTGTAACAGGATATTTTCAAAATAAAACATACCACAGGATTTATTGTTGTCAGTGTATGTATTAGCCCTATTACACCAATCTGTAATCATAACAAAATTCTCCCACTTATAATGTTTAAATATCTTGGAATATTCTATGAGCTGACAGCCGATTAAGTGTCCTCTGTGAAAAAAATCCTTATTAGTAGCATTACAATCGTAAACTTTTTCAGGTCGCTTCTTCCAATTTAAATCTGTAGTTGAAGGATAATATTTTTGTGAAAGTTTAGTCTCAATTTGTTTAAGAATAGGCTTTCTTTCCAGAGTAAGATTTGTATTTGTACCATTTTCTATCTCAAACTTGAAAAAACTATTAGTATATTTCTTATACCAGTCCTTAAACCAATCTTCATCAAACCACTTTCCCTCATTTAAAATATAAAAACCAGCCTCAGGCTTGTTTGAAGAAGGAGCAATCAACTCCTTTAACTCGTCAAAACCTTCATAGGTTCTTTCAATATCTTTCTTAGAAGGTTTAATTTTTACAGTATGTTTTTTAGTATCTCCCATTTAGAAATTTCCTCTCGCATTTATTTATTGCAACAATTATAACATGTCTACTGTAATAATTCATTTTTATAAAAAATTATTTATGTTAAACGTATGCTGGGAGAAAAAGCTGGAATTTCCAGCTTCTCCATTTACTAATCCTCATAATCTCCACCAGGTACACCAAAGTATTCTTCTAGTGTTAATCCTGATTTCGCTATATCCGCAGCTTCTGACCCAATATAGCGAACATGCCAACTTTCTGCTGTGTAACCAGTAATATCTTCCTTGTCTTCAGTATAGCGAACAATGAAACCATAGTCTGCCGCATGCTCTCGTAACCATTTGCTGGCTTCTTTATCTGTCAGAAGATTTCCCGAGCTATCGATTAAGTCGTAAGCAAGACCAGTTTGGTGCTCACTATACCCAGCTCTAGCGGAATAACGATCGGCATTAGCTTGACCATCTCGATCAACATAGGATTGGTACAAACCAGCCTGTGTTTCATAAGAACGATACCCGCTGTACTGGTTGCTAACAGCAAAACCTTTATCTTGCATATCCGCAATCAGTTGCATAAAGGCAGATTGAGCCTGAGGATTTTCCCCTGGTGCATAGTTTGCATTTAGTGGATGCTTCTTATTAACAATAATAATTTCTTGTCCATCAGACCCTTTGACACTATAGTAATCACCATTATAAGTAGCCTTAGTATCCGTTTTAGATTCTTTTTGTTGACTATTAGACTTGGATGATGAGCTTTGAGCAGAATTCTCATCTGAATTGTTTTTGACTGTCTGATTTGATTCAGTATTGCCTTTGTTTCCTTGAGTAGTTGCTGATTCTTGGCCACAAGCTGCTAAAGCTAGAGTCATGAGAATCAATCCAAACCATTTTTTTGATTTCATAGGGTCCCTTTCTTAATACTCGCTAATAGAGTAAATTTTAAAACTTCCATTTTCTGGACGAAGCATAAAGACTTGATTTTTATGAACGGTATCAGATTTACCGTTTGTATAGACTTCTTTAAAGCTGTTGCTGACTGTGACTTTATAGTCATTTCCTTCTTTAGCAACATCGGTAACAGTATATTCCAGCGTTGTTTGATAATCAATTCGTGCTGCAGCAACACCACCGTTTGCTACATAATTATACATAACTTGATAGGCTTCACTATTGGTATCATAATAGTCCGTAAAACCGACTGAACGATTACGAATGGAGTTGCGCATAGCATTAATGTAAGAGGACATAAAATTACTGATGACAACTTTGTCTTCTTCCAATTTCCGCTTTGCATCTTCTTCCTGTTTCGCTTTCTCTTCTTTAGCTTTTCTAGCATCCGCAATTTTTTGCTGAATATCAGAGGAAAGCTGAAGGTCAACTACAAGGGATTCTTCGCCTGGTTTTACAACTAGTTTACTTTTTTCAGTTGTATAAGTATTCTCTTCGAATTTAAACTGAGCATGAACATCAATTGTTTGATTTTCAATCAATTTAAGTTTCTTCGTTAATTCCTTAGCGACCTCTTTGTTATTCACATACAATTTAATATCACTTGCCCCTTGCACGTCACTAGGGAGTGAAGCTTGTAAATTCTTATCTACATTTGAAATGGAAAGAGTAAGGCTATTCTCCTTAGCTTCCGAAAGTTCTGCTCTAATATCCGTATGTAGATCTCCAGCATCCGTTTTTCCCTTAGCTGCAAAGGAATGGGGAGCAAATGAAAAATCTCCTAAAGCTAATTCTTTATCTTTCTCTACCTTCTGTTCATTCAAACTTAAGGTGTCCAAGTTTGTTTTGGCAGTAATTGTCAATGGAAAAGTCTTAACCTCATAAACAGGAAATAGCCCCAGTTTCTTTGTAGTCTCCTCTAAGCCTAGTAACTGATTACCATTTTCATCTTTAATAATATAAGAAGGATCAGCCTCTAACTTCGACAACTCACTCTCTAACTTTCCATCTTTATTTAGATATTGAACGAAATTCTTAGCATCTTCTGCAGACCAGTTCACATTTTTCGAATCAGCATCACTAAAGGATTCCGCAAGTTGTTGGAATTTGCTATTTTCAATTTGTTTAGAAAATTGATCAACGGCTAAATCCGTCCCAGACTCCTTGTCAAAATAGTAATAACCACCGCCCAAAGCGATAAGAACTAAACCAATGGCAGCACCTGTAAGTACCTGTTTACGACTAAGCTTTAATCTCTTCTCTTTCTTAACAGGAGCTGGACTTTCATCCGCTTGTACAGGTGCTACAACAACGGATTCAGCTACTGTTTCAACTGATGATAGATCAGGTAAATAATCTACATCAAAGTCTGTTTCCTTAGCAAGAGCGACCTCCTGCGGTCCAGGTCGACGACCGTGAGCCGCTTCAAAAGCTTGAACCCAAAGTGCTTTTGGATCCTGAACCTTCTCCCTATCTTGTGAGCTTATCTCAACTTCTTGTAGTGAATTTTCTTCTTGTTTTGAAGAGGATTCAGATTGATTAATTGGAAATCCTTGTTTCTTAGCAGCCATATATTCAGCAGGGCTAGGTTTTCGCTGATTTAAGGTCTCAAAAGCTGCAGCCCAGCGATTAGCTAAATCATCTTCTACCAAGGGAAAGCCCGCTTCCTTAGCAATAACAAACTCTTGTGGACTGGGCTTTCTCCCCTCACGTGCTTCAAATTCTTTGAGCCATTGATCCTTTTTTTCCATATTAATTTCACCTAACTTTATTCTTTTTACTATTATAAGTTTAGTAGAAAGACTGAAACCTGTCAATGATTTTATCGGTAACTTTTAACATAAATTAATTTAGTGAAATTTATTCTGAAAGTCAAAAATATCTCTAAATAGAGCTCAACATAGAAATATACGCTAAATGTTTTATATAAATAGACCCAACAAACCGTTAATCGCTTGCTGGGTCTATTCATATTTTTAAAGTCCCAATAACTCGTCTGGGAATTCGTCTTCGATATCAAGCACATAGTACTCTTTGGGTTGATACCATTTTTTTAGAAAATTTAAAGGAAATGCTTTAATTTTTGTATTATAGTGAGCTACAAACTCGTTGTAAGCTCTTTGATAGTTTGCTAGCTGTTCCTCACTCTTAAATAGTTCATCAAAGAGCCGTGAGACTGCTTGCGACATATTTAAATCAGGAATCTCATCCAATATTTGGGCGAACTCTCGCGAAGTTTCAACTTTGGAAGAGCGATGTTTCTCTGTCAAGCTAGACTTCATCCGATCTTTTACAGTAGTTGATTGTTCTGAAACAAGAATTCCCTGAGTTAATTCTTTTAAGTTATCTTTTTCACGTTCCTGATGCTTGTCTACAAATCGATTAGCTTTGGATAAAAGTTGACGATTTCGTTCCTCGGTAATACGGATATTACTTGATAATTGAGAACAGCTTTCCGAGAGACGGTTGGCCTCACTAATTGTAAGGAAACTATAAATCACCAAAATCGTCAACATCCCTAGTACAAAACTAGCGCCAGGGAAGGGTTCAACAACGATCTCGACTTCTGCTGGAGTTATCGTCATAGCAAATATGAGTCCCCACAATAGAGTCGAAAGAATTGTAAAACCGAACAGACTAAGCAGGTTGACAAAAATTGATTTTTGTTTCATAGCACACCATTCATCACTTCTTCCGTTTTTTCTTAGCTTTTTTCAATTGTTTGTTCATACGGTTCATGGCTTGTTTAGTAGCAAACTGACCGAGTTTTCCTTTAAGCCCTCCACCAAATAGTTGGCTCATATCCATATCAGCACCCAAGGCTGATAAATCGGGCATACCATTTGGCCCCATCATTCCTTCTAAGGCGGACATATCCATATCACCCATATTTGGCATGTTCTTAGGAAGTTGATTAGGGTTCATTCCCATTTGTTTCATCATCTTGTTCATGTCACCAGACATAACCCCTTGCATCATTTGTTTAGCTTGGTTAAAATCTTTGATGAATTTGTTCACTTCCACAAAACTATTTCCTGAACCAGCCGCAATCCGACGGCGGCGTGATGGGGTGAGGAGGTCTGGGTTTTCCCGCTCGGCAGAAGTCATGGAGTAGATAATCGCCTTACGGCGAGCAACTGCTTTTTCATCAACCTTGAGATTTTTCAGAGCTGGATTGCTAGCCATCCCTGGAATCATCTTGAGAAGATCTTCCATTGGTCCCATATTCTGAACCTGGTCCAATTGATCAAGGAAATCATTGAAATCAAAGGTGTTTTCCCGCATCTTTTCAGCAATTTCCAGGCTCTTTTGTTGGTCATACTCTTGAGAGGCCTTCTCAATAAGAGTCAAAAGGTCACCCATGCCCAGAATTCTACCAGCCATGCGGTCAGGATAGAAGGCCTCAATATCTGTAATCTTTTCACCTGTTCCGGTGAATTTAATAGGTTTTCCAGTAATTTGACGGACAGATAAAGCAGCTCCCCCACGAGTGTCTCCGTCCATTTTTGTTAGGATAACTCCCGTCACTTCCAATTGCTGGTTAAACTCACGCGCAATATTAGCAGCCTCTTGACCAATCATGGCATCAACTACCAAAAGGATTTCATTAGGTTGCGCAAACTCTTTAATATCCTTTAGCTCTTGCATAAGGAGCTGATCAATCTGTAAGCGACCCGCTGTATCAATCAAAACGTAGTCGTTTTTATTTTCCCGAGCTTGTTCCAAACCTGCTTTAACAATGTCCAAAGCTGGAACTTCAGTCCCCATAGAGAAAACAGGTACATCAATTTGTTGACCCAGTGTTTTTAATTGCTCAATAGCAGCAGGTCGATAAATATCTGCTGCTATCATTAAGGGACGAGCATTCTCTTCTTTTTTCAGTTTATTGGCTAATTTTCCAGCAAAAGTTGTTTTACCAGCTCCTTGGAGACCTACCATCATAATAATTGTTGGAATTTTAGAAGATTTTTCAATTTCAGAGCGGTCTGAACCCAATAAACGAGTCAATTCCTCATTAACAATTTTTATCACTTGTTGGGCGGGATTCAAGGTATCGATAACCTCTTGTCCCAAAGCACGTTCTCGAATTTGCTTGATGAAATCTTTCACAACAGGTAAAGCAACGTCTGCTTCTAGCAGAGCCATCCGGATTTCTTTGGTGGCCTCCTGAATATCTTTTTCGTCAATTTTACCTTTTTTACGTAGATTTTTAAAAACAGATTGTAAACGCTCTGTTAGACTTTCGAACATTCTTTTCTCCTCATTCTCGATTGTCAATGCTTGTTAATAATTGAATCTTATCGGTTAAAAAGCTGTCTTGGGGATAAGCCTCCAAAATTTCTTCAAATACCTGATTGCGAACAATATAATCAGAATACATATGAAGCTTCCGTTCATAATCTTCCAAAATTCGTTCAGTTCTCTTGATGTTATCATAGACAGCCTGGCGGCTGACCTGGTATTCTTCCGCAATTTCAGCCAAGGAATAATCATCAGCGTAGTAAAGTTCAATGTAGTTCATCTGTTTATCCGTCAAAAGAGCTGCATAAAACTCAAACAAAGCATTCATGCGATTGGTTTTTTCAATTTCCATAACAGTCCTATTATATCAGAAAAGAGGCTGGACTCAAGCTTCAACCTCAGAATCTTAGTTCGTGATAATCTACACTCCTAGTATAAACCGTCTTTTCTACTCATTCTCAAAATAAAATTCGAATCGATCCGCTGCATATTGGCTTTTTACATATTCAAAAGCTGGACCATCTTCCAGATAAGATAACTGTGTTAACGTAAGAACTGCCTGACCTTTTGGAATATCTAGATAATGAGCAATACGCTCTCCTGCGAGTTTTGCACTAATCGTTTGACTTGATTTACCAATCCGATATCCCTGTTCCTCTAAGCTTTTAAAGAAATGGCTAGTTACTTGTTCTTTGGGCAAGTCCTTAATAAACTTTTCAGGAATACTTGCAATCTCATAAACAACTGGCACTTCATCTGCATACCGAACCCTCTCCATTCGAATAATGTTATCTTCTCGAGAAATACCTAAAATATCCACTTCTTTTTGACTCGGAAGAGTCCGACGATAGGAGATAACTTGACTAGATGGTTCTTTACCTTGGGAGTGAATGATATCTGTAAAAGAGGTGGTTCCACGCATTTTTTCTTGTACCCGAGTCGATGCAACAAAGGTCCCACTCCCAATCCGACGTTCCAATACTCCCTCTTCCACTAGAAGAGTAATAGCCTGGCGCAAAGTCATACGACTAACTTGGTAATGCTCCGCCAAATCGCGTTCACTTGGCAAGCGCTGGCCAATCTCCCACTTACCTTGATCAATAGCAGTTTTAATATCATCGTGTATTTCCAAATAGGCTGGTCGCATGGCTTCTCCCCCTTTATTTACTCCTATTTTAGAAGTCTCTGAGACAAAAGTCAAATTAATTTAGCTTCCTTGGCAAGGAGCAAGCACTATGATACAATGGAATCTATAAAAAATCTATTTATAGGAAAGGGATTAGATGACTACAATCACTCCTGACATGAAAGATGTCGAAAAAATTATTGTTCTGGATTATGGTAGCCAATACAACCAGTTGATTTCACGTCGTGTGCGTGAAATGGGTGTGTTCTCTGAACTAAAAAGCCATAAACTCAGTGCTCAAGAAGTGAAAGAAATGAATCCAATTGGAATTATTCTTTCTGGTGGTCCAAACTCCGTTTATGAAGAAGGATCCTTCGATATTGATCCAGAAATCTTCGAGTTGGGAATCCCTGTACTTGGAATTTGTTACGGTATGCAACTGATGACTCATAAATTGGGTGGTAAGGTTGTTCCCGCTGGCGAAGCAGGAAATCGTGAATATGGTCAATCTCCATTAACCCATACTCCTGAAAGTCGTCTCTTTGCAAGTACACCAGAAGAACAGCTTGTCTTAATGAGTCATGGAGATGCTGTAACTGAAATCCCAGATCAGTTTGTTCGGACAGGGACTTCTGCAGACTGTCCTTTCGCTGCCATTGAAAACGCTGATAAAAACCTATACGGAATTCAGTTCCACCCAGAAGTTCGTCACTCTGTCTATGGCTTTAATCTCTTGAAAAACTTCGTCTTTAACATTTGTGGTGCTAAAGGCGATTGGACTATGAATAACTTTATTGAGATGGAAATCAAGAAAATCCGTGAAACCGTAGGAGATCGTAAAGTACTTCTTGGTCTCTCAGGGGGCGTTGATTCTTCTGTTGTAGGTGTCCTTCTCCAAAAAGCCATCGGAGACCAACTTATCTGTATCTTTGTGGATCATGGATTACTACGTAAAGGCGAAGCTGATCAAGTTATGGAGATGCTTGGAGGCAAATTCGGCCTTAACATCGTCAAAGCTGATGCTTCTGAACGCTTCCTTTCTAAACTTGCTGGAGTATCAGATCCAGAACAAAAACGGAAAATCATTGGGAACGAATTCGTTTATGTCTTCGATGACGAGGCTCGCAAATTAGACGGTGTCGATTTCTTAGCCCAAGGCACCCTTTATACAGATATTATCGAATCTGGAACAGATACCGCACAAACTATCAAATCTCACCACAACGTAGGCGGTCTACCTGAAGACCTTCAATTTGAATTGATCGAACCACTTAACACACTCTTCAAAGACGAAGTCCGTGCCCTTGGAACAGAGCTTGGTATGCCAGACGAAGTCGTATGGCGTCAACCATTCCCAGGACCAGGTCTTGCAATCCGTGTAATGGGTGAAATTACTGAAGAAAAACTCCAAACCGTTCGTGAATCCGATGCCATCCTCCGTGAAGAAATCCAAAAAGCAGGACTCGACCGCGACGTATGGCAATACTTCACAGTTAACACAGGTGTCCGCTCCGTCGGAGTTATGGGAGACGGCCGTACCTATGACTACACACTAGCCATCCGTGCTATCACTTCTATCGATGGAATGACAGCAGACTTCGCCCAACTTCCATGGGATGTTCTGAAGAAAATCTCTGTCCGCATCGTCAACGAAGTCGACCACGTTAACCGCATCGTCTACGACATCACCAGCAAACCACCCGCAACAGTTGAGTGGGAATAACAAGGTCCTGCGGACCTTGTTATCCCGAGCCTAGAAATTCAAAAGCGAGGCGGGACTGCGGACCTTGTTATCCCGAGCCTAGAAATTCAAAAGCGAGGAGGGGACTGCGGACCTTGTTATCCCGAGCTTAGAAATTCAAAAGCGAGCAATTTCTGGCTTCACTTGAAATTTTATTGGATAAAAACAGCTTAGAATCAACGTTTTTAATGACGTAATTCTAAGCTGTTTTCTATTTAGCTAATAATATCTGCTAGTATTTAAAGAGTCATTTCCTTTAGAAAGTTTTGGAGAAACAAAATGGATTTTCTGTGATATTAGCCCTAGACTTTTTAACGAAAGTCCAGTTTATGAAAATAGAATTTCGGACTATTTGGTAAAAAAGTTCTGCAAGATCGCTACAATCCGAGGTTCGGTCTTCCCTAATTAGTATTTCTTTTACGTCCAATCCTCCTTCCTTCTCACCACTACTTGAGTTCCTTGATCCACCTGACTAGTAACTTCAATCGCTAGTTCTAGCTGGTCAAGCACGCGCTTGGCTAGGTAGAGGCCAAAGCCGCTGGCTTTTTGGTGTTCGCGGCCATTAAAGCCGGTGAAGCCTTGGTCAAAGAGGCGGGGGATGTCTTCTGGCAGAATACCTATGCCTTGGTCACTAATGCGAACACCCTCATCCAATTGAATCTGGACTGAACCTCTTTCCTGACTATATTTGATGGCATTATCCAGGATTTGAGAGAGGGCAAAGGAGAGCCATTTTCGATCAGATTTAAGTTTCCATTCTCCTTCTATACTAACAGCAATTTGTTTATGTAAAAAGTGGGTGCGGTATTTCTTCACTAAGTCAACCATGACTTGACGTACCTCTACTTCTTCAAAGCGGAAATCGCTGCTCTGGTTGCTAAGTTTTAGATAGTTCAGGAGGTTAGCTTGATAATTGTCTAATCTTAAGAGCTGATTGTCCACGCCTTGAGGATCTAGCTGTTTGGTCTGAGTCATCAGAGAAAGAGCTGCGAGAGGCACCTTCATTTGGTGAGACCATAACTTGATCACCGCTTGAAGATCTTCTTCCCTTTTTTTATAGGACAAGAGTTCTTGCCGAGCCTCATTCTTCTCCTTTTCAAGCAACATTAAATAAGCTCGATCAATGGGCTTATTTAAAATATGGAGATCAACATCATGAATTCCATCTTGTAAGGCTTTTATTCGATGAAAAAATTTCCAAAAAAGGCTTAGCATAAGAATCATGAAGATTGTGCAAGATAAAAAGATGGATTGCAGAAAGAAAGGCCAGGGAAGTTGGTAGAGATAGAATAAAATCAAAAAAGAGCTTGCAAGCAAAAAATAAGCGAAAAAGAATACTCTGTATTCTCGGAGAAAAGAGCGTATCATTTAATCAAGTACCCCACTCCCCGTACAGTATGAATACGATCAAAACCCACTTCTGCTGCCTTTTTCCGCAAGCGAGTCATATTCACATTGAGAGTATTCTGGTCAATAAAATCTTCATTTTCCCATAAATCCTTGAGCAACTCTTCTTTGCTGATCACTTGTCCCTGCCCCTTAAAGAGGGCTTTCAAGATTCGTGTTTCCGTTGGGGTAAGCTGTACCTGCTCTTGTCCCCGTCGCAAGCGCCCCTCCAAACTCAGATGAAAATCATCCACACTATAATCTTGAACAGGTGCAAATTGATGAACCCGCCGTAAAAAAGCCCCAATTTTGGCATCTAGAATTTCCAAGGAGAATGGCTTGGTTACAAAATCATCCCCGCCCATATTCATAGCCATCACCGCATTCATTTCGTCATCACTAGATGATATAAAAATAATAGGCATAGTCATACTTTTACGAATCTCCGTAGTCCAGTAAAAACCGTTATAGTAAGGTAAACTAATATCCATCAAAATAATATCTGGCTGGATTTCTGCAACTTCTTGGCTCACTGCACGAAAATTCTTCACACTCATAACTTGGTGATTCTGACCTAAATGTTGCCTGAGAAGATCGACAATGAAGGTATCATCCTCAACAATGTATACGACACTTTGTTTCATATTGACATTCTAACACCTTTTATCAGAAAAACAAAAAGATAACCGAAAATTCACCCTTAAAAAAGCCAGAGACAAAACATCTCCGACTTTTCAGTTTATCGTTCAATAATGCGGTAGTAGGTGCGGCTGGTTAGCTTATAAATGACATAGTACAGGATACCAATGGACAAAAGAGTCACCGCACTAACCGTATAAATCAGGCTTGAAGAATTCACTTCGAATAGAGCCAGCATTTGTTTCAGCATGACCAAGGAGGCTATAAAATGTAGGGTTGCCATTCCGAGTGGCATAAAGAATACCAGTAAGACTTGTGAATTGATGGTCTTTTTAACAGCCGTCTGGCTCATACCAACTTCCTGTAAGATCTTATAAGATTTCTTATCTTCGTGACCTTCAGAGTATTGTTTGTAATAAATAATCAAAGCTGCCCCTAGTAGAAAACTAATTCCAAGTAGAAATCCCGTAAAGAGGAAACCACCTGTAAAACCTAATAGCATATTGGAAAAATCTTGTATATGAAAGACTTCTGCGGTCCACTTACCAGATTCATCTTGAACAAGTGCTACATCACCTGCTTTTTCAGCTACTGCATCAATCTCTGCTTTACTAATATCAGCAAAGACACGATAGGTTAAAGGCAATTTATAAAAATCTTTGAAAGTGTTTAAAACTTCATCATTCGGGACAACAAGTACCATACCGTTTAAAGTATTCGATAATCCTGGAAATTTAGGTTCCAAAGGACCTGCTATCGTTTCAAAAACCTGTTCTTCTAATTTGACTCTCTTCAAGTTTTGTTCTTGACTAGTTTGAATAACAGCTACTTGATTTGAATCTAAATTTGAAAGTTCGTTTCCTAGTTTTCTAAAGTCATCTTGAGTAATCACATAGGTATAGTATGGATTGCTAATGCTTGAATTGGCAATACTTCCTTCTGTAATTGCAATCTCTTCACCACCATCATAAATTATCGAAGTTTGGAAGAACAGCAAGTCCTCAACATTTCTAGCAGAGTCTGGGAAATTAGCAAGAACTGTTTGTTGATAGGCTTCCTTAGCTTCCTCACGACTTTCAACAATAAGGTTAAGACTCGCTTCTCTTGGATAAAGATTATCCGTAATTCCTTGCATCCCTGTGTAGAGTGAGGTTGTGGTAGCTATAGTTACAAAAGACATTACCGCTAGAAGTGTAATGTTGGCTAGACCTGTTGCATGCTGTTTCATTCGGAAAATCATTTGAGAGGTGGTAATAAAATGTTCTGGTTGATAGAAATACCGTTTATTTTTCCGACGTCTCTTGAGTAACCATGTCATAAAGCTAATATAAAATAAATAGGTTCCAGCAATTACTAATAAAACAGCCAGGAAAAAGAGATAAATAATTCCAACTCCTGTCTCTTTGGAACTGAGGGAAAGGTAGTAACCTGTCCCCAAACTTAGAATCCCCAAAGCAGCCAGTAAGATATTTCCCTTTGGCTCCTTCTCGCCTTTTTCACTACTGCGGAATAGAATCAATGGATTTGTTTTTCCGATTTTTCGAATGGCCAAGAATTCCAAAACAAGGAAAATCCCTCCAAATAAGAAAGCTGAGTAAACAAACGCTAAGGGATCAACACTAAAGTGAAGCTCACTGTAACCCACCAAATTAACAAAAATTAAATAAAGGACATTGGAAAAAACGATCCCCAGAACTGATCCTAATAATAGGATCGCCAAGAAAAGTAGTATTAGCTCTATACTGGCAATCAGAGCAACCTTTTTCTTATTCATCCCAAGCATATTATAGAGACCGAATTCTCTTGACCTTTGTTGCATTAGGAAATTATAACTATAAATTTCCATAATTAAACTGAAAATAGTCAACACAAAGAGCCCTAAACCTAGGATAACTGCTCCAGATCCCATTGATGTCATCACAGGGCTAAACATAAGTCCAAACATGGAGGAGATAATCGTAAAGAGAACTAAACTGGCAAGGACAAATGGAGCAAAAACACGAATGGAATTACGAATATTTTGAAGGGCAAGTTTGAGGTAGAACATCTACTCACCTCCTAACAAGGCAGACATATTCAAGGATATTTCTTTAGCAAAATCTTGATTGCTCTTTCCAGCCTTATAAAGTTGATGGAAAATTCGACCATCCTTGATAAAAAGCACGCGCTTAGCATGACTAGCGGCATTAGCTGAGTGGGTTACCATAAGGATGGTCTGGCCAGCCTCATTAATAGCCTCAAATAGATGGAGTAAATCTTCAGAATTCCGATAATCAAGAGCAGCTGTTGGCTCATCGGCTAAGACGAGCTGTGGTTGGGTAATCAAACTGCGAGCAATGGCTACCCGCTGCTTCTGACCTCCTGAAAGCTCAAACGGACGCTTTTGTAATAAGTCTTGAATCCCTAGCTGTGGAGCCAAATGAGCTAAGCCTTGCTCCATTTCAGAAAACTTCTTGCGCGCTAACACTAGTGGGAGGAAAATATTATCCTGAACCGTTAAGGTATCTAAGAGATTGAAATCTTGAAAGACAAAGCCGAGATTTTGGAGACGAAAATCTGCCAATTTACCTTCTTTAATCTGGGTAATATCCTGGTTATTGAGTACCACCGAACCACGGGTTGGTTTGTCTAAGGTTGCAAGAATATTGAGCAAGGTTGTCTTACCAGACCCACTTTCTCCCATAATGGCAATAAACTCCCCTTCTTCGACTTTGAAGTCAACATCCTGAAGGGCGCGTGTTTCTTCTTTGGAAAAACGAGTTCGATAAACCTTTTCTAAATGATTAATTTCTAATAACATAAAACTTCCTCTTTCATCTTTCGTTACTATCATTATAGAACAAAGTATAAGAGAGGATTCTTACAAAAATTCCTACTTTCTTACAAAGCTGTAAGAAAGTTTCTCATAACAATTGTTAAAAAGACCAGAATATGAACCCTGGTCTTTTCCTCCGTCTAATCTTTTAATAATTCAGCTTCATCTTTACCTAATTTAATGGTTTTCTGACCTGAAATTAAAACTCCCTTATTCTCGTCACGGCCTTGCAAGTAATAAAGTGGTTGGTCTTTATCATAATCTGCTGCAGCTTCTTTGGCTAACAAACCAATCCCTTTTTCAGGATTACGTAAGAGGTTGAAAATTAAGCCCATTCTTAATTCTGGGAAATCACTAAGCATCGCATGGTCCCCATTACTATCTCCAGCAATCAAGATCGGTTGGCTATCCCCTTGTTTTGGAGCTATAAACTGGTTAATTGTCTCAGTCTTACCACTTCCCTGCGTTTGCGGATACGCTGAATCTAATTCAGGAAGAATCTTACCATCCTCTGTTTTAGAAAGACGCATCGCAAAAATTTGTTCTTCTGGGACACCGTATCCGTATTCTTTAGAAGTTGCAAACGGTATAATCACATCATAGTAAGAAGCTGAATTGACATAAACATCAATTCCATTTTTCATCAATGTTTGGTAAAGGTCTTGGACTTCTTTGACCGTCCGAATACCACGCTTAAATTCAATTTCGACCTGTCCTGCTTGCCCTTTGTGACTTGCTGGGCTCTCCCAAGTTTCAAACACTAACTCATCGTTTAATGATTTAGTAATGGATTCCTTCGATAGCTTTTGAACTTCCTCGGATGTCATCCCTGCATAGAAATAAGTCACCCATGGATAAGAAATATCTGAGCTAAACGTATCCCCAATCGCTTCATATAAGAAGAGAAGTTTAGCTCTGAAATCCTTGTACTGATCTGTTTTTTGGACTTCTTCTAAATTTTTCCCACCTTCAAAACCTTTGTATTCTTGATAAAGATATTGGTAATCCGCTTCTAGGTCAGCTCCAATTTCTGTAATGGAAATGGATTGATCTGCTTTGTTCTGATAATCCTCACTGAAAACTTCCTCTGGAACCTGTGTTCGAATAATCGCCCCAAATTCTTCAGGAGTTGCTTTAAAGGCCAAGTTCTCAATTTGATAAACAAAAGTGGCTTCACCAATATCATTAATGATAGTTGTATTATCCCAGTCAAAGACTGCGTAAGGTCGAGCCTCCTCTGAATAGTTTGGAGAGTCCTTCCCATACTCTTGAATAATCTGTGTTAGACGTGCATGGGCTTTGGAATCCCAATTTCCAGTCATCAAAATCTCTTGACCTTTTTGACGCGTTTGAGATTGCTCCACCTTATCAGATTTCGTTTCTTCCTTTTTCATGTCCGCCTG
Source organism: Streptococcus sp. WM07 (assembly GCF_004570525.1). Taxonomy (GTDB): domain Bacteria; phylum Bacillota; class Bacilli; order Lactobacillales; family Streptococcaceae; genus Streptococcus. The sequence continues at coordinate 23,187 of NZ_SPPZ01000001.1, read as the reverse complement.
ACAAGCACCTAAAAGCAGGCTAGCTCCGCATAATAAAACAGCTGTTGTTTTCCAATTCATAATATTCTCCTTTTGATGCTGCTAAGGTTTTGAATAGTAACTTCCATAGTCCCTGACAAAGTTTTGAGGTAAAGCTAAATCTGCCAGATTTTCCTCATCCAAGTAAGTCCGAATCTCTGATTCCGCTTTTGATCGATAGAGTTCTAGCCAGTCCGGTTCCAACAATAAGCTCGTTCCCATGGATAGAAGGGGAATGCCCGACTTCAATGCCTCTTTATAATCCTCAGCATTCCTCACTTTACCGACCCCGATAAGAGGTACACGTCCATTTATCTTGTCGCGAATGGCTAAGATGACAGGAGTATTTTCCTCTGTTTTTCGCAAGGAAGATTGCCATAAATGATCCATTGACACATGGAGATAATCAATTCCTAAACGAATCAACTGATCAATCAATGCTAAACTATCCTTGAGTTCAATCCCTGGAACTTCAATTTCTTCTGGAGAGAAACGATACCCCAATAAAAAGGAATTCGGACTCTCTTGGTCAATCAATTGCCGTGCCCGCTTAACGAGGGTTTTGGCAAATCGCATGCGATTATTTAAAGTCCCTCCCCATTTATCTTGTCGACGGTTCGAATGAGGCGATAAAAATTGTTGGATTAAATAAGTATTGGCTCCATGAAGTTCCACACCATCAAAACCTGCTACCATGGCACGACGAATCGCAGCCAAGAAATCTTGCAGCAGTTCCTCGATTTGAGTATTGCTTAGAGATTTAGGAACCGTTACTTCCCCATGTTCAGCAGCAACCGCACTTGGTGCAACTGGTTGTGACTCGATAAGAGTAGCTGGAACCATCCGTCCCCCATGATAAATTTGCAGAATCGCCAGATTCCCTTGAGATTTCATAGCCTCGGCGAGTTTTGCTAGACCTGGAATCTTATCATCGTCAGCTACACTAAAGCTGTCCGCATAAGCCTGTCCTAGAGGATGGACATAGGCACTACCTGTAATCAGTAAACCTGCACTACCAGCACGTCGCCGATAAAAAGCTGCATCTTCATCTGACACAATTCCACCCGCTAAACTGGCGCTAATAGTCAGAGGGGCTAAAACTAGGCGATTGTTTGTTCGCATACCATTTGGAAAAGGGTAAGAGCTCTCTAATTGCATCTTGTCCTCCTTCTAAAAAAGACGGATTCACCATATGCCTGAGGAGAATCCGTACTTCTTTTAACTATTCTGCCAGTCAGCGGGATATGTAATGTAAACAAAGCGGGCCTTTCCTTTTACAGAAAATTGAATGTCACTCCCTTTCGGAATGAAGAGGGCTTGTCCCGGTCCTGCTGACATAACCTCATCCCCAACAATAATATCTAATTGACCGTCAATAATATAGTCAACTTCATCATAATCCAGATGCCAAGGGAAAGTAGTGTCTTCCATGGTCATGAGGCCAAAGCCCAAGCGTGGACTTTCTTCCAAACTTACTAAATCTCTCGTATAAACCTGATCTTGAGCGTTTCCAGTGTCTAGTCGATCTTCCGGTCTTACATCTATTTGATTAACTGCTAGGGAAATAACCCCTGCTTTACTGACTTTCTTATCAGATGGCTCTGTTGCTAATTCTTCGAGAATAATCTGACGAACCAGTTTTTCTAACATATCACGGTTAACAGAACTCATAGGTTACCCTTCTTTCTTCATAGATTTTGTCAAAATAAAGGCTAGAATAACAGCAGTCACTCCTCCTACAATTTTTCCAACCATCATTGGGAAAATCATATCTGGGCTTTGTCCTGCTGTAAAACCAAGATGGTCTCCAATTACAAAAGAAGCAGATACTGCAAAGGCCACATTAATAATTTTTCCACGGTTATCCATATCTTTCATCATTTGGAACATGGCAATATTATTGGCCAAGGACGCAACCAAACCTGCAGCTGCGACATCGTTGACACCCAGAGATTGACCAACCTTTGCTAAAGGTTTGCTGGCTACTTTAGTAAAGACTGCTACCAAGCCAAAGGCTCCCGCTAAGGTAACCGCAATTGTTCCGACAACTTCAAAGGCTTCTACCAAGGTCTCCGCTCCACTCGGATAAAGACTCAAAAGCCATTCATTTCCTGTTAAGAGTTGCGCTGCTCCAAAAGCTAAACCAAGAGTTGCAATGGTCACAATAATTTGTCCAAAAACCTCAAATCCCTTAATCATTTTTTCAGGTGCCATAACTAGACCAAGGAAAATTAGTGCGGATACGATAATAATTGGAATTAAATTAATCAGTAGTGTGCCAAAGCCCAATCCTGGTACTAAAAGACCTCCAATTAAACAACCGATAGGAACCGTAACCAAACCATAGAGAATACCACGTGCTAATAAAGGGCGATCTTCTTTTTCAATGATTCCAAGAGAAACTGGAATTGTGAACACCAAAGTTGGACCCATCATAGAGCCAAGAACATAGGCCGCAAATTTTCCGACCTCTTCATTCTCTGCCAAACTCAAAGCCAAGGGAGCACCTCCCATATCATTGGCAATAAAAGTTGTCGCAAAAATAGAGGGATCCGCACCAACCAATCCATAAATTGGAACAATAATTGGCTTTAATAAATCAGCTAATAGAGGAGCTACGACCATAATCCCAGCCATAGATAAAGCCAAGGCACCCATGGCCATAATCCCTTCTTCAAACTGCTCACTCAGTCCCAATTTTCCACCGATACACTTATCAACTGCTCCAATCAGTAGAAAAAGGACCATTACATAAATGATTATCTCATTGATACTCATTTGCTTTCCTTTCTAATTATCATCTTCATAAGCTACCTTATCGATGATTCCAACAACCAGCATATCAATTGGCACATCGGTCCTATCCAGGGCCACACGGGCACTACTTCCTGTCGTAACCAATACCATGTCACCTTGGCCAGCCCCAATTAAATCTGCCGCAATCACATGAGCGGGATCTGTTTGCTGGTCATTTAATTGGCGTTCAACAACTAAAAACTTCAAACCATTCAAGGCTTCCTCTTTTCGAGTAGCCCATAGGCTACCCTTGACTTTACCGACAAACATCTCCCCACTCCTTATTCATCTATCCTAATCCTATTTCGACGTAAAAAATCACGAGCTAACGGAGTAATAAGCCAGTTTTTGGCATCCAGGTAATCACCCGGTAATAAGCCAAGGGATTGGGCTTTCTCCTCTGTTAACAATCTACGTTTTCCATTTTTAGGTGTGACTTCTTTCCGCTGTAAAAATTCTTTCAAACCCTCAACATCTGTAAATCGTAATCCAAATGAACAAACTGTTTGATTCGCGTTTCCAATACTAGTCCGCAGAGCCTTAGTAGAGCCTTGCACAGTCGGCATAGCCCCTAAAACAAAAACCGCTTTTCCCTGCTGCAGAGCCTGCAAAATCCATTCTTCTAAGGTTGTCAGTGGACAAAGATTCGCCAAACGGAAAACGGCTGCATCTGCTAAAGATTCAATAACCAAAACCTTCCCTTGTTGGGCATCTTCTACCACTTCAAAACCCAAATTTTGAATCTGACGCTTACAGTCCTCTGAGCCAAAAACATAAACCTTTTCTGACTCCTTACTGGCAGTTTCTACAGTCAATTTTTCTAAGAGGCGGTCTGTCACAGCTTGAATAAGATCTTCAATTTGCGTCATAAGCCATCTCCTATGTTTCTGAAATCTTTACGATACGACCACGCATACCTTTAACAAATCCTGCAGCATTGGCTTCATCATAATCTATATGCATGTAAGTCGCAAATTGTGGACTAACCCGAACCACCACATCATCAAAAATAAGCGGGCGTTGTCCCTCTGCTCGAACTTGGACAATTTCATGATTTGAAACACCCAAGCGTTCTGCATCCTCTGGTGTCATATGGATATGCCTCTTGGCAACAATCAATCCTTTGTCCAAAGAAACTGTGCGATTTCCATTCACAAGAACAATTCCAGGTGTGCCTTCAATATCACCACTCTCTCTCACAGGTGCTTGAATTCCCAATTGCAAACAGTCTGTCGCAGAAACTTCTACTTGTGATTCCTTCCGAACAGGTCCTAAAATGACTACATTTCGAAAGATACCTTTCGGACCAATAAGGGTCACTCTTTCTTGTGCTGCATATTGACCTGGTTGGGATAAGTCCTTCATCTTCGTTAATTCATATCCTGGTCCAAAAAGACTCTCCAAATCTTTCTGGCTCAGATGGACATGACGGCCACTGGCTTCAATTTCAAAACTAGAATCTAGTTGCTCTTGAACCCGTTCAGCTACTTTTTCAATCAATGTTTCTAATTTCATTGTATTTCCTCACTCCACAATCAAGCTTTGAATTCCACCCACTATTTTTTTTAACTGTCTCAAAAATTGTTCATGCCGATTTTGGGATTCGGTTGACCAAGCTAATTCATATTCACAATAAATTTGATTCAACTCTATCGATAATTGATAGAGCTCCAACGCCCAGATTGGCTTCTCCAAAACTTGATTCATGAGTCGATCAGCACTGTCATCTGCGAAAATTACAGAAATTTCTAGTTCTAATTCTTTCCCTTTTCTCAATGTTTGAAGTTGATGGAAATAATGAATCAATTTTTCTTCTTTATCAAGCAAATAATACTGCCTTAAGACTTTTTGAGCTTTTAAAAAATAAGGATAGACTTTTTCCAAGCGAAACAAAGTGTCTGTGGGTAGAGATAGAAAATCCGTTTTTTCCGAAGAGTTAGCTTCTTTCCATGAAACGTTCATGCGACGGTCTCTGAGGAAGCTTTTAGCAGAAGGAGTCAAAATGGATCCCGCTTCTAAGAGCAACTGCCCTGAAGCTTCCAAATCTAATTCCCGCATCATTTTGCGAATTCGTGCTTCTGTATACAGAGTCATACAGTCACTTCCTTTCCTACCCTCAAGGGAACATGAAGGGACCAGTTTCTATTCCGGTCCCTCCCCCTTGCTTCCTATTTTGGAAGGATAACTTCTACTTCAGAGTGTGGACGTGGAATAACGTGTACAGAGATTAATTCCCCTACATTTTCTGCTGCTGCTGCTCCTGCATCTGTCGCAGCCTTAACTGCACCAACATCCCCACGAACCATAACCGTTACCAAACCAGCACCAATTTGTTCTTTTCCAACCAACGTTACATTAGCTGCTTTGACCATCGCATCTGCTGCTTCAATTGCGCCTACAAGTCCTTTTGTTTCTACCATTCCAAGTGCATTTGCATTCATCTTCTATTCTCCTTTTATGTTAATTTTTCTAAAACTTTTGCAACGAGGGTTTCGATTAAGGCCTCATCGCTGAATGAGCTTTCAGATTTAAGTTCCTTCACAACCTCTACTACTTGATTTTCAGTCTTCCGTAAATCGGCTAAATTCCGCTGTCCACTAGCAATGCGGCGGATATTAATCAAATTCATAGGACTGATATTATCAGAAGTTGAACTTCCTCCTATCGCTCCACACCCTAAAGTGAAGGATGGGAACAAGGCGGTTGTGGCACCAACTCCACCAAGGGCAGATCCAGTATTAACTAAAAGTCTAGATACCGGAGTCCGTAAGCTAAACTCACGAATAATATCCTGATTTTGACTATGAATGGCAAAAGTATGACCTGCACCTTCATTGTTCAAGATACGATTGGCTAAATCACTAGCTTCTTCCCAATCTTTAACGGTGTAAAAACCAAGAACCGGCCCAAGTTTTTCCAAGGAGAATGGATGACCTTTACCAACCCCAGTTTCTTCTGCAATCAAGACCCGTGCATCTGCTGGTACCGATATTCCAGCCATTTCCCCAATTAGAGGTGCTGGCTTCCCAACCATTTTTGGATTCATCATCCCATTTGGCTGAATAACAAAGGCTCCTAATTTTTTAGCATCTTCTGCAGGAACAAAATAAGCTCCTTGACGTTTAAATTCTGCAATGACAGCTTCTTTATTAGACTCTTCAACAATCACAGATTGTTCAGAAGCACAAATCACTCCATTATCAAAGGTTTTTGAATCCAAGATTTGTTGGACTGCATGAGAGATATCTGCAGTTGACTCAATATAGGCTGGCCCATTTCCTGGTCCTACTCCAATTGCTGGTGTACCAGAAGAGTAGGCTGCTCGTACCATGGCTGTTCCACCTGTTGCTAAAATAAGGTTAGTATCCTTATGACGCATCAATTCATTCGTTGCCGGAATAGAGACACGGTGAATGGATGAGACGGCTCCTGGTGGACAACCAACTGATTTAGCTGCCTCTTGAATAATCTCAACGGTTGCCTCAATACTCTTAAGGGCATTGGGATGCGGAGAAAAGATAATACTATTCCCTGTTTTAAGAGCTAACAATGCCTTATAGATAACGGTGGAGGTTGGATTTGTAGAAGGGATTAGCCCTGCAATAACTCCAACTGGTACAGCTACTTCTGTTAGTCCCGTTTTAGCATCTTCTGATAAAATACCAACTGTTCTTTGATGCTTAATTTCTTCGTATACTCCTTGAGAAGCCAAGGCATTTTTTAAAACCTTATCTTCCCAACGACCAAAACCAGTCTCTTGAGCAGCTAGTTTAGCTAGATATTCTCGTTTATCATAGCAGGCCTTGGTGACGACTTTTACCAGGGTATCAATCTGTTCTTGATTCCATTGGGCCAACTCTTTCTGAGCCTTCTTTGCCGTCCGGATCAGATTTCTTACTTCCTGGATTGACGCCAAGTCCTTATCTTCAATATACATAGACGCCTACTCCTTTTCTATTTTTTCTAAAGCTTCTAGTAAGATTGCTTTATGGGCGAATTTTATCTCTTTTTTAGTGAGCCCAATAGCCGGCTCCTGGTAGGCTAGGCTACGCAACTTAACCACCGTCATACCCTCTAGCTTCAAGCGTTCGTATTTGGGAACTCTTTGTTGAGTCTCTTCGTGTTCTGTTACTGCTATAGGAGTCTCCTCTAAAACGACCGTTTCTTCTTCAACATCCTGACCTTCTACTGGATGCGAGAATAACAATTGCTCTGTTTGAGAATCCATACGGGCAATGACATGACTCGAAATAAAGTAAGGTTCTTGCCCTAACTCGGATTTCACCGTCTCAATGGCCGCCTTTACGGCTCCCACATCTCCCATAATCTGGACATTTTTCAATCCAGCCTTAACAGTTTCCGCTTGAATCAAACGAACATCAGCCGTTTTTAGAGCAAGATCAGCCGCCACAACCGCACCTAAGAAGCCTTCTACTTCAATTAAGCCAAGTGCTTTTTGTGTCATACAAATCTCCCCTTATCTAGTAGGTTTTTGGATTATCCGCAATCTGCTCGACAACTCTCGCAAAAGCATCACAAGCAGCCCGGCAAGCAGACTGACTGCCGACCAATAATCCACCTGCAAAGTTTGTTTCACTTGGTGGTCCATAAAAAGCCCCAATTTGAACATCTGCTGCTTTTAGAGCTGCATCCAAACCAACTACCGCTTCAGCTGGAGGAGCAATCAAATAAGCAATTGCCGTTCCTTCCTCAGCATTCGCTGCTTGAGAAAGATAAGAGCCTGATCGTGCAATACAGTGAGCAAAATAAGGAATGCTGTTATCTTCATTGGCACTGTAGAAGCTTGCTCCATTTTCAATCTCATAGACAATCACATCCAAAGCACTACGAACTTCTTCTGGATTTGGTCCAGCAATAATGCCAATAACTTCCCCAGCCAGTTTTGTAGAAGCATTTCCAGCTCCTGCATACATGCTTTTCGCATAGACGATTTCAACATCCACTGCCTTGGTTGCTTCATCCAAAGCCACATAGGTAACATCATCACAATCAGAGGTCACAACCCCCACACTCCGATGATGAGGTTTAAGCTCCAAAGAGGCTGCTAAGGCTGCATCAACATTCGGAATTAGCAACGATGTCAATACATTAACTCCTAACCGTTCCTGTTTGACCATTCTATTCTCCTTCTATCCTTTTAAATCAACACCTGATTTTTTATGATCCAAAATCTTCTTAATGATTTCTGCTACATAAGCTCCAGCTTCTACAGCCGGTGTTCCTCCTTTATGGATATTAGACAAAACAGTCCGCTTAGCTTCTGGCATTCCAATCCAAGGTTTATAAGCAATATATGCACTCATGGATTCAGCTGTTACAAGACCAGGACGTTCTCCAACAAGCATACATACAACTTCTGCTCCCGTTAACTCTGCGATATGATCCATCGCCCCAACTCTGGCATGTTTAATGAAGAGAACCTCTGAAAAATCCAAACCAAACATGGTTAGTCCTTGCTTCAAAGCTGGTAAAAAATCTTTAAGATTTGCTTCAATAGCCGAGGAACTTAGACCATCCCCTACAATAATCTGAACTTTGGGATTTCGTTTGCATTTTTCCTGAATAATAGCTTGCTGATCCTCTGGAAAAATCCGTCCCAAATCTGGGCGTGTTAAGTACTCATCTTTACTAGAAGCAGATGTGTGAACCGGAATAAAGCCCATTTCTTCAACAAAGTCTGGAGACACGTATGAAAAGACTGCATCTTGCGCTGCCGCATGATCTGCCCGAAAACGTAGGACAGATTGTGTCTTATACCGAGTCCCTGCCCGCCACAAACCAAGTCGTGCTGGTGTGAATTTTTTAATCTTACGGTAGGCCTCTTCATTAACAGCATTTGGAACCAAAAATTGCTCTTGAATATCTACTTCTGTGATATCATCAATAAACCCATCCTCAACTTGACTCTCAATAGAGACTGTCTCTGTCTGCTTTAGAGGCTCTGCTTGAATCGGAGTCTCTTCCTTATCTGAATCAACCATCTCACTCAAGAGAGTTCGAATCATTTCCTTTAATTGTAGTTCGTCCACTCTTCTACCTCCTCTTACTTGCTTTGCATAAAGACAGACCCATCACCACCCAAGGCAGTTAGGCGACCATTTTCCATGAGACCCATTTTTTCCATCCACTCTTCGAATTCCTTAATTGGTCGTTTATCTAATAAGTCGCGCATAGTAGCTGTCTCATGATAACCAGTTGTTTGATAATTCAACATGATGTCATCGCCATGTGGGATAGCCATAATGTAGTTAACATTTGCTGCTCCCAAAAGTACAAGAAGGTTTTCCGCATCATTTTGGTCAGCCTTCATATGATTGGTATAACAGATATCACATCCCATCGAGATACCAGACAATTTACCCATAAAATGGTCTTCTAAACCAGCACGAATAACTTGTTTAGAATCATATAAGTACTCAGGTCCGATAAAACCAACAACTGTATTCACAAGGAAAGGATCATAATGCTTCGCAAAACCATAACAACGAGCTTCCATAGTCACCTGATCGGCATCATAATGAGCATCTGATGACAACTCAGAACCTTGTCCAGTCTCAAAATACATGACATTAGGACCTGCGGCAGAACCAACTTTAAGAGCTGTATCACGCGCTTCTTGAATCGTTTTAGCATCAAAACCAAAAGCGGTATTCCCTTTCTCAGATCCAGCAATAGACTGGAATACCAATCCTGTCGGAGCTCCCTGATTCATAGCTTCAATTTGAGTCGTAACGTGAGCTAGGACACAGTGCTGAGTTGGAATTTGATATTCCTCAATAAAGTCATTAAATTTATGGAGAACCCGTTTGGTACTTTCAACTGAATCATCAACTGGGTTCAATCCTAACAAGGCATCCCCACAACCATAAGCAAATCCTTCCATAGTAGAAGCCATGATTCCATCTGGATCATCCGTTGTATGGTTGGGCTGCAGGCGGGAAGAAAATGTACCCGGAACTCCAATAGTTGTATTGGCTGTTTTGGTAATCACAATTTTCTTAGCTGCTACAATCAAATCAAGATTGGTCATCAATTTTGCAACAGCAGCCACCATTTCCGATGTTAAACCACGAGAAATCCATTGAATGTCGACATTCTTCGTATTTGTATCTAAAATCCACTCCCGTAATTCTTCAACAGTCCAATGTTTAATTTTTTCATAAGTACGAAGGTTGACATCATCAATAATAATCCGTGTGACCTCATCTTCTTCATAAGGAACAACAGGATTGTTAAATAAATCTGCAAGCGTTAATTGTGCCAGAACAACCTTAGCCGCTACACGCTCTTCCGCAGATTGTGCAGCCACACCTGCTAACTGGTCCCCTGACTTATACTCATTAGCCTTGGCTAGAACTTCTTTCACTGACGAAAATTCATAGACACGACCAAATAATTTTGTTTTTAAAATCATGAATCGCTTCCTCCTTTAGGAATCAAATACTAGTGTCTTCACAATAACTGGGAGAACAGAGCCCTCCACAATAGGTCTTCCAATATCTAGGTAGTCTCCATTTTGGACATCAACCGAATCAATACAGACAAAAGGGTAATCTTGGGGAAGCCGAGCATAGAGACATTGTCCCAACACCTTCGCCATATCTTCTCTTACAACAACAATTAGAGGATAACCTTCCTCAATACTGGCTGCCATCCCTTCAACAATCGCATCTGCATAGGCTTCAACCTCTACAAAAGTTGGACTTTTCTTGCCCTTAAAAGCTAGCGCAATTTGTTGAACCTGATTTTCCAGTTGGAACCATTGTAATTTTTCACGAATCCGGATTCCCAATTGTCCCTGATCACAAGCTTCATCCTCATCAGACATCTTCAAAACAGGCATATTTTTTAGTGGTAAAACATCAGCTATATAAGTAATCGTACTTCCACTAACATCTGTTGTGTGACTACCTGCCCCGACTACAGTAGCCCGAATCGTCTCTGCTGATTGAACAATTTCTTTTTCTTTAAAAATAGCCGACTGGGCAATCGCTCGTCCTAGCAAGATACCAATATCTCCGTATAAAAAGTCATCGATTTCTTGCTCAGCAAGAGCAATCGCATCCGCGACACCTCCTGAAAAAGATACACAACTAATCTCTTGTCCTTTTTTTAAGCCATGATTGGTCACCAATAGATCAAAATAAGGACTCCGACCTGGAAGACCAACAGATTCCTCCATCACTTCGACCAAAATTCCCAATAAGCGATCGAGATCTGCACGATTCAGCGGTTGACCGACTGTCAGTTGCAACTGTTCCTGCTTGATAATTTCTTGCAATTTCGGTGCAATGTAATGAATGATCAGACTGTTCGGATCCAGCTTTATTAATCGACCACCAATATCAAAACATGCAGTGTCCTGAACTTCTCCTTCTCGAAAGAGAGCATAATTAGAAGTTCCCCCACCAATGTCAATATTTACCACCGATGTGTGATGGGTTTCTGAGTATAGATGACTACATGCTCCTTTTCCAGCAATAATACTTTCCAAATCTGGACCTGCCGTGGCTACAACAAAGTCCCCAGCATAGCCACTCAAGGCTTCTAACACTTGACTCGCATTATCCTTACGTGCCGATTCCCCTGTAATAATAACAGCTCCCATTTGAATATCTTCGCGGCTAATCCCTGCACGCTTGTATTCTTTTTGAACAAAAGTCTTGATTTGTTCGGCTTCTATCAAATGGTTATCCAATAGAGGAGTGAACATAATCTCACTTTTGTGTAACACCTCTTTGTCTGTAATATACACACGAGGAATCGTAAAAACTGAGGCTATGTTTTCAATCGTTAATTGGGATAGAACTAGTTGTGTTGTAGCTGTCCCAATATCTAACCCGACACTCAGTATTTTTTCTGACATGGAATACCTCCAAAAAAAGACACTTAAAGAACTAGGTCCATAAATGGATCTATTCTCTAAGCGTCTTTGCTTCTTACCGTCCCTACACCATTGTAGAGAGTTATCTTATTCATGAAAAGTGATGCGTGTCCTTGTCCCACGGGGACTTGATTGAACGTCCAATCTACCGGACAACTTATCTTCAACAAAGCGTTTTACCAAAATGAGACCAAGATGGCCTTCTGCAAAACCTTGCTTGACATTGTAACCGCTACCATTGTCAGTTATCAATAACTTAATAATACCATCTTTCCTAGATAAATGCAACCGAATTTGCGAATTCAATTGTTTTTTTGGAAAGGCATGCTCATATGAATTTTGCAATAATTCATTCACAATCAAGGCTAAAGCCGTCGCTCGACTTGAATCGAGTTCATAATCTGGATCTACTTGCCACACTACTTGGATAAATTCCTGACCAAAAGACCGTCGAACTGTCTCCAAGACCCGTAACAACAGGGGACGAACGGCCATTTGATTTCCCTTTTCTGCTGATAGGAGGTCATGAATATTGGCTATTGATAAAATTCTGTGAACACTCTGCTCCAATGCCTGTTCCACAAGAACATTATCTGTCTGATGAGCCTGTAAACGCAACAAGGATACCAAAGTTTGTAAGTTGTTTTTGACACGGTGGTTAATCTCTCGTAAGCTCATCTGTTGCTCTTCAATTTGTTTTTGAAGCTGCCAAATTTCACTCACATCTCGACACTCCATTAATAGAAATCCATTGGACATGAACTGACGTCTTAATTGAAAGAAATACCCCCCATACGGAACACGAACTTCCTCGATTTCCAAACCTTGAACTTGGTTATGAAACAACAAATCCTCAAAAGTCAATGTATCCAGCACTAAATTATCATAATGCATTCCCGGGAGAGGATCCTTGTAGCCCAAATGCCCCGCATACAGATGACGAGCTTTAGCATTCGCAAAAATCAAGGTTCCCTCTCCGTTAAATACAAAGATTAGATTGTCCAAATGTTCTAAAAATCCTGGGAGTTCTTCTTCCCAAGGAACCTGTGAAGATTCCTGCATTGGAAATGAAGATGGGAGTGGGGGCGGTGGCATTTCAATAATTAAAGTCCCTATAACTCGTCCCTCCCAAGTAATCGGATAGACAGTCTGATAAATCATCAGTCCCTCTTGGGATAGGGCGGTCAAGCCTACGGAAGCTAGACCAGTTTCTAAGGTACGAATCACCCCTGGTTCATTGCTTAAATCGGCCAAATCACCAACCACCTCGTCTTTATAGAGACTAGGTTGGCTAACCGGTTTTTTATGGTAGATTACCAAAGCTTGATTAGCCTGCCCCAAGCTTCGCACATCAATAAAGACATCTTCCTGCTGATATTGTTGCCGTTTTTCTAATTGCTCAGCCTGTTGAATAAGGTAAGAGACTGCTGCGGGTTCAAGATCGGTTTGCTCCTCGCAGAGAATCTTCATTTTTTCTCTATAATTCATCATGCATCAATAGCAATTTCGCAATTTCAATCATCGGCACGCGTTTTTGCATACTGATTGTACGAATTTGCTTAAAGGCCTCCGGTTCAGATAAATGGTTCTGCTGCATCAAAAGTCCCTTCGCTTTTTCAATTAAAATCCGATCTTCAATTTTTTTCGCTAATTTTTGGGTTTCTTCTTTTAATGCATAGGATTCGCGGCCTTTTTCTAAACAGACTTCCACCATTGGAATGAGCGATTTTGCATCTAGAGGTTTAACTAGATAAGCACTTGTTCCACATTGTTTAGCCTTTTGAACATAGTGCTCATCTGTAAAACCAGACAAAAGAATAACACTATAGGTCAATCCATCATCTAATATTTTTTTACTAGCTGTCAAACCATCCAACAATGGCAATTGGATATCCATCATCACTAAATCTGGATGGAATTTTTGACAAACTTCAATCGCTTCAAAGCCATCTTTGGCTTCTGCAACTACCTGGTAATCTTCCTTTTCCAAGATATGTCGAATATCAAGGCGAACAATAGGGTCATCATCGACGATTACAATTTTACTTTTCATGCGCTCACTCTTTCACAACTAAGTCTTGGTTACCACAGTACTGGTAAACCCAAGGATAGCTTTAAGACCATCTAACACTGCTACTAAAGCTGTTTCAACAGAGGATACATCCCCTGTCATCACTACCGATCCACTAAAGCGGTCCACAAAACCAATCTGCACACCGGCAGCTTTGGTCGCTAAATCCACCGCAATAATCGCCGCTTCACTAGGCGTGATTGTTAATATTCCAATAGCTCCCTGTTCCTTAGCCTGCAAACCCAATTTCTCAAAAATCACTGGATCTGGGTTTGCAATTAAATGTGCCAAAGTAACCTGCTTCCCCGGCACATATTCTTGAATCATTCTTTGTTTCTCAGCCATTTTTTCTCCTGACTCTATTCGTTATTTTATCATAACAATTTTTCTTATTTTTTCAAAATTAATAAAGATTCTCAAGAATAGTCACTAAATCATCTGGATTAGGTTGACGTGGGTTGGTCAATGTACATGGATCCTGAATAGCCGAAGCAGCAATCGTCTCTTTCTTCTCATCAAATAAAGCCCGATCTACTCCATATTTAGCAAACGTTAATGGTAGATCCAACTTTCTCTGCAAACTTTTCAGAGCTTGCAAAAATTGTTTCACTCCTAATCCTGGATTAGAGGCTGAACAGCCTAATAAGCGAGCCAAGCGTTGGTAGCGTTTAGCTGTTTCCACATGCTCCCGATCCAAGCGAACACCGTCCAAACCTGCATTAAAGGCAATCACTTGCGGTAAGAGAATACTATTGAGACGGCCATGAGGAATGTGAAAAACTGCGCCTGCCGCATGAGATAGACTATGGGTAATTCCAAGTGATGTTGAATTAAAAGCCATTCCTGCCATCGTGGAGGCTACATGCATCTTTTCGCGGGCTTCAAGATCCTGACCATTCCGATAGGCACGAGGTAAATACTCAAATACGAGTTGAACAGTCTTTTCCACTAACGCATCCGAAAAATCACTAGCCTTTGGAGAAACATAGGCTTCCAACACATGTGTCAAAACATCCATTCCTGTATCTGCTGTAATTGAACGCGGCAAACTTTTCACCAATTCTGCATCTAGTATCGCAACATCAGGCAGCAGACTTCGATCTACAATTGGATATTTGCGGCCTAATTCAGCATCTGTAATCACGGAAAAGTCCGTTACCTCCGATCCCGTTCCACTAGTGGTCGGAATCGCAACCAATTCTACCTCTTTAAATCGTCCTTGCTTCTTACCAAAATAGTAAATCGCTTTTGCTGCATCTAGGGCTGATCCACCTCCAATCGCTAAGATCAAATCCACTCCATCTTCAGGACAAGCCTGAATTCCTGCAATAACAACCTCAATCGGTGGATCTGGCTGAATCTCACTAAAAATGGTCACTTGATTACTAGCAGGTAAATAGGCTAAAATCTCCTCTAATTGACCTGTCTTTTCCAAAAAGGGATCTGCAACAACTAGAATTGTTTGTTGTTGATATTTCTCCAATCCCCGTAAAGCTCCTGCCCCGACTAAGAGCTCTGTTTTATAACAAATCTGATACATAGGCACTCCTTTAATACAAAATAAGCCACATGAAAAGACCTACAACTCCTACGTCCTAGTCCTCTCCTGTAGCTTCATTGCTTGTTTCATTCGATGTACGCCATTGTACTTATACCTAGTGTAACATAAAAGCGCTTCCGTCTCAAGTAAAGATAGGAATAGGATATTTAAAAAAATTCTTATCCAACCGAAAGCTTTTACTTGCCTTTTCTAAAAATAAAGAATAAACTAGGATTAGAAGAAATTGATTATTGTACTCTTAGATTCATGGAAGTTTGGTGTAAATCCAACACGGTCCCGCCACTGTGATAAGCCTAGCTTTAAGTCAGATCTTTGAATCTAAGTTTTAGTAGAAGTCGAGTTTCGATGTAAAGCTTCGACCTCATGAATACCCATTCATTTTCATTCTACGATTAGTACCATCATTTTCTTGGACTTAGTCCAGCTGCAGAGTCGCAGTCCTTAGAAGGCTATACTAATCAATGAAGCTTAGTGGGAACTACAAAGTAGTAGATTAGCTTTCAATAACAAACAAGAGGTTGGGAAATTCCCAACCTCTTCTTGCTATGCTCAATTTTTACGAGACCAACGTTCTACATCTTCTTTTGTAATAGCATGGAAGACCTTACTGCCTCGTTCGTAAGGGATATCTTTTTCACCCATTTTGTCATTCACAAAACGAGCCAAAGCAAAGAAATAATCCGATAACCGATTCACAAAAACCAAAACATTTTGATTGATATCTGTTGACCACATGGCTGCAACGATATGTCTTTCAGCACGACGCGCAATCGTTCTAGCCACATGAAGTGAAGCTGCCAACGGATGTCCCCCTGGTAATATAAAGGTTTCCAAAGCTGGAGGAATAGGAGCATACAAATCAATCCGCTCCTCAATCCAATCCACAAGACTTTGATCCACCTTATAAGGATAAACACCTTGTGGAGTCGATAAATCCGAACCACAATCAAACAAATAGTGCTGCAACTCTAATAACTCTTCACGAAGAACATCTTCCTGACTCAAATCACAGATCAAATAACCAATCCAAGAATTCAGTTCATCAATGGTCCCATAGGCTTGAACCCGCTCTGAATCTTTAGCAACACTTTGACCACCTACTAATTTTGTTAAACCCTTATCACCTGTTTTTGTATATAGTTGCATCTTAGTCCTCCTGTAGAAATTCTAAAAGATCTGATAAACCGCGATCGTCTACTGCTGAAAGTTCAAAAATTCGTTGGCAGCCCGCCTCCTGAAGCTGGCAATAAGCCCAATCCATAGATTGCCCCTCCTCAATCAGATCCATCTTGGTAATCAGCCCCACCATCTCTTTGGTAAATAAATTTGAAAAACCTTGTGGAAAAAACTGTTCTTCCTTGCTAGCATCTAGCATCAAACCAATCACATCAGCTTGCATAGCCGTCACATTTAAAGCATGGTAGTATTGCCTGTGCTGTAGAAATTCACCAGGTGTATCAATGATATCCTCATGAAATTGAACCACCTGGGTCTTTTGGTAAGCCAAGTCCAAGCCATGTAAGCGTTGGGTCAAGCTCGTTTTTCCCACACCAATAGGCCCAATAAGCATTATTTTTTTCATCGTTTACTCCTAAAAAGGCAAAGGAATCCCGTTCCAAATAATATCGCTTCATCGCGATTGGAAACAGGCCCCTTTGCCTTGGTTATTCTTATGTAAGCAATTTCATTTTACGCTAATAACAGTTATAAATCAAGTCTTATTACTTCAATTGTTCAAATTTTAGATGAACACTAATGCGGTCTTCATAGCCATTCCGTTCCAAATCTCGCTGCAAACGGTAAGAAATATAATGCTCAGCAATATTGATGTAGCCAGCGTCTAGAAGACGATTTTCAACCATAGATTGAATCATACTAATAGTTGCTTTTTCAATCTGGGTTTCTTCCAAATCCATAACCACTTTCTTGGTTACTTGGGCAAGATTTTGTCGTAAAGAATCATCCAAGACATAAACAGACCGGGCTGCTTTTAAAATCGCCTGGTAGATTTTTTCAGGGTTAAATTCCGTTACTTGTCCATCACGTTTAATGACTCGCATATGATTCCTCCATTTCCTTACAAAAAAATCCCTCACTCAAAAAGAGGAGGGATCCGAAAGGCACTTCCGTGTGATGAGCAGGTTCACACAACTCATCAAGGTCCGCTCCTGCGATATGACCTCCTATGCTTGATGGGTAGTCTCTACTACCAATCGACTCATCGCATACTCACATTCTAACAGATTGAAATCACATTGTCAACTTTCTAGAAAAGACCGAAAGCATGACCATCTGCATCCAATCCCATTTTCAATGCTGCTGGCTGTTTCGGTAAACCAGGCATTGTTAAGACATTTCCAGCCAAAGCCACGATAAAGCCGGCTCCATGACGCACCTGAAATTCACGGATGGTGATTCGGAAATCCTGAGGTCGGCCTCCTAAGCTCGGATTATCAGATAGGGAGTAGGGTGTTTTGGCCATACAAATTGGAAAGTGATCCCAACCCTGACGCTGAAACTCCTTCAGCTGTTTCACCGCTTTCGGGGTCAAATCCACACCTTGGGCACCATAGGCCTTCTGAACTAGGGACTCTAGTTTTTCCATGAAACTTCCTTGACGGTCGTAATACGAGGTAAAGTCTTTTTCTTCTGATAAGTAAGGTAGGAGAAGCTCAACTAATTCTTGGCCTCCCAGAGGCCCTTTTTCCCAAACTTCTGTAAGAGCAATGGGAATGGAAGCGTTCAGACAAAGGTGCTTGAGCAGCTCTAATTCTGCACTTGTATCGCCAGAGAAACGGTTGAGGGCGACAACAACAGGTTTTCCAGTTGATGCTAGAGTCTGAACATGGTGGTGGAGATTCGCAAATCCAGCTTCAAGGGCTGTCAAATCCTCCTGTGTCAATTCCTGTTTAGGTAGGCCTCCATGCATCTTCAGAGCACGAATGGTTGCAACCACTACAATCGCATCAGGAGCTTTACGCAAGTGGGGAACTTTAATATCTAAGAATTTCTCCGCTCCTAAATCAGCTCCAAATCCAGCTTCGGTGACAGTAATATCAGCCAAAGACAAGGCTGTCTCCGTAGCAACTACCGAATTACATCCATGAGCGATATTGGCAAAAGGCCCCCCATGAACTAGAGCTGGAGTTCCATAAATGGTTTGCACCAAATTCGGTTTTAAGGCATCTTTGAGCAATAACGTTAGCGCTCCTGCTGCCCCCAAATCTTTCACAAAGACAGGACTTCCATCCCGTTTATAACCAATTAAAATATTGGACAAGCGCTGTTCCAAATCTTGAAGATCCTGAGCCAAACAGAGTATCGCCATCATTTCACTAGCAACAGTAATGTCAAACCCATCTTCTCGAGGCTGACCGTTGATAGGTCCACCCAGTCCAATCACAATCTGACGTAAGCTCCGGTCATTAATATCTAGGACACGCTTCCAAACAATGCGACTTGGATCCAAGTCCAAGTCATTCCCTTGATGAAGGTGGTTGTCAATAAGAGCAGACAAAGTGTTATGGGCAGAAGTCAGGGCATGCATATCCCCCGTGAAATGAAGATTAATATCTTCCATTGGAAGAACCTGAGCATAACCCCCACCAGCAGCTCCTCCTTTCAAGCCCATAACTGGGCCAAGGGAGGGTTCTCTAAGTGCAATCATGGTTTTATGACCTGCAGCAGCAAGACTATCTGCCAGTCCAATAGTCACTGTCGATTTGCCTTCTCCGGCTGGAGTAGGATTAATAGCCGTCACCAAAATCAATTTACCAGCTTCTTCTTGTTTCAAACGTGAAAGAGTCTCATAGGCAATTTTTCCTTTATAAGGACCGTATTGTTCAATAGAGCTTGACTCTAGGCCGAGGCTTGCTGCAATCTCTATGATTGGTTTCAAGGAACTTTCTTGTGCAATTTGAATATCAGTTTTCATGACCAATCCTCCTCTTCACTCCTCATTATACAGCAAAAGGTGTATAATGAGCATATGAAAATTTTAATCACATCCGGCGGGACTAGCGAACCTATTGATCAGGTCCGGGCCATTACCAATCAATCCACTGGTCGATTGGGGCGTCAAATTGCCCAAACTTTTTTGGAAGCTGGATTTGCAGTCACTTTGATTACAACCCCCAATGCGATGAAGCCTCAAGCTCATCCAAAGCTCCAACAAATTCTCATCAAAACTACCAGTGACTTAGAATCGGCCCTCCAAGAGCAAGTACCCAACCATCATGTTCTCATTCACAGTATGGCAGTTTCAGACTACCGTCCTTTGCAAATGGTACCTCTAGAAAAACTTCAAGAAGTCCCCACTTATCAGGTCTTTTTAGAACCAGAACAAAAAGGGGGGAAACATTCCTCTACAGCCAAGCACCAAGTGATTTTCTTAGAGAAAACGCCTAAGCTGATCCAAAAAATCAAAGATTGGAATCCTGCTATTCGCCTGATTGGCTTCAAACTACTGGTTTCTGTCAGCTCGGAAGAACTCATCTCTATAGCACAGGCTTCCTTGAAAAAAAACCGTGCTGATTTAATTGTCGCCAATGATTTGTCACAAATTGACCAAGAGCAACATCCAGCTTTCTTAGTTGGTCCTGAACAAATTGATCAAGCCCATACAAAACAAGAAATCGCTCATAAACTTCTTGATTTTGTTAGAAAGGAATCCTAGCATGGCTACCATTACATTAGCAGTAACCGGAAGTATCTCGGCCTATAAAGCCGCTGATCTGGTTAGCCAATTCGGTAAAAATGGTCACCAGGTCCACGTTTTGATGACTGAATCAGCACAGGCATTCATAACTCCCTTGACCTTACAGGTTCTCTCTAAGAATCGTGTCCATCTGGATACCATGGATGAACCAGATCCCACTAAGGTTAATCATATTCAATTAGCTAAGGAGACAGATCTATTCCTAGTCGCCCCTGCTTCTGCCAATACTTTAGCCAAATTAGCCCATGGCTTGGCAGATAACATCGTAACTGCCACAGCCTTGGCTTTACCACCCGCTACTCCAAAATTACTGGCTCCGGCCATGAATACCAATATGTATCTACACCCAGCAACCCAAAAGAATATTGCTAGATTGCATGATTACGGCTATCAGATTGTCTCACCTCGGGAATCCCTTTTAGCCTGTGGTGATCAAGGCGTTGGTGCCCTAGCAGAGATTCCAACTATTTTAAAACGTGTGAAGGAGGTTCTCGATCTTGCGTAAATCCAATTCAACTGCAGCCCTAGCTATTTTCCTAGCCGCTATGCTTGTCATTCACTGGCTAAGTGGATTCGTATTCAACATCTTCCCCTTTGTCATTCGTCCAACCTTAATTCATATTCCTGTCATTATCGCTTCCATTCGCTATGGACCTAAAACTGGAATGATACTTGGTTTTTTTATGGGACTAATCTCCATGGTAACCAATACTATTTTTATTCAGCCTACTAGCTATCTCTTTACCCCCTTCGTGGAGAATGGTAACTGGGCTTCGCTTGTAATTGCCTTTATTCCTCGAATTCTAATCGGCCTCTTTCCTTACTTCATTTATCGCTGGCTTCCCAACCGCTTTGGATTAGGCCTAGCTGGTATTCTAGGTTCCTTAACTAATACTTTCTTTGTTCTTTCAGGAATTTTCTTATTATTTCCTGCAATTTACCAAGGGAACTTGCAACCTTTCTTAGCTGCCATTCTCACAACTAACTCTTTTGCCGAAATGCTTCTAGCTGGATTTATTACAGCTGCTGCTTTTCCTATTTTAAAAATAAAAGAAAAGTGATATAATGTAAGCGATTGCGATTATAATAAAAGGAGATTAGACTATGACCTATTTAGAATCTTATCAGAACTGGCTTGAGCAAGAAAATCTTCCAGCTTACTTACGCGAAGAATTGGAAGCTATGGATGACAAGCAAAAAGAAGATGCCTTTTATACCAACCTAGAATTCGGAACCGCAGGTATGCGTGGGATTATCGGTGCTGGTACGAATCGCATTAATATCTTTGTGGTCCGCCAAGCAACTGAAGGTTTAGCGCGGCTAATTGAACATAAAGGGGATGAATTCAAAGCGCGTGGTGTAGCTATTGCTTATGATAGCCGTCACTTCTCTCCTGAGTTTGCAATGGAAGCTGCAGCTGTTTTGGCTCAACATGGCATTAAGTCTTATGTGTTTGAAAGCCTTCGCCCAACTCCGGAATTGTCCTTTGCTGTTCGCCACCTCAATGCTTTCGCTGGAATTATGATTACAGCTTCACACAACCCTGCACCATTCAATGGCTACAAGGTTTACGGTGAAGATGGCGGCCAAATGCCACCAGCAGATGCTGATGCCTTGACAGATTTCATTCGTGAAATCTCAGATCCATTTAGCATTGAAGTTGCTGATGCAGAAGCTGCCCAAGCAAGTAACCTCATTGAAATCATTGGTGAGGCAGTCGATGTGGAGTACCTCAAGGAAGTTCAAACCGTTACTATCAATCCTAAATTGATTGAAGAGTATGGTAAGGATATGAAGATTGTCTACACACCACTGCATGGAACCGGTGAAATGTTGGCTCGTCGTGCTCTAGCTCAAGCAGGATTTGAGTCTGTACAATTAGTTGAAAGCCAATTAACAGCTGACCCTGACTTCTCTACTGTCAAATCACCAAACCCGGAAAGTCAAGCTGCCTTTGCTCTTGCAGAAGAATTAGGCCGTGAAGTTGGTGCCGATGTTCTGATTGCAACAGACCCAGATGCAGACCGGCTTGGTGTTGAAGTCTTGCAAGCCGATGGCTCCTATAAAAATCTTTCTGGTAATCAAATTGGTGCCATCATCGCCAAATACATCTTGGAAGCTCATAAATCAGCTGGTACCCTTCCAAGCAATGCAGCATTAGCTAAATCTATCGTATCAACAGATCTTGTCACTAAGATTGCTGAGAGCTATGGAGCAACCATGTTCAATGTCTTGACTGGTTTCAAATTTATTGCTGAAAAGATTCAAGAATTTGAAGACACTGGTAGCCATACTTACCTCTTCGGTTTTGAAGAAAGCTTCGGTTACCTCATTAAGCCATTTGTTCGTGATAAAGACGCTATTCAAGCTGTTCTAATCGTAGCTGAAATTGCAGCCTATTTCCGTTCTCGTGGACTAACTTTGGCTGATGGAATTGAAGAAATCTACAAAGAATATGGCTACTATTCTGAAAAAACTCTCTCTGTTACCCTTTCTGGTGTAGATGGTGCTGCTCAAATCAAAGCCATTATGAGTAAATTCCGTGAGCATGCTCCATCGAACTTCAACCAAAGTCCAGTAGTTCTAACCGAAGACTTCAAAGAATTAACCGCAACAGATGCTCAAGGTCAGGTCACTACTCTTACAACTCCACCAAGTGACGTGCTCAAGTACACCTTGGAAGACGGCTCCTGGATTGCTGTCCGTCCTTCAGGTACAGAACCAAAAATTAAATTCTACTTGGCAGTCGTTGGAGAATCTAATGAAGATGCTGAAGCAAAAATCGCAGCTATCGAAGCTGAAATCAATGCCTTTATTGAATAAGGTTAAAAGCCCTGGAGAAATGAACTCCATGGGCTTTTTCTTATACTTAACAAAAAACAAAAATAGCTGTATACTATAAGGTATGAAAGTCGAACTAAATGAATATCAAATTAGCGAATTGAAGCAAGCCCTGAAAGATAAAAAGAATGCACAGCACCATAGGAAAATTCAAGCTCTCATTCTCTACTCTGAATGTCAGAATTTAACAGCAGTAGCTAAATCAGTAGGTTTTGTTCATCAAACTGTACGAAACTTATTGAACCGTTATCTAGAAGGAGGTTTAGAGGCACTCCTTA
>NZ_SPPZ01000019.1 GCF_004570525.1 Streptococcus sp. WM07 | reverse complement strand
AATCACATAAATTTATCCTAGTGAACGAGCGAGAATCTACCATATCAATCTCCATCCTGATGATTTATAAGATTAGTATAGCTAGATTTCTAGTTCGGTTAAAGATACCTTGTTATTGGGCGCTTACAATTGTTCGTTTTTATCCAGCCTCTTTACTAATTTCTATTATGGTTTCATCTGTGACTCAAGCATGGCTAAGAGTCGTTCTCGATCTAGCTTGAGATATACAATGGCTTGACCATTATGGATTTCAATATTTTCTAAAGCATATCCCTCAGCAGGCAGTGTAATTGGCAAAGTCAAATCATCTCTTCTAAAATCAGGAGAAATAGCATCCTTATCCAAGACCATACGCAATAAAAATTTTGGCAAGGGAATTTTCCCCAATTTAGCAGACTCAATGACCGCTTCTAACTGACCTTCCTTGGTTACCAAAGTCATATTCAACTCTAATTGGCTGGTTAGGGGATCAAATAGAACTAGAGGTTGACGAACTTGAAGATTAGATTGTTCAAAGCTAATAGCAGAATCTGCTAAATCTGACTTTTGTTCCTCCGAAAGATTCTCATTCAAAATGGATTTCAAGGTATTGTTCGAAACCACCATTTGTGAAGTCAATCCATCACCAGTAGAGGTTAAATTGGAAATCGCTTGCTGAATCAAGGTCACAAAATTCGTTTTATCTTCCCAAGTTCCAAACCGCTCTTGATCTGTCACAGGTTTACTCGGAAGCAAAAGATACCAAGTAATTCCTAGAAGTACCGCCAAGACACTCAAAAATTTAAGAAACCCTTTCATATTCTACCGCTCTTTCTACATTTACTATGCCCCTATTATACCATGCCTCACAACAAGCTAGACTAAAAAAGAGGTCGGAACAACTATACCTGAATATCCTCAATAATCCGT
Source organism: Streptococcus sp. WM07 (assembly GCF_004570525.1). Lineage (GTDB taxonomy): Bacteria > Bacillota > Bacilli > Lactobacillales > Streptococcaceae > Streptococcus. Next base: position 25,855 of record NZ_SPPZ01000019.1, on the reverse strand, counting down.
AACAAGCGTTCCCAATAATTGCTTTGCTGAGAGAGCTCTCCCTTGTAAGCCTGCACTTTATCTGGGAAATCGGTAATCATTCCATCTAATGGAGTTTGAAGATAGCGAACCATCTCTGTATCTTCATTAATAGTCCAAATATAAAGAGGCTTCTTCGCTTCTTTAGCTTCCTCCACTAATTGATCGGGATAAGAGAATTCCTCAACCGCTAAGAAGTCCACCTGATCCATTTGCAAATCACCAAAATTAAAAGGAATAACGTAGCCTGTCTCGATTTGTGGCTCCTTATCTTCTAATTCTCGCATTACCTGGTGTTTTAAAGACATCACTGGGTAAGTGTGTTCTGGATCCAAACGATTTAATTCCTCTAAAACAAGATCTACATAATCCTCAGGTTCCGATCCATGAGGTTTCAACTCAACCAAAAGCCTAATATTATTTTCCTTAGCTACTTGGACAAATTCTTCAAACGAAGGCAACTTTGCCTGATGACCATCTTGCGTTAAAGGAAGGCCAACCACCTCATCATAGGTCATATCGGCAACTTTTTTATCCAATCCTGCTAAACGGTTTAAATTATAATCGTGCATGACCACTAATTTATGATCCTTGGTCATCAAGACATCCATTTCAACGAGGTCTGCTCCTGCTTCTTTGGATGCTTTAATTCCTTCCAAGGAATTCTCCACAGCCTTTTTCACAAAACCACGATGCGCAATGGTTAATTGCTCCTTATTTAAAACCTGATTCACTAATTGCAAACCACTGGCTGCCATAAACAAAAGGAAAGCTAGGAGCATGCCTAGATAAAGTAAGAGGCGTTTCTCAGAAGCCTGCCCTCTATGAGCCACCAAATCCTTGGCAACGCGATTTTGGTGAATGATTTCCCAAAGAAGAAAGGTCATGAGAGAAATTTTACTCAAGAACGTAAAGCCATAAAGGATCCACTCAATAATGGTTAAAAAGAAACTCTGAATAACCAAGGATTGACCATTCGGATCAAAGACAGTCGAACTCCATACTGTCAGCAACACAATCAAAATGGCTAAGAGTGCAATCAGTGTCTCCGTTACAATCCAAGCTCCTAGGAGACGAGATTTTCCAGTCCGAGTTAATTCCCAAGACTCCCAGATGGCTTGGCGAATGGAAATTTGCTCCAAAGAAATCAGCGAGAGGGTAAAGATAAGCCGCACATTAATATAGATTACCAGTAAAAAGAGAATTGGCAACAACAAACTTCCCCAAGTTGACTTGGTTAATTCTCCCGTAATAAAGGCTGGTATATAAAGCTTACTTGTCAGCGATGGACCAAAACCCAAATTTGCTACTGGTATCAGAGAGATTAAATAGAGGAGAAAGACTGGTAAATCTAACCATCTTTGCTTACTAAAGCTTATCCAAGTATTCTGAAAAATATCACGCCATGAAAAATATTGCTGTTGATAAGCTCCATAGACAATCAGAGATAAAGCCGTCATTTCAAAAAAGATTAAGCCAGCAGTCACCACTAAAAAGAACAGCAAAGCGATTAAACTCACTGGATTTAACAGGATACTCATTAAATTATCGAGGCGTAAACTCTCCTGATCCGCTGAAAAAAGAATAAAGCGGAAGGAAAATTCTAGCAGATAGGCTCCAATAGTACCAATTAAAATCTGTAAAATTCCAATACGAATAAAATAAGTCCATAGATCCGATCCAAGGCCTTTGAAGACCTTACCGACATCTGTAAAAATTTTTTTCATACATTCTCCTCTAAGAAAAAGGCTGGAACACCGCGGCTCCAGTCTTTTATCATCCTATTAAAATAAAATTTTCTCACGTGTTTTTTCGTAAGATTTCACAAAACGTTCCGTTACCCCAGGCTCCACTGTCTCAAGGGCATCAGAGATACGTTGGAAAGAAGCTTGGTAGTCGAACTCCTCTTCAAAAATATGAAGAGATTCTTGGAAAGCTGCTTGAACCGTCTCGTCAAAGGAACGGTAACGGTTGGAATATTGAAGGAGTTGCTCTGTCAAGGTAGCATTCCCTACAATAGTATAAGTCTCTGCTTCCAACTCAGCCATATCTTGGTTAAGAATTTCCAAGAGACGATTTACAGATTCTACATCCACGCGCTCTTGATCCAATTCATTGAGAAGATCTTCTGCATTATGGCTAGCCGTAAAGAACAGACTCAAAAAAGATTGTGGAATGCCTGGTAATTTACGTTTTTCCATATACCGCTTAATCGTGTGCAACTTGTTAACAGCAATGCTCACCTTTTGACGAGCAGCACTGTCATCTTTTTCAATTTGCGCCAAGCTATCGCCCAATTCCATTTGCACATCTTCGATTTTTTCCAAACGTGCACGGCTGTCTTCCAATTCCTCTAAAACTTGTGAGAATGGAATTTCTTCCGCATGTTGGCTTTCATCAACTCGACTCATAACCAATTTTTCCATCGCAATCAATTCACTTTGAAGCTCATGAATTTGACGGATACCAGATTCTTTAACAATGTAATTCACAGAAAGACGTTCTGCTTCATCCACAAGATTCTGGTTATTACTTTGTGTATGGCGAAGATAGTTCGGCAAGCTTTGAATCAGCTTGTCCACTTCCTTCTTGGCATCCATCTCTTTGGTAAAGATAGCATATAGGCCATCAATATCTTCTTGGATAAGCTCATTTTCAAGCTTAGTGCTATCCAATTCCAAAGCCTTCAGGTTGGCTCCATTTTTTTGCAAGCGAGAATGTAATTGTTGGAAACGTGCTTCGATATCTGTTTCTTGGAAATGGTAATCCTCTTCCAACAGTTTCCGATAACCTGTCTCCAAATCATCTAATTGGTCTGGTAATTTACTTTCCAGTTGCTCCACAACTTCTGGAACACCTTCAACAATTTGTGATAAGGCTATGATGTAGTTCTCAGTTTTATCCAATACTTCAGCAGCCTCCACAGGGTCACCGGAGGAATTGAGCTTCACAAAGCGACTGAATTCAGCCTCAATATGCTCCATTTGAGTGCGAATTTCTGGCAGTGCTTGCCCATACTGAACTTCATTCTTCTCCACATTTTCTTGCAGTTTTTCAAACAAGTCCAAGGCATGGAGTACGCGTCCACTATTTTCAGCCTCTTGTTGTTCCAATTCTAAAACTGCCTGACGGATAGCCTGAACATCTTCAGATACCAAATTCAATTGACTCTCAACACTTCCAATCGTTTGCTTGGTTTTAATGAAACGGAAAGAATTGTTATAAGCCTCAGCCTCAAATAAATCTGTTTCAATGGCTGCAAAAGAATTAAGAGAAATATCCATCCACTTTTGGTGCCATTCCCGGAAATTTATTTGACTCTGACCAATCAAGTGCATACTCTTGACACGATCCATATCCTCATTGACTGGTAAGTTGAACAACTCCGTTTTTCTTTCTTCTAATTGCGTCAGAAGGGTATCATTCCTCTTCCGCAGTAAAATGGCCACAATATAGGCCACGATTAATAATACAACGATTACAATGACCAGTATAATCAACCCACTAGACATCCCATACTCCTTACATTTAATACTTGTAAACAAACAAACTTGATTATACCACAGTTTGCCTTGAAAATCCTAGAAATCATGACGAAATTCTTTAGATATCCAAAGTTGAATAAACTGCATTCGCTTCAATAAACTCTCTTCTAGGTTCAACCCGGTCCCCCATCAGCATATCAAAGACCCGATCGGCCTCAGCTGCATCATCAACAGAAACACGAGCCATTAAACGGTGGTCTGGATTCATGGTTGTCTCCCACAATTGGTGGTCATCCATTTCCCCCAATCCCTTATAGCGCTGAACACTTGGTTTAGAACGCCCAGAACTGTAGCGTTCTAAAGCTTCTTTCAATTCTTGTTCTTGGTTCGGTCCAGGCTGGATATATTCCTTGATTTCACTACCCACTTTAACCCCATAAATCGGAGGTTGAGCAATATAGACATAGCCTGCCTCTAAGACCGGTCTCATATAGCGATAAATCAATGTCAGGAGCAAGGTTCGAATGTGAGCACCATCAACATCCGCATCGGTCATAATCACCAATTTATGGTAGCGAGCCTTGGCTACATCAAAATCATCTGCAAAGCCAGTTCCCATAGCTGTAAAGAGAGAGCGAATCTCTTCATTGGCTAGAATCTTATCCATACTAGCTTTCTCTACATTGAGGATTTTTCCACGAATTGGCAAAATCGCCTGAAACTCCCGATTCCGACCAGATTTAGCAGAACCTCCAGCAGAATCCCCCTCCACGATAAAGAGTTCTGTTTGTGCTGGATCATTAGACGAACAATCGGCTAGCTTCCCTGGTAAATTCGAAATCTCCAAACCAGATTTTTTCCGAGTCACTTCACGCGCCCGTTTCGCTGCAATCCGTGCCTTGGAAGCTAGAATCCCTTTCTCCACAATCCGCTTAGCAATCTGCGGATTCTCCAAAAGGAAAGTCGTAAAGGCTTCTGAGAACAAGCGATTGGTGATCTTTACCACTTCACTATTCCCTAATTTCGTCTTCGTCTGTCCTTCAAATTGCGGATTAGGATGTTTAACCGAAATAACGGCCGTCAATCCTTCCCGAACATCATCACCGGTTAGGTTCTCATCCTTTTCCTTGAGGATCTTATTCTTCTTAGCATAATCATTAATCACCCGCGTTAAGGCTGTCCGGAAGCCCTGCTCATGAGTTCCCCCTTCATGCGTATGAATATTATTGGCAAAACTCATAAGAGTAGAATGGAAGCCACCGGTATACTGCATAGCCACTTCTACTGTTATTCCATCAAGCTCACCCTCCGTATAGATGGGATCATCAAACAATAGTTCCTTGTTCTCATTGATGTATTCAACATAGCTCGCAATCCCACCATCGTAATGGTAGTCCTTCCGCTGCTCCATCCCCTCCCGCTTATCTTCTAGCGATATGGACAAGCCACGATTCAAGAAAGCCAATTCTTGGATCCGTTTATTGAGTTTGTCAAAATCATAAACAGTTGTTTCAGTAAAAATCTCTGGGTCTGGAGTAAAATGGACCGTTGTCCCAGTTCGATCGGTCTGGTCAATCACTTTCAAATCAGCAACAACAACTCCACGTTGATATTCCTGATAATAGACTTGACCATTCTTATAAACCTTCACATCTAACTGAGTAGACAAGGCGTTGACTACAGAGGAACCTACACCGTGAAGACCACCGGAAACCTTGTAACCACCACCGCCAAATTTACCTCCAGCATGGAGAACCGTGAAGACCGTCTCAACTGCGGGACGACCCGTTTTTTCTTGAATATCAACAGGAATTCCCCGACCATCATCAATAACCGTAATCGAATTATTCGGTTCAATCATGACTTGCACATGTTTTGCAAAACCAGCCAAGGCTTCATCGATAGAATTATCGACAATCTCCCAAACCAAGTGATGCAAACCCTCCTTAGAGGTCGAGCCGATATACATTCCTGGACGCATCCGTACCGCTTCCAGTCCCTCTAAGACCTGAATCTGACTGGCATCATACTCCTGGGCATTTTTCTTTTTATCTTTGGCGTCAACCATCTGACTCCTCCACTCTTTTTATAAACTCCGTTAACTGGGAGGCACTATCAAATAGATAGGTAGCCATCCCGGCATTTTGGCCTGCAATCATATCCATTGGGCGATCCCCAATCACCAAACATTTCTCCAAATCATACTTCTCTTTCAAATATAGAAACGCCTCTGGACTAGGCTTGCGCGCAAACCCCTGATTGGAAGTAACGATTTCTGTAAAATAGGACAATATGCCTGTTGCTTTTAAAATTTCTATAACTTGCTGATCTCGGTGTGAGACTAGAAAATGACGAGCTCCCGCCACCTGAAGATCCTCCAATAGCTGGGGGATACCTGAAAACAATACAGGCTGGGCAAGTTCTTTGGATTCTTCCAAGCGGTATTTCCGACGAAAATCGGGAATACCTGCCGCATAGCGTAAAATCGCCACATCTGTGGCTTCCTTTAAACTGGCATAGATTTCCTCTAAATCAGCAGTACGCCCTTCTTGTTCAAGGGTTCGTAAAAATGCTTGGCTAGAAGAGACATAATTGTCCAATAAAGTCCCTCCTAAATCCCAAATAAAACTCTGAAATTTCATTCCCTAATTATACCATATTTTAGAAGAGGCAGCTAGCCCAAAAAAGCCCTAGAATAGCATTCTAGGGCTTTTTAAATCCTCATATTTATTCAAATAAATCGGTGTAAAGCATCGCTTTGCGTAAGCCCTGACTATCTCCCCCCAAAACGTCTACTAAGGCATACGAGAAAGCTAAGGCAGAGGCTGGACCACGACTGGTGATCACACGTCCATCCTGGACAACCGTTTCCTTCTTGTAGTGACCCGCTTGAATCTCCTTCTCAAAGCCATCATAACTGGTATAAGATCGATTATCCAACAATCCAGCTTTTTCTAAAGCGATAGGAGCTGCACAGATAGCTGCAACAAAATTTCCCTGAGCCTCCGTTTGCGCAATCCAATTCCGAAGTTCCTCATGGTCCCGAAGATTCTTGGCTCCAGGCATTCCCCCTGGTAAGACAACCAAGTCAAAGAGGGGAAGATCTGGGGTCCAGATCTGGTCCATTTGCACTGTAATACCATGAGAGCCTGTCATTTGGGCTTGAATCCCAACCATTTGGCAGTCAAATTCTGCCCGACGTAAAACATCTACAACTGTCAGTGCTTCGATTTCCTCGAAACCGTCTGCAAAGAGTACAGCAATTTTTTTCATATAAGTCTCCTTTATAGTGTTTGTCGTAAGACAACCTTTCTTCTTTTTGGCCGGACACGGCCTTCTTCTTCATCCCGCAAATGATTTTGATAGGCAATAGACAAAATAAGTCCAATTCCAATCAAATTGGAAATGATGGAAGAGCCTCCCTGAGAAATAAATGGAAGGGGAATCCCAGTCAAGGGTAAAATGCCCGTTACAGCTCCAATATTTTCAAAAATATGAAACAAGAGCATGAGGATATAACCGGTTGAAATATAGGTGTAGAAAGGACTACGTGAGTGAACAGTAATCCGAACCATACGTCCAATCAGTAGGAAGTAAAGTAGGAGCAGAACCAAACCGCCAATCAAACCGAAGTCCTCGGCAATCACTGTAAAAATCATATCACTCTCACGGACTGGAATTTGCAGATTGGAAACATTATAACCCTGTCCCGTCAAGCCACCAACCCCAATAGCAATCTGCCCTTGGGCTTGCTGGAAGGTTGTTGTCTGGGCAAAGTCAAAAGGATTGAGCCAAGCCAAGATCCGGTTAATCTGGTAAGTCGGCATCCCCAATTGATGAAGAAAGGCACGTCCTTCCTCCTGCGATAAGAGAGCCACAAATCCTCCCGCTAATACCGTAAAGAAAGCTGACACAGGGACAATGATTTTCCATGTAACATTCGCAATCAGAACCATACCAGAAAAAATGGCTAAATAGACCATCGCTGTCCCTAAATCATGTTGCAATCCTAGCAGTAGCAGGACTGGAAGAGTGGCTAGGGTTAGGACCCCGATAATTTTCAAGTCAAACCCAAGATTCCTCTTCTCCCCAAGTTGACGCTTATGGAGCCAATCTATGATTTGGGCTAACATCAGAATGTAGGGAATCTTCATAAATTCTGACGGCTGAAAGAGCGTCATTCCATTAATGGACACCCAGTTCTTAGCACCAGTTGAGGCCACCAAATCTGGACTGTAGTAAATCAAGGGAAGAACCATCAGCCCAAGGCCTAAAGTATAGAGGAGAGGGGTCATCTTCCACAAGAAGGACTGGGAGAAAAACATAGTAATAAAACCAACAAGCAAACCCAATAAAATCCAAGCCCCCTGCTGTAACAACATAGTCCAAGCCACTTGGGGATAATCATGACTAAGAGCCACATATAGAGCTGCTAAACCGATAGCTAATAAGGAAAAAACATAAAGTAAGATACCGTAATCAATACGAGCATCTATTTTTAAGGGTTCTCTAAACATGGACCTCAACTTTCTTCATAACGTTCAAAAAAATTAGCAATTTCATAGGGAATTAGGTCTTGAGGACGAATCAAGAATTCCCCACCTTTACGGATTTCTTCCTGTAAAATAGAACCGTACCCCTTCCTGGCTAGGCGCCCATCTAAAATAAGGACAGCCGACACTTGGTTCTCCCGTCGTCGCAAACGTCCCATCATCTGTTGAAGGCGTTGCCCCGCCAAAGGAAGCAGGAAATCATCAAAAGGTTTAAGCCCCTCTACCTCTAACGTTCGAGACAACTTATCCACCAGAATGTTTTTCGGATTCGCAAAAGGAAGACGGACAACAACTTGAATCGCTTGGTCCAACCCCTTCAAGTCGACTCCCTCCCAGAAAGAGCCTAGAGCCAACAATACTTGGTGATCTCCTCGCTCAAAACGCTTGCGCAAGACCTGATTATCCTGTCCTTCTACCTGAGCTAAACAAGGAACAGACAGATTTGCCGCAACCCGATTTAAGAGATCACGGGAGGAAAATACCACCATAATAGGATGTCCCATAGGATAGAGTCTCTCAATCCAAGTTCCTACAAAATCGGCATAGGCCGAAAAATTCATAAGACTCACATCCGGGAATTCCGAGCTAGTCAGGACAAGCTGCCTTCCCAACTTAGAACCAGGAAAGGAAGCAACATCAACCTGATCAATTCCTGCCAACTGGAGCAAGTTCTGTGCCAATGATGCATCCAAACTTGCCGAGATTAGGTAGCTGTGCCGACAAGTTACTATCCCTGAACCCAGCTGAAAGTAGTCCCCGCCAACCGCAACCAGCTCCTCTTGAGATTTTCGTCCACGCAAATAGAAGGTGACTCCCTCTTCAAAGAAAAAGCGGAAACAATCCGGCATCCGGTCCAAGCCAAGGTTAAAGATAAGTCCTTGAATTTTTTCCAAACTTCCCTTATCCAATTCCAAGTAATGGTTCCCCGCCTGCTGCACCTTCCAAATCTCCAACTCAACTTGGAGTTCCTGCAAAAGTTTCAAACGTTTCCGTTCTTTTTCAATTACCGTAACTTCCTCTAGCCTTTGTTCCAATTCCAAATAGGGAATTTTCAGAGCATTAGCTTCTTCCAAGCCCCGCAAAAGGGACTGTGCTTCATCAAGGACCAGATAGGTATCTGAAAATAAGGCAGGATAAGATTCCATTAAATGGGGCAAAAAGGCGTGGTTAGTCACCACAATGGGGCAGGTAGCCAGTTGTTCTTCCAAACGGCGCCAAAAATCCAAGGTTGGAAATAGACTACGGTCTCTAAGTTTCCCAGAATGGCGTAAATCTTTTAAGATATGTTCCAAACGATAAGCTTGGCCAATCTCATCCAAATCACCCGTTTCAGTCTCTGCCAACCACACCAAAATCTGCATCAGAAAACGACCAATCGATCGTTTCGTCCAATCTGCTTTTTTCAAGTAGGTATAAAGGGCGTCCAGACTCACAAAATTCCGAGGACTCTTAACACCAAGAACTTCAAGACCAAATGTTTGGGATAGAAGCTCTCCCTCCTGCTCTAAAAGTTGCTGCATCAGGATTTTAGTTGGTACAGACACGAGCAAGCGTCCTCCCTGATTCAGATCTTGAATCAAGGTCAAAAGATAAGCCCAGGTTTTCCCACTGCCCACCTCTGCTTGAAGGACCGAGACTCCTTTTTGGGCTTTCGTGCTATCAATATGGCTTGCAAAGGCTGCTTGAACAGGACGAGCCTCTAAACCAAGTCTCAAGAAGTTTTCCTGCCAAGTTCCTAAAGATGCCTCTCCAACAACAGACCGTTTGGGCTTTCTTAAGTAGAGGCCATGCTCCAATAGGATAGCAGAATCACTGCTCTCCTCCATCTGCCCCAAACAGTCTTGAAAAATGAGGCCTGTTTCATACAATAAAGCATCTGATTTTTTCCACAGTTGCTCTACCAAGCCTTTGGGAAGTCCCTGAATTCGCTCCATCAAGACCAGTAGCAATTCTGCCGTTGCCTGGGCATCTGCTAAAGCAGTATGAGCGTTCTCTAAAGGAATCTCAAACTCCTGACACAAACTACCCAGAGAATAATTTTGAAGACGGGGAAAACAAACCTGAGCTAATTCTACCGTGTCCACACGCGGAGTCCGCAACTCGTAGCCCTCCCAAAACAAAGACTCCGCCAAAAGATTCGCATCAAAGGTTACATTGTGGGCTACAAAAACAGCATCTTCCAATAAATCATAAATGACTCCCGCCACCTGACTAAACAGTGGGGCCTGCATCAATTGTTGGTCTGTAATCCCTGTCAACTCAATGATGTGTTGATCCAAGGCTTCCTGTGGGTTTACATCCGTCTGATAGCTTTGTATAATTTCACCATTCTCTAAGAGAACAATCCCCACCTGAATAATCTTGGCCTGATTACCTGGATTGGTGGCTTCAATATCCACAATGGCATACTTCTGATTCATCCTTTTCATAGTGTCTAAATTATAACACATGAAAGACTATCAACCTATCTAAAAAAGAGGAATCTGTGACTCGAAATTTTTAACATTTCCCGACTCACACATTCCTCATATACTATTCAATTACTGGATTCTCCATTTGAGATAGGCGTCCATAAAACCATTCAAATCCCCGTCCATGACCTTATCCACCTGGGCCACTTCATAGCCTGTACGGTGATCTTTCACCATGGTGTAAGGAGTAAAGACATAGGAGCGGATTTGACTCCCCCAGGTAATTTCTTTTTTATCACCTTTAAGGGCATCAACTTCAGCTGCCTTTTTCTCTTGTTCAAGTTGATAGAGTTTTGCTTGTAATAATTTCATAGCCCGATCTCGGTTCCCGTATTGGGTCCGATCTACTGTGGACTGGGTCACAATCCCGGTTGGGATGTGGGTCAATCGAACCCCGGTCGATACTTTATTGACGTTTTGTCCACCAGCTCCTCCTGAACGGAAGGTGTCCATTTTAACTTCATCATCACGAATTTCTACCTCAATGGTATCGTCTAACTCTGGCATTACTTCGACAGATGTAAAGGAGGTATGGCGACGCTTGGCAGAATCAAAAGGCGAAATCCGAACAAGACGGTGAACCCCCATCTCTGATTTGAGCAGGCCGTAAGCATTCGGGCCTTCAAAGGAGAGGGTAACACTCTTAATCCCGGCTTCATCTCCAGCTTGGTAATCCAAGGTCTCAACTTTAAAACCATTGGCATTCCCGAAACGGGTATACATGCGCAGTAACATATCGCCCCAATCCTGAGCCTCGGTTCCACCCGAACCTGGATGAATTTCCAAAATCGCATTGTTATGGTCATAAGGCTCAGATAGGAGCAAGGTCATTTCATACTGGGTCATCCGTTGCTCTAAATCTTCCAATTTCTCCAGTAGCTCCTCCTGAAGACTCTCATCCTCACTTAGCCATTCAAAGAGCAATTCGGACTCGTCCGCCAACTCCTCCATTTGATGGAAATTATCATAGGTTTGCTTACGCTCATTCAATTCTTGAGACACCTTCTGCGCCGCCTGATTATCATTCCAAAAATCAGGATGGGTCATCTGGTGCTCCAATTGCGCAATTTCCTCCTCTAAAGCCTCTAAGTCAAAGAGACCCCCTAAAAGATGTTATTTTTTCACGATTGGCAGCCAAGCGCTGCCGAATTTCTGCATTATCCATTCTGCATCCTCCTCAAGATTCTTCACCCTATTTTAACGTAAAGAAGCCTTTAGGTCAAAGGCCTGATAGGCCTGATCCAACTCACTCAGTAAGACTAGCTTATCCGCTTCCGGCAAAAAGGCTGCCTGGGCACTATCACGGGTAATCTGATACACATCCCCCACTGTCAAGGAGCCTACTTGGGCATCCAAAATACCAAACTCTTGAGTCAAGCTGCTAGAGGACACCGTCCGATTATCCGTATTAATACTGACGGCTAGTCCAGTTTCCCGAAACACAGCAAATGGATACGTTTCCCAAGAGACAGAAGCTCCTGTCTGCAAGTTAGAAATCGGGCACATTTCAAGCAAGATTCCTTCCGATTTCAAGGTTTCTGCTTGGGATAGATCCTTAATTAAGGCAATTCCATGCCCAATGCGATGTGCTCCATAATCCACTGCCCAAAGGACATTATCGAGATTTCCTGTTTCCCCTGCATGAGCTGTAAAGGGAATACCTGCTGCCCTTGCTTCTAGAAATAAGTCCTGAAAAAGGGGCATCGGATACTTACTCTCATCTCCTGCTACGTCAAGGGCTACCACACCTTGCCCCAGATATTTCTCAGCTAAACCAAGCACTTGACGATTAACTGCCTCAGACCGTCCCCGCATCATACAAAGAATTAAGCCTAGACGGATGGGATAAACTGCCTGCGCTAGCTTAACTCCCTCAATAGCTGCTTGAACTACTTGCTCCATGGTAAAAGTCGGTGTTTGAATAAAATCCGGTGAAAAACGAATTTCCAAATACCGAACACCCTCCGCCGCAGCCTGTTTGGCTACACTAAGCACCGCAATAATCATCGCTCGCTCAGAAGCCAAGACCTTGGTGGTCACAGGAAAACACCGCAAATACTCGGTTAAATTCAAACAGTTGGCTGGCGCTACCGCCTCCTTTAGAAGCTCCTCCTCCTTTTTACTGAGACCTTCCAATTGGTAAAGACGGCTTAGAGCATAAAGGTCAACAGAGCCATCTAAATGGCAATGCAGTTCCACTTTGGGCAGATTTAATAGGGTTTCCATGATTCATCCTCTCAGATAGATTTTTCCTATCATACGATATTTCTGAGTGTTCGTCAATGACATTTCAAAAATTCCCACCAAAAAGAATAGGAAACCCACACTTTCTGCTTCCAACGAACTTAAAAGATTCGTGATTTTACGAATAAATCAAATACAATCATCGTTTAAAATCTAGTATGCAAATGACACAAGAAAACCAACCTCTATTAATCACTCACTAACAATGTCCTCATTCATGAGCCAATCAACAATGTAATCAACCTTTATCCCATCAATCTCATTCACTCCTTCATACCTCCCCGTTATCAAGGTTTTCTTGAAGTTGTCTTTGATTAACAACAAATTATCTGTTTCATGACTATTTTCTGGAATTTGGTAGGCAACTTGGTAGTATTCAACCATCTCACCTTTCTTGGCAATAAAATCTATCTCTTTGTCATCTAATCTTACAACATTGACGTTATAACCTCTTCTTAATAATTCCACAAAAACAATATTCTCCAATCGATTCCCTTGATTACTATTGCTAAAACTTATAGCGTGGTTCCTTAACCCATTATCAACCATGAAGTATTTTGCATTGTTCCTTAAAAGAGCCTTTCCTCTAATATCATAAGACTTTGTTTCATAAAATAGAAATGCGTCTTTTAATAGTTCCAAATACCGTACCATTGTATGGTTCGAAACTTCGATTTTTTCATTTTTTAATACATTAACAATTTTACTAGGGTTAACGAGTTGTCCAACATTATCCGCTAAATACGAAACGATATTTTTAAGCATCTGAGTATCTCTGATTCTTCCCCTTGTTGCAATGTCATTTAATAAAATAGAATCATATATCCCAGAGAGGATACTCTCTTTTAAGTATTCATTCGACAAGACAACACCTGGAAATCCGCCATACTTTTCATACTCTCTATAAGCAATATCAACCTCTCTAGATTTTTCATCAATCCCTTTCACAGCTAGAAATTCTTTGAAGGAAAAAGGATAGACTTCAATCTCTACATATCTGCCACTCAGTAAGGTAGCCAACTCTCCAGATAATAACTTGGCATTGGAGCCTGTTATCGTAATATCACAATTATAACTAACCCGCAATCCATTGATAACCCTTTGCCATCCCTCAACAAATTGAATTTCATCCACCAATACATAAAATGAATCATTATTTTTAGGGATTACATTCAAAATAGTCTCTCTAAAATCTTCTGCTGTAGTGATTAATTGATTTTCAAAACTCTCTAAATTTAGATAGATGATATTCTCTTCCCTAATCCCTGACTCTAATAAATAATCTTTATACTGCATTAATAGGACCGATTTCCCACACCGTCTAACCCCAGTTATAACTTTAATAAAATCAGTATCTTTAAAATCAAGCACTTTTTTTAAATAAAACAATCTCTGATACATTTCCATCTCTCCTTAATTGGAAGTATACTTCCAATTATACCTATTCTTTGTCTTTTTTGGAAGTATACTTCCAATTTTTATCCATTCTTCGATTTTTTGGAAGTATACTTCCAGTTTTTAACTAGAATCTCAGGGAGTCTACTAGACAGTCTGATCTGACAACCGTTAAAGCGTTTTTGAAAAAGCACAAAAAGCAGTGAGCAGATCCTATCTCAAGGAACTGTCCACTGCTTTTTTAGTTCAAATCTTCTTAAATAGCGTTTTTATCCAGCCCCATCCGGCGTTGGATCCATTTAACCACTTCAACAATCACCAACATGAGAACACTTCCAATAAGAACAACAGTCCATTGTTCCAAGTTCAGTTCTGTTACGTGGAAGATTTTTTCCAAAGGCTTCACAACAATTGTAGCTGCAAGTAGCACGAAGGAAACAACGATGGACCAGTTAAAGGTCTTAGACTTAAATGGGCCAACCGTAAAGATGGATTGGTAAACAGATTTAACGTTAAAGGCATGTACCAATTGGATCAAACCAAGGGTCGCAAAGGCCATGGTCAAGGCATCAGCGTGAATCGCTTCATATCCAGAATGCACTGGATTTTGAATAGCATACCAGTAAACCGCCAAGACGAGAAGTCCTTGAAGAATACCTTGGTAGATAATGGAACTGAGTACCCCACCAGAGAAAAAGCTGGAATTACGGCCACGAGGCTTGTGCTGCATGACACCTGGTTCTGCTGGTTCAACTCCAAGGGCAATCGCTGGGAAGGTATCTGTAACCAAGTTAATCCACAAGAGGTGAACAGGTTCCAAAACATCCCATCCAAAGAGGGTTGCCAAGAAGATGGTCAAAACTTCTGCAGTATTGGCAGAAAGAAGATACTGGATCGTTTTCTGGATATTGGAGAAGACCTTCCGACCTTCTTCAACCGCCACGATAATGGTTGCGAAGTTGTCATCCGCAAGAACCATATCAGACGCTCCTTTAGAAACCTCTGTACCAGTAATCCCCATTCCGATACCGATATCGGCTGTCTTGAGGGCTGGCGCATCGTTAACACCATCCCCAGTCATGGCTACAACCTTACCTTGGTTTTGCCATGCTTTCACAATCCGCACCTTGTGTTCAGGAGACACGCGTGCATAAACCGAATACTGACCAACTACTTTTTCGAATTCCTCGTCAGATAATTCGTTAAGTTCGGCACCGGTCAAGACATGATCTTCTGTATCTGCTGGATCAATGATTCCCAAACGTTTGGCAATTGCTTCAGCCGTATCTTGGTGGTCACCTGTAATCATGATTGGACGAATGCCGGCTTCTTTAGCCACACGCACCGCTTCTGCTGCTTCCGCCCGTTCTGGGTCAATCATTCCAATCAAACCAGTGAAGATCAAATCATTCTCCAAGTTCTCAGAAGTCAAGTCTTCTGGAACAGCATCGATGATCTTATAGGCACCTGCAAGAACCCGCAAGGCTTCCTTAGCCATTGCAGAGTTATTTTGGGCAATCAACTGGCTAACTGTCTCATCAATCGGAGCCACTTCTCCAGCCTTATCACGACTGACACAACGTTTTAAGAGTTGATCCGGCGCTCCTTTCACCGCTACAAGGAAACGACCATCTTCCAAGGGGTGAACGGTTGACATGAGTTTGCGATCCGAATCAAATGGCAACTCTGCAACCCGTGGGAATTTTTCCAAATAAGCGGTCACATCCAAGCCCTTGTCCAAAGCATATTGAATAAAGGCTGTTTCAGTCGGATCTCCGATGAGATTTCCATCCGCATCAATCTTCGTGTCATTGGCCAAGACGACAGAGCGAAGAACTGGCAAATCTAAGCCAAGCTCGAGGTCATCTGTTGAATCATGAAGTTCTCCATCATAGAAGACTTTCTCAACTGTCATCTTGTTCATGGTTAAGGTACCAGTCTTATCACTGGCAATAATCTCCGTGGATCCAAGAGTCTCAACGGCTGGCAAGTTTCGAACAATGGCATTTCGTTTAGCTAAAACCTGAGTTCCCAATGCCAAAACAATGGTTACGATAGCTGGTAAACCTTCTGGAATAGCTGCAACCGCCAAGGCTACGGCTGTCATCAAGCCTTCCAGCCAAGGTTGACCTCGGAAAACAACACCGACTACAAAGGTCACTGCTGCAATCCCTAAAATAGCAAAAGTTAAGAATTTAGATAGCTGATTCAGATTTTCTTTCAACGGTGTTGCGGTTTCATCTGCGTTTTGCAACATACCTGCAATATGACCAACTTCAGTATACATACCAGTATTAACAACGACCCCCATTCCACGACCATAGGTCACATTGGAATTTTGGAAGGCCATATTAACCCGATCTCCAATCCCAGCATCTTCAGCTAGGCTAGCAGCCAAGTCTTTTTCAACTGGAACAGACTCCCCTGTCAGAGCAGCCTCTTCAATTTTTAACGAATTAGCCTCCAACAAACGCATGTCTGCTGGGACAACATCTCCTGCTTCAAGAAGAACAATATCTCCTGGTACTAGTTCTTTCGAAGAAATCTCCGTAACATTCCCATCACGTAGAACACGCGCCGCAGGTGTAGACATATTCTTGAGAGCTTCAATTGCCTCCTCTGCCTTTCCTTCCTGGTAAACACCAAACATGGCATTAATGACAACTACGGCCAAAATAATGAGGGCATCCGCAATATCATGTCCACCAGAAGTGATTACTGACAAGGCTGCAGCAATCAAAAGAATGATAATCATCAAGTCCTTAAATTGCTCTAGGAATTTTTGGAGGAGGGTCTTTTTCTTCCCTTCGTCCAACTCATTGGCACCAAATTGCTCCAGACGTTCTTTTGCCTGAGCAGTTGACAGACCTTCTAACTTAGAGTCGACGAGATTCAGTGTTTCCTCGGGACTCTTGGTAAAAAAGGCAACTCGTTTTTGTTCTTTTGACAAAACTCTCCTCTTTCCAGTCTCTTTTTGGCAACAAAAAGAGACTTGTTTTATTGAACAAGTCTCGCTATTTCATCCAAGGCCGGAAATTTCTTTCGGATTGACGACCTTGTCACGGTAGAACCGTTAGCTACTCCCTTGATATCTATAGTATTGTATCAAATCTTCTAGACAATCGCAAGTTGCAACTCTGAAAAGCCACCACTAATCAGGTTCTACTTGGTTTTCCAGGTAAGGCGGAAATCATAGTGAGCAAAGACAGACTCTCCATCAACTGCCAACAATTGATAGGTCATGGTAAGGCTCTGCTCGACTAAATCTAATTGGTAAGCATCGGTTTGGCTGATAAACTGCTGCAAGCCCATCGGTGTATGAATACCAACAGGGACTTGTTTTTGATCGACAAAACGCATGATGGACTGGGGTTGACTAAAACGTGTCATGACCAGTTCATCCTCTTTAAACTTGAGGACTACCTTTTCCCCTTCCTCATTTTTATAAAGGAAATAGGTGAAATCTCCTTTTTGTCGTTGTTCAGCTTCATAGGCTTGGTGGACCACTTCACTTTGGTCACCAACTTGAATATAGTTGGTTATTTCAATCTTCACGGTAAAACTCCTCAATGGTTTGACAAATCTTATCAACACTTGGTCGAACTTGGTTTTCCAGACTTTGGGCTGCCGGTATTGGACTGAAAAGGCTCGTTAAGCGTTTGAGGCGACCTTGATAGCCCAGTTCCACAAGGGAAGCCATAATCTCTGCTGCCACTCCGAAATCCCCATAACTCTCTGTTACAATCAGAGTTTTATCCGATTTCATGGCTGCCTCCAACAATCCTTGACGGTCCAAGGGACTGATTGTTACTAAATCGACCAAGGTCACTTGGTAGGGTAGGCTCTCTAAAGCTTCTTGAACCAGAGGAAGCATAGCACCAAGGGCAATAATCGTTAAATCTTCTCCCTCTTGGATGACCTTAACCTTGCCCAACTCCACTTCATAAGCCTCCTCTGGAACATATCCAATTGTCTTATAGAGAGACTTAGGCTCCAGGACCAAGACAGGATCTGGGCTAGCCACTGCTGCCATCAGTAATCCTTTAGCATCATAGGGATTACTAGGCATCACTACTTGGAGCCCAGGAACATGAGCAAACCAAGCTTCCAAGCTTTGGGAATGCTGGGTTCCAGCTCCTGTTCCTCCCCCTGAAGCAGCTCGTACAACCACAGGTGCCGTCATACTTCCACAAGAGGTGTAGGCAATTTTAGCCATTTGATTGACCACTTGATCCATCGCTACTGTCAGAAAATCAGAGAATTGAATTTCCATGATTGGACGTTTGCCTAGAATCGCAGCCCCCATAGCAACCCCTGTCATCGCAGCTTCTGAAATGGGGGTTTCTAACACACGGTCGGGAAACTGATCAATCAGTCCTTTCGTTGCGCCAAATCCACCTCCATAAATACCAATATCCTCCCCTAATACAAAGGCTCTTGGGTCCATCTCTAAGATTTGTTTTTGGGCTTCTCGAACCGCTTCCAAAAAATTGAGCTGTCTTTCTTTTTCCATTTGCTTGACCTTTTTATTCTGCAGCTGGGCTCCTAAAAGCTTCCGCTGCTTCTTCCATTAACGTTTGATAGATAGATTCTTCCAAAAAGGCTAGTTCATCTTGGGTATAATACCCTTCACTTAAAATAAAGCCTCTTAAAGCAACAATCGGATCCTGGTAGTTCAAGTATTCATCCTTGGTACGGTAGTCCTCTTTATCTGAGCGAGAATGCCCCCGGAAACGATAGGTTGTCACCTCCATCAACACCGGTCCGTTCTTCAGAGCCTCACGCGCCTGAAGAAACGCTTCTGCAACTGCAAAAATATCCTGCCCGTTGACCTTGAGACTCTTCATATCGTAATGATGTCCCCGTGTGACAATATCACCTGCAGTCATATGATCCGTATAAGAAGACATGGCATACTGATTATTCTCAATTACAAACACGATCGGTAATTTCCACACACTGGCTAAGTTAAGGCTTTCATGAAAGGTGCCTTGATTGGTAGCTCCATCACCCGAAAAACACAGTACTATCTGGTCTCTCGCATCCATTTGAATAGCCTTGGCCAAGCCCAAAGCAATAGGAAAATTCCCTCCCACAATACCATTCCCGCCAATAAATCCTTTGGAGAAATCCGAAATTTGCATCGAGCCTGCACGACCACGATTGGTCCCCGATTGACGACCAAAAATTTCCGCATACATAGCCTTTGTCGAGAGTCCCTTTGCAATGGCATGCCCATGATTGCGATGGGTTGATAAGGCAAAATCAGCTGGATTCGCTAAGGACAAAATTGCTGTGGCTATCGCTTCTTCTCCATTATATAAGTGAGTTGTTCCATAGACCTTCCCCTGACTATTGTAATCATCTAGGATATTCTCAAATTGGCGAATACGGACCATGGTTTCATACCAGGAAAGAATCAGCTCCGATGTCCATTTCTTTGACATAACTTACCCTTTTTCGTTTTTCTTATCCCTATTCTATCAAAAACAAAATCGATTCCCAAATGGAGACCCTCAGTCTAGTTGGAATTAGGGGAATTGATGAATTTGTGGTAAAATGTTGCTATGATTGAAAAGGTTTTTCGAGATCCAATTCACAACTACATTCATGTTAATCACCCTATTATTTATCAATTGATTAACAGCAAAGAATTTCAACGGCTACGTCGAATCAAACAGCTGGGAACCTCCAGTTTCACCTTTCATGGGGGCGAACATAGCCGTTTTTCACACTGCCTCGGAGCCTATGAGTTAGCTCGTCAAGTCACACAGAATTTTACGGAGTCCTATCCAGAGGTTTGGGATCCACACGAAAATCTCCTAACCATGACTGCAGCTTTACTTCATGATATTGGACATGGAGCCTACTCTCATACTTTTGAAGGGCTTTTCCATACCGATCATGAACTCATGACCCAACGGATTATTCTAGATCCGAGCAGTCAGGTACACCAAATTTTACTTCAGGTAGCACCCGACTTTCCTGAAAAAGTGGCCAGTGTGATTGACCACACTTACCCCAATAAACAGGTCGTACAACTTATTTCCAGTCAAATCGATGTCGACCGCATGGACTACCTCCTACGCGACTCCTATTTTACCGGAACTCACTATGGGGAATTTGATTTAACACGAATTCTACGAGTCATGAGACCTGTTGCCAACGGAATCGCCTTTCAACGAAATGGGCTTCACGCCGTTGAAGATTACATTGTCAGTCGCTTCCAAATGTATATGCAGATCTACTTCCACCCCGCAACACGAGCCATGGAGGTCCTCCTCCACAAACTCTTGGAACGGGCTCGGAAACTATTCCCTGATTATCGCGATTACTTTGCCTATTCTTCCCCTCGCCTACTCCCTTTCTTCCAGGAAGAAGTGAGCTTGGAAGATTATCTGGCACTGGACGATGGTGTTTTGTCCACCTATTTCCAATCTTGGATGAGTAGCCCCGACAAAATTCTTTCAGACTTGGCTCAGCGAGTCATCAACCGGCATGTCTTCAAGTCCGTCCTCTTTGAGAAAGAAGACGAGGAGCACCTTGAAATACTTCGGGAGCTGGTTCAAGAGGTCGGCTTTGATCCTATTTATTACACAGCTATCCACCGCAACTTCGATTTGCCCTACGACATCTATCGACCTTCTGAAGGACGTTCTAAGACTCAAATTGAAATCCTACAGAAAGATGGCAGCTTAAAAGAACTTTCAAGCCTATCCCCCTTGGTCCAGGCTTTAACTGGAACCCGCTACGGAGACCATCGCTTTTATTTCCCCAAGGAAATGCTGGGCGAAAATGATCTCTTTTCCTTTCAAGGAAAAACCTTCCGATCCTACATTAAAAACGATAGCTTTATTTATGGAGAAACTAGAGAATGAGTATCAAATTAGTTGCCGTTGATATCGACGGAACCTTAATCACACCCGATAAAAAAATCACACAGGAAGTAAAAGACGCCGTCCGTGATGCTAGCAAGGCTGGAGTGCAGGTCGTTATTGCCACTGGTCGGCCAGTTGCCGGAGTACAGTACCTCCTCCAGGAATTAGAACTCAACAAACCTGGACATTATGTTATCACCTTCAATGGAGCCCTCGTACAAGATACTGCGACTGGTCAAGAATTAGTCAAAGATATCCTAACCTACCAAGATTATCTAGATATTGAATACTACTCTCGCCTTCTTGGTGTCCACATGCATGCCATCACCAAAGAAGGGATTTTTACAGCCAACCGGAATATCGGTAAATACACCGTCCATGAATCCCAATTGGTCAATATGCCCATCTTCTATCGAACTCCAGAAGAAATGGCAGGCAAAGAAATCATCAAAACCATGTATATTGATGAACCAGAAATATTAGACGCTGCGATTGCCAAGTTGCCAGCAGAATTCTATGATCGTTTCACCATCGTCAAGTCTACACCTTTTTATTTAGAGATTCTAAAAAAGAGTGCCAATAAAGGGCGGGCTATTCAACAATTGGCTCAAGAACTAGGCTTCACAATGGAGCAAGCCATGGCCATCGGGGACGAAGAAAATGACTTAGCCATGCTAGAAGTCGTCGGCCACCCCGTCGTCATGGAGAACGGTAATCCAAAGGTCAAACAAATCGCCAAACACATCACCAAGTCCAATCAAGAGTCTGGCGTAGCTTATGCTATTAGAAAGTGGGTCTTAAACTAATGTATACGTATCAAATCGGAATACCTGCCGAAGAGCATGATGCTTTTACCAAGGAAAGCGAACAGACCAACCTACTCCAGAGCTCTAATTGGGCAAAGATTAAGGACAATTGGGGAAATGAACGCATCGGTTTTTACCAAGACGGAATCTTAGTAGCCTCTGCTTCCATCTTAATCAAACCGCTTCCCCTAGGTTTCACCATGCTCTATATTCCAAGAGGACCGATCATGGATTACAGCAACCTAGAACTCGTTACTTTTGTCGTGAACTCCTTAAAAGAATTTGGAAAAACCAAGCGTGCACTCTTTGTTAAATTCGACCCAGCTTTACTTCTCAAACAATTTGCAATCGGAGACGACAGTAGCGACAATTCTGAAAACTTGCTCGCGATTGAAAATCTTATTCAAGCTGGATGCGAATGGACTGGGCGAACACAAACAATGGCAGACAGTATTCAACCTCGCTTTCAAGCCAATGTCTACACCAAAGAAGATATGTCTTCAAGCTTCCCCAAACATACCCGCCGATTAATGAAAGATGCCAAAAATCGTGGGGTCATCGCTACAAGAGGAACGATGGATGACCTTAAAAAATTCTCTAAGATTGTGGAATTAACTGAAAACCGCAAAGGAGTCTCTCTGCGTAATCAAGACTATTTTCACAAAATGATGACCATCTATGGCGACGATGCTCGACTTCATGTCGCAAAAGTCAACCTCCCAAGACGTTTAGCCCAGTACCAAGAACAATTAGCACAAATTGAAACTGAGTTAGCTCAAACAGATCCTCATCAGAAAAAACGTTTAACAAAACTGACCCAACAGAAAGAATCTGTAGAAAAATATATCAAAGAATTCCAAGGCTTTGTAGAGCGTTTCCCAGGTGAAGAAGAACTAATTATCGCCGGAATCCTATCTGTTTCCTTTGGCAATGTCATGGAAATGCTTTATGCGGGTATGGACGAAAACTTTAAGAAATTTTATCCTCAGTATATTCTCTACCCACAGGTATTCCAAGATGCTTATGAAGATGGTATTATCTGGGCCAACATGGGAGGAGTCGAAGGAAGCTTGGACGATGGCTTAACCAAGTTCAAATCGAATTTTAATCCCAAAATTGAAGAGTTTATCGGGGAATTTAATATTCCAGTTAATAAACTACTCTATAAATTATCCAACACAGCTTACACTATTCGTAAACAATTACGAAATCGACACTAATCACAGATACACCACGGAAGGAGGTTTTATTTATGTACCACTACCAAATCAATATTTCTACTGAAGAATTTGATGCCTTTATTCGCCAGCATCCCCAAGCAAACCTCCTTCAGAGTAGCTCTTGGGCTAGCATTAAAGATAATTGGAAGAGTGAGCGACTGGTCATACATGATCAATCTGAAACAATTGTGGCTGCAGTCCTCATCTTAATTCGCCCCCTACCTCTAGGATTTACCATGCTCTATACCCCCCGCGGACCGATTATGGACTACCAGAATCAAGAATTAGTTAGCTATGTCCTAGAAACTCTCAAAGAACGGGCTAAAAAACATAAGGCTATCTTTGTCAAATTTGATCCCAGTCTATTTCTCACTAAAACCTTTCCAGACGGAACTGTTGAACAAGATCCACAAACACAAGTAGCCCTGAAACACCTCCATACAGCAGGTGCAAAATGGTTAGGACCTAGCGAGGAACTCGAGGAAACAATCCAACCTCGCTTCCATGCCAATATTTACAGTGCCTTTTTTGAAGAAAGCAACTTGCCAAAGAAAAGCAAGCAAACTATCCGCACCGCTAAAAACAAGGGTATTGAGATCCAGTTTGGAGGTGAAGAGCTACTAGATTACTTCGTGGATTTAATGAAACAAACTGAGATACGCAAGCAAATCTCCCTACGCGGAAGGGACTACTACCAAAAACTACTTTCTACGTATGGCGATGATAGCTTCATCACAATGGCTTTTCTGAACCTAACCAATCGGATCCAAAAATTACAAACTGAACTCCTCCAGAAAGAGAAGGAAGCAGCTAGTTTTACAGACCAAACTCGCCAAAATAAGGTTCTACAAAACCAAAAAGACCAAGAACGAATTCAATCAGAATTAGTCTTTTTAACCCAAATGCAGGAAAAATATGGAACACAGGTACCACTTGCAGCCACCTTAACCTTGGAATATGGACCAACAGCCGAAAATATCTATGCGGGAATGAATAACGATTTCAGTCGTTACCAAGCTCCAATTTTAACCTGGTTGGAAACTGCCAAACACAGTTTCCAGCGTGGAAAAAATTGGCAGAACCTCGGTGGAATTGAAAACAATCTTGATGGTGGGCTGTATAACTTTAAGAAAAATCTCTCCCCTGTCATTGAAGAATTTGTCGGTGAATTTGATTTACCTACCAGTCCCCTATACTCGCTGGCTAGCTTCGCACTTAAACTTCGAAAAAAAATAAGGAAATAAATTTCATGTTAGAGACGATAACTTCCCAAGAATTTGAACAGCTAAATGTTGAAAAACGCTCCTACATGCAGAGCCCAGAAATGGCTAGTCTCTTAGAAAAACGAGGCTATACTATCGAATTCTTGGCCTATAAAGAAAGCGATCAAATCCAAGTCGCAGCCATGATCCAAACGATGCCCATGACAGGTGGACTACATATGGAGATTGTACTGGGTCCCCTAGTATTGGACTCCAAAGGGTTGAAGCCTTTCTATCAAGCTTTAAAAACTTATGCTAAAGAGAAAGGAGCTCTAGAATTAGTTCTCTTTCCTGAAAGCACCTATCAAGAATATGATTCTGTCGGTCAGCCGCTTGGAGATCCAAATACCTCTGAACTAGACTTATTAACAGAGTTAGGGTATCAATTCCAAGGCTTCCAAACAGGTTACTCCTCCTCTGCACCCAATTGGATTTACCTAAAGAACTTAACAGATCTTGATGAAAAAACTCTCTTAAACTCCTTTACAAAAAATGGAAAAGCGCTTGTCAAGAAAGCCAATACTTTTGGTATTAAACTACGACCACTAGCTAGAGAGGAACTCTCACTGTTCAAAAATGTCACAGAAGCGACTTCACAACGTCGAAATTTTTCTGATAAAGACATCTCTTATTACGAATATTTCTTTGATAGTTTTGGAGAACGAGCTGAATTTATGGCAGCCTTCTTAAATTTTCAAGAATATGCCCAAGAAATCCAAAAAGGACATCAAAACTTAGCTCAAAAAATTGCTAACTTAGAAGCTCGACCAGCTAGTACCAAACGGGACAACCAATTGCGAGAATTCCACTCACAGCTCGAAACCTTTGAGGTTCGACTAACGGAGGCTCAGGACTTTATCTCAAAATATGGCTCCAAAGACATACTACTAGCTGCTTCTCTCTTCCTCTATATGCCAAAAGAAGTTGTCTATCTCTTCTCTGGCTCTTACCCTGAATTCAATAAATTCTACGCTCCCACTTTACTTCAAGAATATGCCATGAAAGAAGCTATCAAACGAAATATCTCTCACTACAATCTTCTAGGTATTATGGGAGAATTTGATGGCCAAGATGGAGTTCTTCGTTTTAAACAAAACTTTAATGGCTACATTCAGCAAAAAACAGGAACATTTATCTACTATCCTTCTCCTCTAAAAGCTAAATTTATACAAGTGATGAAAAAAATCCTTGGATGTTAAACCAAGAATCACTAAAAACGGTCACCCAAACTGATACGTACCGTGTCAAGTAGACAGTTGAAATAAATAAAATGTTTGATACCAGACTGCCTTGAGTTTAGGCGGTCTGGTTTTTCTTATTGGCAATATCTTTCCAAAAATCAATGTATTTTTTAGCTTGCTTAATTGGATAGTGGGTTACGTGTTTTGGATTTGCCTTTGCCTTTGCCTCAGCTCTTACTTGTGCAGGTGTCTTTCCTCCAAATCTCTCCTGTGGATCATGATGATGGTAGTAATCAATTGTCTTTTCATAGGCTTCCTTCATCTCTTCGAAAGTAGCTACAT
>NZ_SPPZ01000199.1 GCF_004570525.1 Streptococcus sp. WM07 | reverse complement strand
GAATAGGATTGTGTCTCCTTTAAATTAATGACGCTACATTCCTCTAAATAAATATCTTTTAATGTAAATGTTTCTCTTATGATATCACAAGGGGCAGCAACGACAATTTCCAACCCCGCATGAAGTGGGACCAGGAGTTTTGTTGAGTTTACTATCTGGCTTATTGATTCTAGATGAAGTGCTAGGGTGGCTTGCTAATGATAACAAAAGGAGATGTCACTTAGTAGTAACAGCAGCAACAGCAGTAACAGTTGTAAGAGTAGCAGCAGTGCTGTAACAGAAGACAGCACAGGAGGACTGGCTGCCTGATGCCTTCTTTCTTGATGCTGGTTTCACACATAGGAGAGGATGTCTAGTGGTGATATCTGTGGACTCCTAGTCTTGGCTCATTGACCCAGGAGAACTAAATATCCTTAACTATGTTAAACC
>NZ_SPPZ01000198.1 GCF_004570525.1 Streptococcus sp. WM07 | reverse complement strand
GCACAGAAAGTCAGAATAGTAAGCAGGTGCTAGGAAGTCTTTGACAAGAACATATCTATATCATTTTTGTATAATTCAGGCATCTAAATAACATTTCTTTTTTGCTATCTCCTTAGATTTCTAGGTTCATTATAAATAATTTGCAATGTGCAAAAAAAAAGCACGAAGAATAAATATTTTGAAAGGCCTATAATCATTACTACTTAAAGTACACTCCTGTTCATATGTTGTATTGCCTTCATTTAAATGCTAAAGTTGTGTGATATGCCCATCCCCTGAATATTGTTGTAGGAAAAGTGTCTTCAAGGAGATGTGTGCAGTATGACGTTTCCAAGGTGGGATTATTCACTTGGAATAACTGTCATTCGTGACTCATATCTGTAGCTGGTCTGTGAACAGCCACTAACATCCAAATCAAGAGCACCTAATG
>NZ_SPPZ01000197.1 GCF_004570525.1 Streptococcus sp. WM07 | reverse complement strand
GGCCAGCTGCGCAACCAGCTGGCCATTTCCGGCTTCGTCGCCCTGCTCGTCTTCGCCCTGCTGCTGTACTGGCTGGTGCGCACCCTCGTCTCGCGCCCGCTGGCCGCCGCCGAAACGGCCGCCGCGCAAATCGCCGCCGGCGACCTGACGGTGCACCTCGACACGACCAGCCTGGACGAAATCGGCCGCCTGCTGCGCGCCATGAACCGCATCAGCGACAACCTGTCGCAAGTGGTCGGCAATGTGCGCGGCAGCGCCGGGCAGATCGCCACCGCGTCCGGTGAAATCGCCAGCGGCAACCTGGATTTGTCGAGCCGCACGGAACAGCAAGCCAGTTCGCTGGAAGAAACGGCCGCCTCGATGGAAGAACTCAGTTCCACCGTGCGGCAGAATGTCGATCACGCGCAGCAGGCAAGCCGGCTGGCGCGCG
>NZ_SPPZ01000196.1 GCF_004570525.1 Streptococcus sp. WM07 | reverse complement strand
CTAGCATTTTGTCAAAAGTTCTTCTCTCAACACCAACTAGGCGTTTAAAGCGTAAATCGGAAAGTTCTTTACTGGATTCATAATTCATGCTTCTATTTTATCATATCCTTGTTTCGCAGGAAGTCTACTCATCCCTTACTCTTATTAGTGATTTTAGATACATAAATTCTCGGAGTCATTGAGGGAATATCCTCGTATTTGCTATCCTAATTTCTATTATTTATAGGATGGTTATTGAATGGTAAAAAAGACAAACACCAAAAATGATGTTTGTCTACGTTCTTAGGATTCGCAACGCGAATCCTTTTTACAGTACGACGGGCATGTCGTACATCTGAGGTGTAAGTCCTCTGTGGGCACCTGCTACCGGTGAACCCAATAGCGAATCCCAAGCCTGACTATCGTGAGGTAGCGGGGAGAGGAAGGGATAG
>NZ_SPPZ01000195.1 GCF_004570525.1 Streptococcus sp. WM07 | reverse complement strand
GCTATGAGCTGAGCAGTGATGAGAGCTTGGGAAGGGCAGTGAAACGTTTAATTTCCTACCAGCTAGAATGAAGACATCTTGTTGAACAGCATGAACATTCAGTAGATTTGAGTCCACACATTAGGAGAAGGCCATAGCCAGATACACTCTAACAAAGTCTAAAAACAAACCTTAAAATTATCAAACTGATATGAAAGTAAATGAATTCCTCATCAAAACAAAACTCAATAAAGAGGGGAAAAAATTTAGACACTCAAGAACTTGACGTCCTCATGTCCAGTAAATATTAATGGTAAAATTTTTTTTCAAATTTGCTGAAAAATATAAACTAACAGATCCAAAAAGCTCCATAAGCCTGTGGCAGAATAAACAAAAAGAAAATCACAGCAAGGGACATCATAATAAAAATAATTAGACATGCAAAGAAGCAGGT
>NZ_SPPZ01000194.1 GCF_004570525.1 Streptococcus sp. WM07 | reverse complement strand
GTTCCTTTCAGCTCTAGGGCAATGGAGGACACCCAGAGCAGAAGTCCTACTTCAGCCAGATCCGGCCTGCAAAGACTCTGCGTTTCTGAGGCCTTTGGAAGAGATGTTCCCTGTAGGCTGTAAGAGCACTGTGCAGAGCGAGTTGTTTCTTAGCTTCCCAAAGAGCTGGAAGCAAGATGCTTTGGGGCCCAACTCGCCCTTTGGAAAGAAGCCTGCACGTTGTGCCTTTCAGCTCTAGGGCAATGTAGCACACCCAGAGCAGAAGTTCTACTTCAGCCAGATCAGGCCTGCAAAGAAACTGCGTTTCACAGGCCTTTGTAAGACATGTTCTAGGTAGGCTGGAAGAGCCCTGTGCACAGCAAGCTGTTTCTTAGCTGCTCCAAGAGCTGGAAGCTGGACGCTGAGGTACTAGTCTCCCCTTGGGGAAACAAGGC
>NZ_SPPZ01000193.1 GCF_004570525.1 Streptococcus sp. WM07 | reverse complement strand
GGTGTAGTTCGCGGCCAGCACCACGTGGTCCGGGTTGCTCAGCACGAGGCAGCGCAGGAAGTCGTCCGCGTCGTCCAGGTCGCCGGCGACGAAGCCGCCGCCATGGAAGAAGACGATCAGGCTCGACTGCCTGGCGCCCGGCACGCCGGCCGTGTAGACGCGCGCGGCGAGCGCATCCTGCGCGCCCTGCACCTGAATGTCGCGTATCTTCAGCGCCTGGCCAGGTGCCAGTTCGGCCGCGGTGTCGGCAACGCTCATTGCGCCACCACCGGCTGCACCGCAACATCGAGCACCGTGTCGTTCAGGCACAACAGGGCGATGCCGCCCACTTCATGGGTCAGGGCGCTATACGCACTGGCTTCGCTTTGCGCCGCCAACGAGTACGCATCCGTCGATACCATCGCGGCCAGAGCGAGCGAGCTCATAGCGAGAGCA
>NZ_SPPZ01000192.1 GCF_004570525.1 Streptococcus sp. WM07 | reverse complement strand
TCATGTCATCTGCTTATAGACACAATTTCAATTCTTTATTTCCAATTCTGATGACTTTTATTATTATTTTTGACCCACTTGCACTGGCTCTGACCAAGTACTATCTTGAATAGGAATCTTGAGAATGGCCAACTTTGTCTTCTTCCTGATCTTAGAAAAATGCTTTTGATCATTCACTATTTAGTATGATGTTAGATGTTGGCTTGTTGATAGGGCCTTAATTATGTTGCATTTAGTTCCTTGTATACCTAATTTATTGAGAGTTTTTATCATTTAGTATTTTTTGAGAATTTTAAAATCTGTATTCATCAGGAATATTGGCCTGTAGTTTTCTTTTCTTGCAGTGTCCTTATCTGGCTTTGGTGTCAGTGCTGGTCTTATAAGTGAATTTAGAAGTGGTTCTTCATCTTCAGCTTTTTGGAAGAGTTTGAGAAAGAC
>NZ_SPPZ01000191.1 GCF_004570525.1 Streptococcus sp. WM07 | reverse complement strand
TTCTTCTTTTGAATTAGTCTGTTCTTTATCTTGAAAATTTTCAAACTTATAGGACAGTTGGACGAACATTACAATGAACACTTTCATATCCTTCACAAAGAACTACCAACTTTTAACATCCTGCCTCACTCCTTCCAACCATCTCTCTATCTGCCTTCTTCCATTGGCTCATGGCCCACTTCTTCCATCTTCAAAGCCAGTAACATCGGGCTGAGTCCTTCTCACACTGCCATCTCACTGGTTCTCTCCCTCCTTTCTCCCTCTTCCATTTATAAGGACTCTGCTGATTACATTGAGCAACCCAAATAATCCAGGATAATCTCTCCATCTTAAGGTCCTTAACCTCACTCCCATCTGCAAAATTCCTTTCAGCATGTAAAGTGGCATGTTCCTGGGATTAGGGCGTGAACATCTTTGGAGGCCATTACTCTGCTGCCAC
>NZ_SPPZ01000190.1 GCF_004570525.1 Streptococcus sp. WM07 | reverse complement strand
CCCTAGATCCACATGTTGTCCTACTGTGTATATACTATGGCCTTTAAGGCTTTTCTCTTTACAATCATTGTTATTCTTGTGCCCCTTGTTCTGACCATCAGCTCCTATAA
The DNA here is from genome assembly GCF_004570525.1 of Streptococcus sp. WM07. Lineage (GTDB taxonomy): Bacteria > Bacillota > Bacilli > Lactobacillales > Streptococcaceae > Streptococcus. Next base: position 329 of record NZ_SPPZ01000190.1, on the reverse strand, counting down.
GTGCATTGCATTTGATAACTTGATTTTTCAATAAGTCAACTGCTGGAGGGCAGAAAACCTTCAACATTTATATTTCCCTGTCATGTGTCTCTTCTATGCTACCGCAAGATAGATAGATCAGATAGATAGATAGGTAGATAGATAGATAGATAGATAGATAGATAGCAATATAGCAGATAATAGATACAGATAAATCTTCAGAAAAAAACCTTTTATTGCCAAGACCAGGGCAAATTCCTTACTCTCTTAAATAAATCATCACCCTCAGTATCATTACCCTCATCAAGACATTGAGAAACAAGAATGTGAAGGTATCTATGAAGATAAAG
>NZ_SPPZ01000018.1 GCF_004570525.1 Streptococcus sp. WM07 | reverse complement strand
ATATAGCTGGTGGAGTTGTGAAGAATCTGACGATGAAACGTTTTCGGAAACTGTTTGTGAATATAGTTGGAAAGTCTGTAAAAAGTGCTAGAAGACAAGTTCTAAAACTGTCTAACCTCTATTCTCTTAAGGAGGAGTTTCGAACTCTTTTTGAACGAATTTCTAGCTTAAATTTCTCGCTCCCCATTCTTTATGAAGCAAGAGATGGAAGTCCCCCTTTGTTAGGAAATTAAGATGTTAAATAGTATGCATTTTTAAAAATCTATAGTTACACCAAGGGCGGAGTCTGCCTTTTTTAGGGTTATAAGGTACTGAATACATTTTTATCCCTAGAACAATTTGGTGAATAATAAAAATCATCAGAAATTCCAATTGGTTATTGGTTGTTTCTGATGATTTTTTAGGCATTTACACAGATTCTTCTGAGGTATGAATAATTTGGGCTAATAAAGCTGGTAGGGCAAATAGAAAACTAGCAATTCCCGTATACAATGAATCCTGGGTTATCTGGTATAAATACCACATACAAATCATGTAAACCAAACTATCCCCTAGATTCAAAAATAATCGCCCCATAAACAGACGCCTAAAATCTGGATACTTCATAATTCCTCCTCCTTCTACCGCTCCTCTCTAAGATTCCTCTGATAAGCCCAAACTGCTAACACCAAAAAGAGAGTAAGCCAAAAGCACAAAGCCAAAAAGGGAATCCACTTCACACTACCTGTCAGTAGAAAGGTATGACTAGCCCCAATCAAACTAACATTCATTAATCCTTGGAGGATTGGCATTGACGAAAAGCCAGCAGCCAAGGGTAAGAAGCAAGAAAGTATGAACACAATTATAGAAACAGACATCACTTGCAAGACCGTTTTTAGAACCAATCCGACGACCAAACCGACCAACAAATATGCTAAAAGAGTTAGCAACAACAAGCCAAAATAGAGCAACCAATTGGTAAGGGGGACACCAAAAACGAACGGGGTCAAAAAACCTAAAATCATAGCTGCCCCAAAAGGAATCAGGATGACCGACAATAGATATTCACCTACTGTTACTCCCGCAAGCGATAGCGTTCGAAGATTCCGCTTTTGCTTCTCTTCCGCCACGACAGTACTGACAACAATCGTTACATTACCATAAGTAAGTCCCCCTAATATAAGGCTGGAAATAAACATTTGAATGTAAGTATCTGTCCCTGTGTCACCCATCATTTCAACGAAAATTCTAAGCAAATAGGTATCTAGGTAAGGCGATAGCAGAAAAACAAATAGTAGAAATTTATTGCTTTGTAAAATTTGCCAGCGTAACCAAAGCAAACTCTTTAATCTATGATTCATATAAGAACTCTCCTGTTAGTTGCATAAAAATCGTTTCCAAATCCACCGTTGCTGTGTCTATCCCTACCACCTGATCATTAAAATGGTTTGTAACCTCAGAACGTGGAATCATCTTTGTCTCACCATTCCGATACCGAATGGTCACCAAATCCTCACTGGGTACCTGACGTTCCCAAATTTCTTCCAGAGTTCCGGACTCTACAACAGTCCCTTTATGAAGTAAGATCAAGCGATTACATAGCCGCATAGCCTCCTGCATATTGTGAGTTACCAAAAAAATAGCCGTTCCTTTTTCCTTTAAGGCTAACAATAAATCCTGAACTCTTTTGGCCAAACTAGGATCTAAGCCAGAGGTAGGTTCATCCAAAAATAACAGTTTTGGTTGGTGAAGTACTGCCCGAATCAAGAGCATCCGTTGCTTCATTCCAGTCGACAATTGAGCGGCCTTTACTTCACGATCATCCCATAACTCCAATTGTTTCAGTAAGGTATCTACTTCCTGCATCGGAATCTGAAAAAAGCGGGCAAAAAAAGTGAGATTCTGATAAACTGTCAACGTTTCATAGAATCCAAGAGTATCATTCATCAATCCCAGATGGGCAAAATCTTCCTCCCCTAGATTCTTCACATTCTTACCAAAAATCTCCACCGAGCCCGCATCTGGCTCTATCTGTCCCGTCAACAAGCCTATGGTTGTCGACTTGCCAGAACCAGATGGCCCCAACAATCCTAGAATTTCTCCTCCCGCTAATTCTAGCTGAAGATCCTCTAGAACCACTTTCTGACCAAAGCTTTTTTCACTCCCTCTACTCGAATCATATCAGCTCTCGCTTCCTATTTTTTTATAAGCCCTATTTTAACAAAACTCTACGAAATGAAAAGAGGCTAGAACGTGAATTCAGCCTCGAAATTTTTGGAAAATAGCTACGCTAAGAGCATAAAAGAGACTCCGGATTCAAATAATATAATGCCAAACCGCTTGGGATGACAACTTGAAACCGAGATTTACAAAGAAATCCTTTTACACTCCCATCGTTCATATCTCCCCCTAGACAAACCAAGCTCGTTTCCAAATCATGAATACAAGACCCAATACACAAGCTAAAAATAGAAGCCCTTCGACTACAAGCCCTTCCGAACCAAGAAGAGAAAAAGCGATGGTGAATAGAGAAGAATTGACGGTCAGAGTCTGAAGTACATATTTGACATCAATCTCGGAATTTTGCTTCAAAAAATAGGTCCGAACTTTGATTCCTACAGATAGTAACAAAGCCGTCAATAAACTAAAGATTCCCACTTGAAGTAAAGGCCAAGCCTGCATATACCGTAAGAAAAAGAAGAAGCCAAACAAAGTCAGAACCATGTATTCTGGAAAAAGAGATTGGTATAATTGTCTATACCGCTTTTGTAGCTGAATAACGGTAATTGACAAAATCCCCGATAATACAAACGGGAGCCATGACATCATTTCAAAACCATCTGCTATGAAAGCCTTCGTTAATAAGGGAATCCAAAGTACAATCGCAGTTCCAAAAATACCTGAAAGTGGATAGGCTAACCAGCCACGAATTCTCTCACCAGCCTGTGGTGCAACTACTTCAACCCGATCCTTCTGGAGTAGGGTTAGCCAGACTGTTACAAAAAATCCTCCCATCAATAGATACCGAAAAAGCGACTCCGTACCAAACTGAGATAACAGAATCCCTAAGAAAAATCCTAACATTTTTGAGCCATTTCGTAACAACTGAACCGTGAAAAAACCAGACGTCAAACTCTGCTCAGACTCAAGAATTTTTTCTTGATAGACCATCAACAAACTGCTGATCAAAATTGATAAGTAGGTATAAAGTACCAAATAAAAACCAACTGTCCCTGTCAACTGTCCTAAAAAGACCGAGATGATAATCCCTAGCAAAGCCCCCAATGGATAGATAAAAACTGGAAGTTGCTGAATCAACTGTGTTCGTCGCAATAGAACGATTAACAAAAGATCAACGAAGGAAGCTAACAGCAAAATTAGAAAACTATTCATTCCCTCAAATTGGAGCAGTTTCCCTGTCATAAAAGAATAGAGTAGACCTGATAGCAGCAGGCTCAAAAAATAAATAATCGATTGACGCTTCCGACTCTCCAACACCATACTAAAAACTCCTTCCCAGTCACCCATTCAAACCTTATAGACGATTTCTACTGACCATCATTCACTGTGATAATAACGCATTTTCAGCAATCGCCAGCTAATCCCTAACCCTATCAAATAGTTCCATCAATACCTGCTTTAGGTCATCTGGTTTCGTTAACATAAGCAAATGATCCTGAGGTGCAATGGAATTATAGGGTAGCGATAAAGGAATACTTGAAAATAAGCGAACATGTTTTGCTTGCTCCACTACTTGTGCCAAATACTGCTGGCTCTTAAAACCAGAATAAAGAGTCAAATAATCAATACAAGCTTGATTCCCTAACTTCACACGGAAGCTCTCACCGTCTTCCTGTAAATTCTGTCCAATAATCTGGACCACTGCCTTCCCCACTTGGGAATCCACACCAAGCATTTGCTGCAGATAAGCTTCTTTAGTCGGAAAAATCTCCTCTTGATTTTCCAAAAGAGCAACAAGTTGTTGATAATCTGGAATATCTTCAAACCCATCGATTAAAATGAGAGCTTCTAATGGAGTCGGATGCTGCTTTAAATAATCGAGCAATACTGGAACACCAAAAGAAGAAGCCACAACAATCTTAGGAGATTGTAACATCTCTAATTTTTCTGCTAACTGACGGTATAGCTCATTCTTAGAAATCCTTGGAAAACTAGTCTCCAAAAACTCTATACTTGTCCAATGATCTTTAACACTAGGAAGATCTACAATCAAATCCCAAACATGATGGCTCCAGCCCAAAGGGCTCAAACATAAAACATTCGTCATCCTACAATCCTCCTATATGCAAAAACCACCCTCTCGGGTGGCTCTATGCGATTACTGGACTTCTTTAAAGACCATCTTCTGTCTCACTTCCCCTTGGCCACCTTTGGCAATTTGATAGGTGAAGCTATCGGATGTGAACTGGTCTCCAAAGGCAAAGACAGAGTTGTATTGCCATTGGGAAAGCTCATCATTTTCTTTTTTTCCTAAGGTAAGCGTAGTTGGTGTCACAGCATAACGCCATTCTGCACTTTGCTCTTCATAGGATTTCTTAAATTCCTCAGGAGAACTAGCTGCTTTAAGGGCAACTTCACGACTTTGGGTCACAACAACCTGATTTCCCCCATTCTGGAAAGTCACATACATCATTTTGTCATTTTGAGTACCATCAAGGACACTAGAATACTGGTAAGTTTTTCCTTGGACAACCTTATCCAAACGGTGACCAGCCCAATAGAAAAATCCTCCAATTCCTAGTCCGACTATAACTAGGGCAGCCAATCCCATGCGAACATATTTATTATTGAGTAATTCTTTCATGTTTTTCATGTTTGATTTTACTCCTCATATGAATCTGAGCTTGAGCTAGTGCTCGTTTCAGTCCGGCTAAAGGTAGACTCAGAAGAACTGCTATCAAAATCTTCATAGTCATCAGAAGAGGAAGAAGTACGTGTCATCGTACTTGAGCTGCTGCTTGAGCTTGAACTGGATTCTTCCACTTCCTTATAGACTTTGACATTAAAGGCATCACGACCGCCTTCTTTGGTCAAGGTAATCTGCAAGTATTTAACATTTGCCAACTCAGAAGCTCTGGCCTTCAGTTTAGCGTAAATTTCTTCTGCCACCTTCTTAGCTGAACTTTCTGTATACTTGCTGACGTCTGTTAGCAAGGCTTCTGCTCTTGGTTTGTAAAGTTCCTTCATGTCCAAATCAGCAATCAAGTCCGCATTGCTATTAAATTCATCTTTGTTATCTAAGAAATTCAAGGTAAGATTCTGTGACACACTCGTATCTTTAGAGTGCAGCATTCGGATCTCTGCTTGAATAGTATCTAGATAGTCGTCCAGTTCTAGGACTTCTTCAGAGCTAGAAGCTTGGGTAGATGATGGAGTAGTATTAGCGTTGCTGGAAGTACTACTTGAACTTGAGCTTGAACTACTGCTGGATGATGACGTACTTGAGGTAGAAGGTTCAGTAGAACTGCTCTCTGTTGGATCTGTACCAACTATACCATCTCCTGAAGGCGAACTAGAAGATCCTGAACCAGAAGCCTCCTCTGAGAATAACTCAGTCATGGAGGGTTCATCATTAACTCCTTTTTTAACCTCTTCTTCTTGCACAGCAGGTTGCTTCCAAGACGGAGCATCTTCTACCTTAATTTCTGGTGCGTAACTGATATCCAATTTATATTGATCAACATCAAACACATTGTTCTCAAGAGTTGTTGTATAACTATGTCTAGAATTATCTACAACTGTAATATTATCTCCATTATGGATATAGTTATTAATCACAACCTTGGTCATGGCACAGTGTTGACCGTGACCATTGTATTTGTAGTCCACCGGTACTTGCCCATCCCGTTTAAGAATCAGGGTGTCACCTGCATAAATCAAGTCCACATTTTGAATGTTGTTGTCATAAGCCAGTTTGGCAATGGAAATTCCTGTCGCCTGTGAGATTCCCCAAAGGGTGTCACCCCACTGAATCACGTAAATTTGACCATCTTGCCCAGAATCCACTACAGTTCCAGATTGGTCAACTCGAATATTCTGGTTCTGCATATTTTGCTTGATTTGCTCTGGACTGCTGGCAATCCAGTTGGTGATATCTGCCGCCTGAGCTGTCGATTGATATTGATAGAACTCATCTGCTTGAACCACTGCAGCTGTTTGCAGAACAGCTGGTGTCATCAGTGACCCGAGTAACAGAGCTGTCCCAAATAGGTGTTTCTTTTTCATGCAATTTTCTCCTTTGAGGAAGTTGGAAGAGCTGACTCTTCGCCCCTCACTATTTTAAAAAAAAAGAGCAAAAGCTCCCTATTAAGGAATATTATAGCATATTTTCCAACAGGAAAACTCCAATCCTGAAACCATACATTAAAAAAAAGCAGGAAGCCAAACTTCCTGCTTACAGATTACATCATACCACCCATCATGCCTGGATCCATGGCTGGACCGGCTGGAGCTTGTGGTTCTGGTTTGTTCGCAACAACAGCTTCTGTTGTCAAAATCAAGCTAGCAACACTAGCTGCATTCTGAAGGGCTGAACGAGTCACCTTCACAGGGTCAATGATTCCTGCTTCAATCATATCAACCCATTCACCGCTAGCTGCATTGAAGCCTTGACCAGCTTCTGCATTCTTGAGACGATCAATAATAATCGAACCTTCATAACCGGCGTTGAGCGCAATCTGACGAACAGGCTCTTCAAGGGCACGAAGGACAATATTACGTCCTGTCTCCTCATCTTCAGTTAATTCCAAAGCAGCTACTGCTGGAATTACATTCACCAAGGCTGTTCCACCACCTGCAACAATTCCTTCTTCAACTGCCGCACGAGTTGCATTCAAAGCATCTTCAATACGGAGTTTCATTTCTTTCAATTCCGTCTCTGTAGCGGCTCCAACCTTGATGACTGCAACACCACCTGCTAATTTAGCAAGACGTTCTTGAAGCTTTTCACGATCAAAATCTGAGTTAGTAGTCTCAATTTGAGACTTAATAACACCAACACGATTACTAATCGCTGCTGGATCACCTGCACCTTCAACAATGGTTGTAGAATCTTTATCTACGACTACCTTAGCTGCCTGACCTAGAGCCTCAACAGTTGCATCTTTCAATTCTAAACCAAGATCATCGGTAATTACTGTAGCACCTGTTAAAATCGCAATGTCTTCTAACATAGCCTTCCGACGATCTCCAAAACCTGGTGCTTTGACAGCAACCACATTAAAGGTTCCACGAATTTTATTCAAAACAAGAGTTGGAAGAGCTTCTCCATCAACGTCATCCGCAATAATCAAAAGTGGACGATTTGTCTGTAAAATACTCTCTAGCAGTGGAAGAATCTCTTGAATATTGGAAACTTTTTTATCTGTCACCAAGATAAATGGATTCTCCAATTCTGCGACCATCTTCTCATTGTCAGTCACCATATATTGAGACAGATAGCCACGATCGAATTGCATACCTTCTACTACTTCCAATTCCGTTTCCATTCCACGGGATTCTTCAATAGTAATAACACCGTCTTTTCCAACACGCTCCATAGCTTCAGAGATGTACTCCCCAACCTTCTCACTACGAGAAGAAACAGCAGCTACCTGTGCAATCGCTTCTTTATTGGAAACAGGTACAGAAGTCTCCTTCAAAGCTGCAACAGCGGCAGCAGTAGCAGCTTCGATTCCACGACGGATTCCAATTGGGTTGGCACCTGCTGTCACGTTTTTAATTCCTTCACGAACAATCGCTTGTGTCAAAAGGGTTGCTGTCGTTGTTCCATCACCAGCAATATCATTCGTTTTTGAAGCAACTTCTGAAACCAACTTGGCACCCATGTTTTCAAATGGATCTTCCAATTCGATTTCTTTGGCGATAGTTACCCCATCATTGGTAATCAGTGGTGAACCAAAGGCTTTTTCCAAGACTACATTCCGTCCTTTAGGACCCAAGGTTACCTTCACCGTATCTGCCAACATATCTACACCGCGCACCATTGCGCTGCGAGCATCTGATGAAAATTGAATATCTTTTGCCATTTTTTTACTCCTTACTCTACAATTGCTAGAATATCAGACTCACGAATGAGAAGAAAATCTTCATCCTCATCTTTAATAGAAATACCCGCATGAGCCTCAAAAAGGATTGTTTGCCCAGCCACAACCGCTGGTGCAATTAAATCACCATTCAATGACCGTAGCCCTTCACCAACAGCCACAACCGCTGCTGTTTTAGTAGCTGCCTGGCTATTTGATGCCAAGACAAAACCGGACACAGACTGCTCTTTCTCAATCACTTTCACAATAACTTTATCTGCTAAAGGTTTTAACATAGATTTTCCTCCAATATGTTTAGCACTCTTCAATTACGACTGCTAATTCTGTTTCTATTTTATCATTTAGTCAACAATAGTCAAGAAAAAAACTTCATCCAGTACCCAAATTTCAAAAGTATTAAACCTACCATCACTAAAACGGTAATTCTTCTCCTTCTTCACTGACCATCTCGAACCGTTCTTGTTTTCGGCGTTGTTCGCGCAAGAGTCTCTGCTCTTTAGTCTCTAATAGCTGAAAATCACTGCAAAGAACTTCGGATAAGTAGTGCATTTGACCATCCTTCTCATATCGGCGTGTCCGCAATTCTCCTTCAACACCAATTAAACTGCCCTTGCATGCATAGCTAGTAATATACTCCGCTAGACGCCCCCAAGCCACAATTGAGATAAAATCAGACTCTCGCTCACCGGCTTGATCACGGTACCGCCTTTTGACAGCTAATTTAGAACGAGTTACGCTGCGATTAGATGGGGTCTTCTGCAATTCAGGAGTCCCTGTTAAACGGCCAATTAAAAAAATACGATTCATCTTTTTTCCTCCTACCTCCTTATTCGGAAGTAAAAAGAAAAAAGACGTCCCTTAGGATCGTCTTTTAAGCTTCCCAATGTTGAACAGGGTCAAAAGCATGACCAACTAGCACACCTTCTGCTAACTCGATAATGCCCCGTTTTTGTGGTGCGTTTGGAAGAGCCAGTTCTCTTGGACTACACATCATACCAAAACTCTCCACTCCCCGCAATTGTCCTGGGAAAATCAAATTACCTTTTGGCATCATCGCACCTGGTAAGGCAACAATGGTTTTCAAACCTACACGCGCATTCGGAGCACCTGCTACGATTTGAACAGTCTTATCGTGACCAATCGCAACCTGACAAATATTGAGGTGATCACTATCTGGATGAGCTTCCATCTCCACAATTTCACCAACCACAAAACGAGGGCTCTCGAAAGGAACCACACGCTCCTCAAAACCTTCTGCAGCCAGCCAATCATTCAAGAGCGCAAGATCTGCTTCCGACAGATTTACCTGCCCACTGCCCTCTAAATGTAAACGATCACTAACTTGGAAAAAATTCCAAGCTATAATTTCCTGATTATCCGCTCGGCGAATACGTGCAATCGCTCCTTTTTTCTCCACTTCCACAGCCTGTCCCTGATCATCAGCGACAACCACCATCAGAACATCTCCAACACCTTGCGGATTATAAGTAAATAACATAAATTCCCTTTCTTATCTTAAGCTAACCCTGCCAGGAAAGCCAGAATCTCCTCTTTTGTTTTTCGTTCTCGACTGACGAAGCGCCCAAGCTCCTTCCCATTTTCCACAACCACTAAACTCGGAATCCCATAAACATCCCATAATTTTGCCAAATCTAAATAAGTATCTCGATCGATTTGGATAAAGGTAAAAGAAGGGTGAGCCACTTCGATACTCGGCATATGGGGCTGAATAAAATGACAATCCCCACACCAATCAGCGGTAAAATAGAAGACAAATTTGCCCTCTTGTTCCAAATAAGAGGCTATCTCCTCCAAAGACTGAGGCACAATCATATAACGACCTCCTCTATATCTAGCTGCTCTCCGACTAGCCAAAAACGAAAGTGACGCCCATCTTCCAAGAAGACACCACCTGCCAGACAATCCTGATCAGAATGATAAAGCTCCACATAGAGAGTCTCCACCCGCCCCATTTCCGAGAAAAAAGCACGAACGGTAGCTGTCATCTCCTCTTGACTCCGGACACGATTCCGATCTTCCTGCAACTTATAGCCCGCATAGGCTAGACCTGCTAGACCAAGAAGGCCTAGCAGCCCTAAGACCGGCTGACTTTTTCTTTTCATACTCATAGTCCTTATTTTATCACAAGTCTACTTGTGTTACAATTTTAGATAAGATTGAAAAAGGAGAAGAACAGCATGCATCAACTATTTCAGGCTATCCAAGAAGTCACCCAACTCAAGGGCATCTCTGGCCACGAAGGCGCTATCCGTGCTTACCTACGACGGGAACTGCAAGATTCCGTCGATCAAATCCAGACAGACGGATTAGGAGGTGTTTTCGGACTTAAAAGCAGCCACTCCCAAGCTGCTCCACGGGTCTTAGTTGCAGCCCACATGGATGAAGTCGGATTTATGGTCAGTTCCATCAAAGCTGACGGTACCTTCCGTGCCGTCGAAATCGGTGGCTGGAATCCCCTCGTTGTAAGCGGACAACGCTATACTCTCATCACCCGCCCGGGGCAAGAAATCCCTGTCATCACAGCAGCCACTCCACCACACCTCATGCGAAGCCAGGGTAGTCAGCCTAGTCTCCCCGCCATTAGCGATATCATCTTTGACGGAGGTTTCACTGATAAAGCCGAAGCGGAAGCCTTCGGCATCCGACCGGGTGATACCATCGTTCCCGATAGCCAAACCATCCTCACGGCTAATGGTAAAAATGTCATCTCCAAGGCCTGGGACAATCGTTACGGTGTTCTCATGGTAAAAGAAGCAGCCCAGGCTCTAGCCCAAGAAAAGTTTGATTACGACCTCTATCTCGGAGCCAATGTCCAAGAAGAAGTCGGCTTACGTGGAGCTCACACCTCCACAACCCTCTTGGATCCTGCACTTTTTTTTGCTGTAGACTGTTCACCTGCTGCCGATGTCTTTGGCGGGCAGGGTAAAATCGGGGATGGAACCTTAATCCGTTTCTATGATCCCGGCCACCTGCTTTTACCAGCCATGAAAGACTTCCTCCTTGATACCGCCGAAAGCGCAGGAATCAAGTATCAATATTACACTGGAGCTGGTGGCACCGATGCCGGGGCTGCTCATCTCAAAAACGGTGGTGTTCCATCTACCACAATTGGTGTCTGTGCCCGCTACATCCATTCCCACCAAACCCTTTACAGCCTAGATGATTTCCTAGAAGCCCAAGCTTTCTTACAAGCCCTTTTGAAAAATTTAGATCAAGCTACCATCGCCACAATCACCAGTTATTAAAAAATAAGAGAGGTCGAGCCTCTCTTATTTTTTAATGTTATTCAATTTAGCAAACTCTGGAATCCGTTGCAAGAAGGGAATAAGCAGCATCACCAGAAGTACCCGAACAGGAATCTCTAAGACTTTATACACTCGTGTTGCATAAATCACTGCATAAGGTGTTTGATAATAGGTATGTAGCAAAATTGGAGTCAAAACAAAGGTCCCAATCCCCATAGTGATGACTGTAGCGACAATCACATAAAGCCAATCCTTCCAATTATTGAGAGACAATTTTTTTCCGAAGAAGAAAAGGCCATAAAGGAAGCCCTGTAAAGCTTCAACCAGCGTAAATCCCCAGATAAAGGAATAACCTGTATTGTTCAGGAAAAAGGCCAAAATATCATAAATAATGGCCACCAAGGCAGATAGCCACGGACCAGCAATCGATCCAATCAGTACCTTAGCAATAAAAGTCACACCAACTTGCAGTTGGTTAGGAATGACGGAGATGGTAAATAAATCCAAGACATAGGTCAAGGCCATCAACATAGCAAGAGTCGCCATCAATTGCGGACTCAATTTAGGAAATGAAAATTTCATCGGAAAGCTCCTTTTCTTTCTGGAGCTGTCTAGCGACAGCGGATGCAATGGTCTACCGCACCAATGGTTTCGTTGTGTGGCAACATCCCATCCACACACACTTAACGCAGACCATTTACTCTGTGCCTTACGGCCTTCTCAGTATAGCATAAAAATAAGCCTAAAAACCAGATGATGATTGTAAAAAATCTCTTTCAAAAATAATACCTAACACTCATTTAGAATCAAAATTAGCAGATGTCCATTCTCTATGGACAATCGATCGTAAGCGAGTAGTTGATAGGCTGAGGAGTGCTTCTAAGCCTTCTTCTAGATAACGGTTCAATAAGTTTCGTACAGTTTGATGAACAAAGCCTACTGATTTAGCTACTGCTGTTAAATTCTGGCATTCAGAGTAGAGAATGAGAGCTTGGATTTTCCTATGGTGCTGTGCATTCTTTTTATCCTTCAGAGCTTGCTTCAATTCGTTAATTTGATATTCGTTTAGTTCGACTTTCATACTTTTATAGCATACAGCTATTTTTGTTTTTTTGTTAAGTATAAACTTCAAACATCTTATTCATGGAAAAACAGCTCATATCCAGATACTCTAAACAAGGACTTTTGATACCATTAAAAAATCCCAGCTGGTAAAACCAACTGGGATTTTCTTATCTAATCTTAAGCTTTCAAGCGCTCAACATCACGCGCAATAACCAATTCTTCATCTGTTGGAACTACTAGAACTTTTACTTTAGAATCTGCAGTTGAGATATCACCAACCGCACCAAAGACGTTCTTACCTGGCTCAAGTTTCATACCGAACCATGATAGTCCTTCTACAACAGCTTCACGAACCTGATCAGAGTTCTCGCCAATACCTGCTGTAAAGATAAGAGCATCTGCACCATTCAACACAGCAAAGTATTGACCGATAAATTTACGGAGACGGTCCACTAGCATATCAAAAGCAAGGGTCATCTTCGCATCTCCAGCTTCTCGTCCAGCTTCCACATCGCGCATATCACTAGAAGCTTCTGCTACTCCAAGAACACCAGATTCCTTATTCAAAACATCAATAACATCTGCTGCATTCTCAAGACCAGGTACTTGTTCCACTAAATATGGAATGATAGCTGGATCAATATCTCCTGAACGAGTTCCCATCATTGGACCAGCCAATGGTGTGAAGCCCATAGAAGTGTCGATTGACTTTCCACCATCAATCGCTGAAATCGAAATTCCATTTCCAATATGTGCTGTAATCAATTTCAACTCTTCCAGTGGACGACCCAACATTTCGGCAGCCTGTTGAGATACATAATAGTGAGAAGTACCATGGGCACCATATTTCCGAACCTGATAATCAGTATAATACTTCTCTGCAATTGGATAGCGGTAAGCAACTTCCGGTAACGTTGTATGGAAAGCTGTATCAAAAACTGCAACACTCGTAATATCCGGTAAAATTTCTTTAAAGGCCCGAATACCAGCTGCATTAGCTGGGTTATGAAGTGGAGCCAAGCTAGCCAACTCTTCAATCTTAGCTAAAGTTTCATCATCAATCAAAACAGATTCTGTAAAGAGTTCTCCACCAGCTACAACACGATGGCCCACACCTGTAATCTCAGAATAGTCACTGATGATTTCAAACTTCAACAAATCCTCAAGAAGTAATTTCACTGCTTGAACATGGTCTACAATATCCAACGTTTGACTCTCCGCACGGCCATCAAACTTCACTGTAGAAATAGAATCCTTAAGACCGATTCGCTCAATAATTCCCTTTGCAAGTACTGTTTCTTCTGGCATTGCATAAAGCTGCCATTTCAAACTTGAACTTCCTGCATTAATCGCAATTGTTTTAGACATAAGCTACCCCTTTTAAAGCGTTTTCAATATGATTATAGCAGAAAGATGGTAAAATTGCCCTTATTTTAACTCCATTTCCATTTTTTCTTGAAAATCTCTTATTTCCTCCAGATTGTTGAGATCATTAAAGGCAAATACAAATGGCGTAAAATCCTTACCAGAAGGCTTTCTGAAGACAAAAAGACTCTTCGCATATTGAGGGTTGGCAAACATCTTTTCTGGTAAATTCACCAAAGCCACAAGCTCTGTTGACGATTGAATCCAATCTTTCAAAAGTCCACTTTGGGGACTCGTCAATAACTGGGTTGGAGCCAAGAAAATCGCATACCCTTCCGATTCCAAGTACTTGGCCCCCTGCTCCATCAACAAATGATGGGCATAGGTATGTCCCTCCGGACTAGCCACCTGAAATCGACTAGCAATCACATCATCTGGATAGTACCCAATCGGAAGGTCACTAATCACTAAATCTTTTTGTAAAATCTGACTCCGGACAGCATCCCCTTGTGAAAATGTCAGACCTTCGGTCCCCAGTACCTCCGCAATACTAGCTGACAATTCTACCAAAATGTCATCCAGTTCGATTCCCAAATAATCCATTTCCTTCTGACTATTTAAGAGGATCGTCTCTGCCAAATTGCCCATACCACTGCCCAGTTCCAAAACACGAATGAAGTCCTGAGAGAAAAGATGGTCAATCACCAACGTCACCAAAAATCCAAGACTATCCGGGGTCGCCTGGTGATTCGGTTGTAAGGGCTCCGTTTGCTGTCCTTTCATCATTAAATACTGAAAGGTTCGCCGCCACTCTTCAGGAGTCAATTCCAGCTGCGCCACCTTCTGATTGTTTTTCGCAAGCCCCTTCAACTCCTCATCTGGCTGTAAATAATGGACATTCTGCTCAATAATTGCTTCGTAAAAACCCGTTTTTAACTGGTTTTGAATCGTATGGATATTTTCTAATAAAAGGCCAAAAGCCTGCTCAATCTTTTCAAAATTCATGCTTCTATGATAACACAAAAGCAATCTCAGTAGCTAGTGACGAGAAAGTTCGGTCAGCGAAAAACGATAGTCCTCACCACTCGATAAAGTAACCTCAATGTCCCAACGTTTCCCTTCAACGGCATATCTTGCCTGCCCTTCTCGGAATCGGATCTCCCCTTTCTTCCCTTCCGCCTTATCTCGACAATAGATGGCCAAAGCGTAGGCTTGTTCCCGCTCTCGATAGGCTTTGAATAAACGCTCTTGGAATAGATGCCGTTCGAGGTAAAGATTTAAAACGAGGCTAAAAACTGCTAGGAGTAACAGGGCATAAAGTAAAACGCCTGCTCGTACCTGTTTAGTCCACACGATAGATCCACTCCCTTTCCTGACCGTCTGCTAAAACTGCCTTAAGCTGGATCAGGCCACCCTGTTCCTCCACTTCCATGGACTCAACGCCAAATAGTAGGGTTTGACTCCCTTGGTTCTGGTTACGGCCGCCAGTCTTTCGGATTTCCTTTTTCTTAGGCCAATAAGCAATCTTCTGCCCCTTACCCTGTTGATCCACATATATTTCATGATCACTGACTGCATCAAACTGTGCCTCTAAAAATTCTTGCTCTAGATGGGCCGTAAAGAGTAACCAATCTTGAGTTGAAGCCCGTTCCTGATAACGAATATCTTGAAACAAAAGAAGGGTCAAGGCTTGAAATAAGAGACAGGAACCACTGATGACCAAAAGAGCAACCACGGCTTCCAGCAAAGTAAAAGCTCGTAAGCTAGGGCGACAAAACATGCACTTGAACAAGAATCTCCTCCCCCTCTCTGAGTGTCCAGACGTGCTCCCCTCTCTCCACCTGAACTGTATCCAATCTTCCGAGACCGGCTTGCAGAGCCATATGCCCTTTTTGCAAAGCCTGCTCTCTGTGTAAGATAGCAGCTTCTCTTTTTCGCGACTCAGTAATAGCGCCTAAAAGCAAAGCTGTCACTACGCTAAAAACCCACAGGGCTACTAATGATTCCAGTAATAAATAAGCTTCTAGCTCACTCTTCTGTCCTCTGTAAAATCCCATTTCCAATCCTCGCCTGGTAATGAACCGTCTTCCCACTGCTTAGATCCCGAAAAACAATCCGGGATAACCCCGTATGATTCCCCTTAGCATTCAAGTCTAGTTGAAAATGTGATGCTAACTCTACTCCCTGGGGCAACTGTAATTTCCCTTCTGGTCCCGTAATACACCTTTCTTGAAAATATAGCTGTGCCGACTCCTGTCGGGCCCAAGCCAAGGTCTGAGATTCCGTATAAAAATGCTCAAAACGAAGATAAAAAAGAGTCTTCTCAAAGGACTGGTAGACCTCTCCAACCCCCATCCACAAGAGCATTAGAAGAAAGAGGGTAATCCCTAACGTTAATAGGCTTTCCAGCAAGGTAAAACCTTTAATCGGGGACGATCCGACTTTCTTGAGCATGTTTCTTATAGTAGTCCCGATAAGCATCCGCTTGCTCCTTCGTAATCTGCTTCTCTGCCACTAACTGTCCTAAATTAGGCTCCCCACTGTGGTTCAACTGATAAATCTCCGCCTGACTCTCCACCACTTTGACAATCGCTGCATTCCCCTTTTCTCGAACGACTTCTTTTTGTTTGACCAGATTGGGAACAAATAACAAAAGTAGGACAGAAATAATAAGGATTACAATTAGCATTTCTATTAGAGTAAATCCAGGTAGGGATTTTCGTAAATATGTGCGTATCATATAGGCACCTCCAAATTCTGATAAATCGGTAACAACATCGCTGCATAGAGTAGTAAAATCAAAAAGGCTACAAGGACAAAGACACAAGGTTGGATTAAATCCATCAGTCGAAATAAACGATGGAAAAACTCTTCCCAGGTCTTCCTAGAATAAATGGCTAATTCCTGCCCCAATCGCGATTTGAATTCACCATATTCAATCATCAAGGCTAGTTCCTGCCTCAAAAAAGGATAGGTCCGAATCTGCTGGGCTAGGGATATTCCAGCACTCAAGGCCTGGGCTAGGTCAGTTCCCAACTCAGCTAAAAATACTGACTTTTGCCGCCGCATCAACTCGACAATCTCCGCCAAGGCCAACCCCTGACCAAAAAGACACGCCCACTCACGCGCTAGACTGGCTGATAAATAAGCTTTGACAAATCCTGACAGACCTGGCCAGGTCGCCAACATACTCAAAAAATCCAATCGCTTCTGATGTCGATAAAGCAGCACGAAACCGACTACACCTAAAGCTAGACAAGCCATCAGAGTTATAAAACAGAGAGGGAAAATCTCTACCAATCGGGTCCACTGGTTACTCTGATCTATTTCTGGTAAAACATAGGATTGCAACCCCCAAATAATCACCAGTAAAAAACCAAGTAGTAAAAGCGGATAAGTTCCCACAGCCACTAACTTCCTTCGAACCTGAAGAAAACTTTGCAAGTGTCCTTCCAACTGAGCTAAACTTTCTAATATATTGCCATGTAATTCAGCTAAGGCTAATTGGCTAACCACTGTTTCAGAAAAGCCCAGTTGACCTAAAATACTTGAAAAGGATTGTCCCGCCTGCATGCCCTGCCTCATACTGACCACCAAATCTTTGGCTAACAGACCACTATGATCTAAGAAATCTAAAGCCTCACCTAAATGAAAACCTGTCTCGAAAAGATTATGGAAGAGCTGGACAATCTTCAGTTCCTGCTGAATCCCCAAGGTATTCCTCCCGAGCTTGAGCTTGGCTGATAACGCCAGCTGCAAACAGCTTTTCCACCTTAGTATTCCAAGAGCTAGCCGTATGGGTCTCAAAGTCTTTCTGGGTAACATCTACTAATCCCTTCCCTCCTATCAAACGCTGATAACACACCAGCTGCAGACATTCTTTCAACTCTACAGGTTCCACACCTAATTCCAGTAAACGACGGTAAACTCCTGGAATCGACCGAGCGTGGACAGTCGAGAAAACACTGATTCCCGTCAAGGCTGCCCGTACAACCGCTCGGGCGGTCTCTGAATCTCGAATTTCCCCAATAATTAAGAGATCCGGTCGGTGGCGAAGGGAGAGCTTAATGAGAGGATCATAGGTCATGCCAATCTCCTTATTCAGTTGCAACTGCAAAAAAGTCGAATCCTTAATCTCGACAGGATCCTCTATGGTCAAAATTTGCCTTCCTTGGAATCGCTCCTTAGCCAATTGATACATGAGGCTAGTTTTGCCACTCCCAACAGGACCGGAAAAAAGATAGAGACCTCGCCCTTGAATTAGCTGACACAGTTGCTTAAGTTCCCAATCCCAAAATGCTAAATCTTGTTGTGCATCATGAAGAAGACGAATGACCAGACTCTCCAAACCACGATAATCCCCAACCGTAGATAACCGTAAAGAGACAGTCTCTTGCTCCAGACCATAATCACAAGACCCCAACTGGCTTCGCCTACGTTCGCCAACATTCATACCTGCTGCAAACTTAAAATGACTCAGTAGCGCCTGTCCTTGAATGAAGTCTAGATGATCGAGCAGAACTCGCTCTTCTCCTACTCGTAAATAAACCGAATAACCTTCCATTTGTGGCATTACATAGATATCCTGTGCTCGCTTTTGGCGAGCTGCACTTAAAATGGCCTGTGCTCTATTTTTTACCATACCCCTTTTGCCTCCTCATTGATTTATTCGTAGAGGCAAGAAAAAAAGCCGTCACCAAGTGAACGAACTTCAAAAAATTAGAAAATCATTAGCCAACAGATTAAATCCTGTAGGACACAGGACTCGATCCGTTCAATATTACCATTAGGAGTAGCAAGCCATATCATTCTAATGATCTGCATTCCTGCCTCGATTATATTGAAAATACCTCAGTCTGCCCCCATATCCCAAGTCTGATTTCATAGCCTGCCCCAAATCCCCCCTTTCACAAAAAGACACCCCAAACATTAGAGTTACTACCTAACCTTTGGGGTGTCTTTCAAATCCTATTCAATCTCGTTTTGACTTGCTCCTGTCAACATAAGATCCTGTAAATTAGTAAAACTGGTATCAATCATATTAAGCGCTGCTTCATCGGTATAAGAACCGATATGAGGAGTCACCAAGACACGTGGATAGAGCTGAATCAATTCTTCCACAACTGGATCTGCCAGCTTGTGACCACGTAAATCCTTGAAGAAAAACTCTCCTTCTCCTTCCAAGGTATCCAAACCCAATCCAGCTAATTTTCCAGACTGGACTGCTTCTAGCAAGGCTTGCGCATCCTGCAATTCTCCACGCGCTGTATTAATCAAGATCGATCCATCTTTCATATTCGCAATAAATTCACGTGTGATGAATCGGCCATTTTCCGGAATAAATGGGGCATGAACGCTGACAATATCACTTTCATGTAAAAGTTCTTCTAGAGATACTTGGCGGCAAATATCCTCCACTCCTTCTTTGGGAAACGCATCATAGGCTAAGACCTCTGCTCCCAAACCCTTAAAGAGTTTGGCAGTAGTCAAACCAATTCGACCAATCCCCACAATACCAACCTTACAGTTGCGAATTTCCTTAGAAAACATCGCAGCATCCACACGGAAATCCTGCTGAGCTGTTTTTTGAACAGTATAGGCTGTGTGGCGAAGCAACATCATGGCCAAGCTCACAGCCAATTCAGCAATGGCATTGGGAGAGTAAAAGGGAACATAAGCTGTTTTTAGACCCAACTCTTTAGCATGAGCTACATCTATATGATTCACCCCTACGGTCCGCGTCAAGACATACTTAACACCCCACTCCTTGTAGAGTTCCAGCACTTCCGCTGTCGCAAAGCAGTTCCCTCGTAAGATGACAGCATCATGCCCTTTTGCCAAGGCTGCTGTCTCCGAAGAATTGAGATAATCCGCTACTAAGGTCAAATCAAAGCCAAAGCTTTGATTGACCTGTTCGAAAATAGGAATTTCAACATCCCTAACACCATAACATAATACTTTCATCGATAATACCTCTTAGAAGAAGGCCTGCAGACCTGCTCCCATAATAATCCAGAAAACAATCGCTACAATGGATAGAACAGTCGCTAGGAGAGAAGCATTACTTGCAAGTTGTGCTTCCTTATCATACTTGATAGCATAAGCTACTGCAACTGTAGCCGGTGGGGTTGCCAACATGATAATGATCGCCATAAACGCTTCATAATCCAAGCTAAAGATTGATTTCATAGCTAACATCAAAATCATAAAGATGGCTGGAACCACAATGAGTTTTATACCACTGTAGAGCCATACTACACGGTCCTTCAAAGCTTCACCAATACTGATATTTCCAAGGGTCATCCCAATAGCCAACCAAGCCAAGGGTGAGGCTAATTTAGATAAGTAATCAACTGGCTTGTAGAGCCACGGAAGCGTCTTGTCAATCCGCAAGATTCCAACCGTAATATCTTGCATATCCTTACTACCTTCATAAAGAGGAACTGTTACTGTCATTTGCGGCATATCATTTTGGAAAATCCAAATCAAAAGACCCACAAAAGTCGCCACAACAATTGGATTCAAGAAAATTTGTTTGAAATTTTTCTTCTCAAACTGAACCCCGCTCATACGAACCAAACCATAAGAATAGAGAAAAACCCGATAGGCAATATTAAAGATATTGGCATATAGGGCCCCAAGAGGACCAAGGAAACCGTTAATAATAGGAATCCCAAAGAAAGTCGTCGAACCAAAGGTTGTTAAAACAGATAAAGTCGTCTTCTGATTTCCCTTAAAGCGAAAATAAAGACTCTCCCCCAAGACAATCAAAATAACATAGGCTACAAATCCAAATACAAAGACTGTTAAACCAGTCGTAAAAGTCTCTGGGTTAATATTTTGCATAAAGGCTGAGAATGCCAAGGCAGGTAGAGCAAAAGCTAAGACAACGTCTGATAAAACCTTTCCTGCTTCTGGTCCAACGATATTTCGTTTCCGTGCAACATATCCCAACAAAATAATAGAAATCGTTGAAAAGATAGCACTTAAAAAAGCGTTGGACGTAATGATCTGGAACATATTTTCCATAATGAATCTCCTTTGTGAGTTTTTTTACAAACCTCTATCATTATAACGAAAGGGAGGAGAGGAAGCAAGAGATTTGATAAAAAAATCACAATGAAGGCAAAAAAAGTCGAATTTCATCTAAAAATTCGACTTTATTCTGGCCTACGATCCTTTGCCTGCAATAGCTAGTCAAAGAATAAAGATGCACTAACATGTAAAATTAAAATAGTTTCCCAACCGCGAGAAAATTCTCTATACCGCCCAAATTATAGCTAGCAAAAGGGCTTTGGGGACTTATCTGAAACGGAAGGTTCGCTCTTCCGATAAGTCCAAATGATCTCTAAACATTCTGAATGGCTAATTCGATTGGAACATCACCATCACTCATTTGAATAATTTTCTGATAGGTATTAGAAGATTCCAGAATAGCAGCTAAGGTTGCGGCTACATTGGGAATGCTATTTGGTTGTGATTGCTTCACATGAATTGCAATTTTTCCTGAAGCAGTCTCTGCTTCGACCAAATTTCCTGGCTGCAAAATTGTATAATCCAGTTTAGTATTGTGAATTAACCAATTGTCAGCAAAAAATTTAGCAATATTATAATCCATAATCGAAACTAAATTCGGATCTGACCATCTTTCAGGTTCCGTTGCAAATATCGAACTCAGCAAAACAAAACGCTTTATTCCAACTAATTCTGCTGCTTGCATCATTTTAACTGCCCCAAAGGCATCTGTCTGTAAAAGATCCTTTCCACGTGAACCAGCAACAAAATAGACCGCCTCTTGCCCCTGGAGTAACTGACTTAAATCCTCTACCCCTGCATGTAGATCTAAAGGCAGCGGACGAACGCCCTCTTTTACATCAATTCTTTCAGGATTACGTGCCCCGGCTGTTACCTGATGTCCTTTGTCTACTAGCTCTTCTATCAGGAATTGGGCAACCCTTCCAGTTGCCCCGGCAATAAAAATATTCATTTTTTCTCCTTTGATCCTTCAAATTTAGTTGCCTATTCAAGTATCTTATCAAAAACGCCATAGCTTGACAATTAACCTTCCCTACTATTCAACAAGGAGCAGAGAATGTACGAAGCTTTTTCAATTGTCTCTCTTCAGACAGAATGGAGATGGGAATCGAAAAACCTTGCTTCTTAGAATACACTTCCAAAAGCAAGGTTCTGAAAAATAATCTAGGTCCTAAATCCCTTGGACGATACTAACGAAAGAATGACCTAATGAGCTACCATTTCTTGAGCTACTTCCTGAGCCGTTAAGCTAGATGGATAGTAGGTCGGCCAATTCGTTAATTCTTCCCAAAGGGCTTCTTGACTGTCCCCACCAAAATACAAGTGGAAATGGGCTGATTGAGTTGGAGCAATTTGGTGGTCACTAAATTGGAAGTATTTGAAGCGCCCAGCATTCGGCTCTTCTGCTTCAAATTGGAAGCGTACACCCCGATTGCCTTTCTCATAGGTTAAAATTTTAAAACCTGCAGCCTTATAAGTATAAGTCTCCTCACCCTTATCCGTTACAAAGGTGACCTTATTGCCTTTGATTTTAATTTGGTTGACATCGGTTTTGTAACCAGTCCTATAGTATTCCTTGTATTCCTGAGCCGTCTTGTCACCCTTTTTCTTAGCCTTATAGTCAAAAACTTGATCTAACTGGCCCGATTCCAGATAAGGATAGACAGACTGCCAATCTCCTTCCCAATCGCTAAGGGGCCGATTTTTAACATCTTTATCCTCAAAATAGCCGTTCGCAACCGTTTTTTCAGTTACGGTCTCAGAAGCCTGAGGTTTAGATGCTTCCTTAAAGCCAGCCAGTAATTGATCTAGATTTTCCTCCATCAAACTAAGATAGGAGGGTCCTTGGTCAATATCCTTCTGGGGAACACCTTCTAAGGTATGAAGTTGGCCTAGCTCAACACCGGCCTCAGAGGCCAGTGTTTCGGCTAGTTTATTGGAAGAAGAGGATTCGACATAAATACGCTTGAGTCCAGTCTCTTTGACCTGATCGGCTAGTTCTTGAATACGCTTCAAGGAAGGTTCCTCCTCTGTGGAGAGGCCCACAATGGACTCTTGTTGAAGCTGATAATCAAAAGCCAAGTAATTGAAGGCTGTGTGTTGACTCAAGAATGTGTAGCCCTTGTAGGCCGCTAACTTTTCTTGATAGGATTGATCTAATTGATCCAATTCCTTAAGATAAGCTGCCGCATTTTTTTCAAAAGTCGCAGCCTGATCAGGATAACGTTCCTTTAGCTGATCCCGCAAAGAAGCCACCAGCAGTTTAGCCCGATAAGGAGATAGCCAAAGATGTGGATCCAACTCATGGCTATGCTCCTCAGCTCCATGATCATGATTGTGGTCTTCTTGCCCCGGTAGAAGAATCATGTCCTTGCTAGCCTGAATGGTCCGATCTGCTGATAAAACACCACTTTTTTCCAAGTCTGGTACCCACATTTCCATATTGGGATCCAGATAAAGGAAGGAGGAAGCTTCTTGAATACGGCTGACATCCTTAGCCGATGGTTCATAGCCGTGCACTTCAGTTCCAGCTTGAACCAAGAGCTGCACATCCGCTTCATCTCCAACAATTTTTTGGGTAAATTCATAGACGGGATAGAAGCTGGTTACCAGTTGAATATCCTTTTTGGCCCCCTGGGACTGGCAAGCGGTTAGGAAAAGGAAGAATCCTAATAGAAGGACGGCAAGTCCTTTTTTACGTTTTTTCATAAGAACCTACTTTCTCTTAAGCAGAGCCACCACCATAAAAATAGCGATGAAAATTAATGTAATGCTAGCGCTGGCCGGACTTTCCCAATAATAGGAGAGGAAAAGACCTGCAACCATGCCCACTAAGCCAATCAGACAAGAAAGCCAGAGAACTGACCGGAAATGACGACCTAGACGTAAAGCAATACTGGCTGGCAAAATCATAATGGTCGAAACCAAAAGTGCCCCAGCAGCTGGAATCATGAGTGCAATAGCGACTCCACTCATGATATTAAAAGTAATCGACAAGGCACGGGTAGGAATCCCATCTACCTGAGCTGTGTCCTCATCAAAGGTGAGCAAATAAAGCGGTCGGTAAGCCAAGACCAGAAAGAGTAAGACTACTGCAGCAATCGCAAAGAGACCCACTACTTGCTCCCAGGAAATGGTGACGATAGAACCGTAGAGATATTGCTCTAAACTCATGGTCTGAACTCCTCCAGACTTACTCATAACGACCATAGCAATGGCCAAACCAGCAGCCATTAAGATAACCGTCCCAACTTCCAAATAAGAAGCATAAACTGTTCGTAAGTACTCCAAGAAGACAGCAGCTACCATCACTACCACTAGGGTCATCCAAGTCGGTGACAAACCTAAGAGCAATCCCAAGGCGACCCCTGCTAAGGAAATATGACTCAACGTGTCACTCATTAAACTTTGCCGACGCAGAATCAGAAAAACTCCAATTGCTGGTGAAAAGAGACTCATCGCCATGATCGCCAATAAAGCCCGCTGGAAAAAAGCATAATCCAATAAACTCATGTGCCTTCCTCCTCTCCTTGATGTAACTGGAAGCAACGCCAAGGTGAGTCTTGCTTCCGCAGCAGGTGAATATTCCGATCAGCATATTCTGCTACTTCCTCCGGATCGTGGGTTACCATCAAAACTGCTTTCCCATGCTTATGAGCTGAATGATGCATGAGCTCATAAAAGTCTTCCTTAGAGACCGCATCCATTCCCGTCGTTGGTTCATCCAGGACGAAAAAGTCAGGGTCCGAGGCAAACATCCGAGCCAAGGCCACTCTCTGCTTCTGTCCCCCCGAAAGAGCCCCAATAAAGCTTTTCCGCTGTTCCCATAAGCCAACAGCTTCCAAACTTACCTGAACATGCTCCTTGTCATGTTCCGTCAGCCCCTTCCACCATGATTTACGAGGATACCGACCAGAAGCTACAAACTCCTCCACCGTTGAGGGAAAACCAGAATTAAAACTGGACACAGTCTGTGGCAGATAGGCAATCCGTAAGACTTGTCCCTCCCGATTTAACTCTGCCCGCTCCACACTTCCTTGACTGGGCTTGAGCAGGCCTAAGCTTGCCTTGAGTAAGGTAGACTTAGCTGCTCCATTCTCCCCTGTCAGGGTCACAAATTCGCCAGCATCAATATGGTAAGATACTCCCTCCAATACTGGTTCTTTATCATAGTAAAAGGTCAAATCCTTGACCGTCAAATAGCGCATCTTTATTCCATCTCCTTCGCTAATTCTTTCAGAAACTTGGCAATCACAGTTTGCTCATCTTTTGAAAAACCTTGAACCATTTTCTGCAAAGCTTGACTGGTTCGCTCATGGTGTTGCGCATGCTCATCCGCAACACCTTTACCTGCCTTGGTCAATTGAAAATAAACCAGGCGTCCATCTTGTTTATCACGTTTGGTTTCCAGTAAGCCTTCCTTACTCAGAAGCTTCGTCGCCTTGGTCATGGCCGCCTGGGAAAGGCCTAGTTCTTTTGCCAGGCTGGAATTAGTTAAGGGCTTTTGTGCTAATACCATTAAAATATGTTCCTGGGTATTGGTGAGATGAATAGGGCTTTGGCAATCCCCTAGCAGAAGCTCATGCTGGTGCTCTGCTTTTTTCAAAACCAAATCCAAAACACGACTAATCTCACTTCCTAACATAAAATCTCCTTAACTGGTTAATGTTTTACCGGTTAAGTATATCGCAAAAAAAAGATAGAGTCAAGTCTGACTCTATAACATTCTGACACAGTATACTTCTTTGCAAAATCCCTTAACTGAATTAACCACACGGCGGGCGATCTTATCACTAGCGCAAAGGGCAAAGACTGTGGGACCACTGCCACTCATTAAGGTAGCATCAGCTCCAGAAGCTGCTGCACAATTTTTGATTTTCTGAATCAGTGGCTTCCGAGTAATACTAATGTCTTCCAAGGAATTTCCAAGATTTGCCAACAGTTGCTCATAATTCCCCTCATTGATAGCCTGACAAAGTGCAGGTATATTCACAGAATTAATCTTATCCATTTCAACCTGAGAAAAAATAGAAGCCGTTGAGAGCCCAAAAGGAGGCTTAATTAACACAACCCATACTCTCGGAGCCGATGCCAAAGGATAAACTTCTTCTCCTCGACCCGTTACATAAGCACAGCCAGCATGTACACAATAAGGTACATCAGAACCAACCTGGACTCCAATTTCAGCCAGTTGCTCTAGACTATAATCTAACTCCCACAATTGGTTTAAGGCCCGTAAAGTCGCAGCAGCATCACTAGAACCACCCGCTAAACCAGCAGATCTAGGAATTCGCTTATCAATGATAATATGAACTCCCCGGTCTTCTAAACCAGCAGCTTGACGCAAATAAAAAGCAGCTTTATAAGCATGATTTTTGAAATTTAACGGCAGCTTACCACAAGAGGACTCTAGCGTAATCTGCTGATCTTCTCGCTCCCGAACCGTAATGTAATCATTTAAATCCACACTTGCCATGACCATACCTAACTCGTGAAAACCGTCCTCGCGCTTCCCACGAACATCTAGACCTAAATTGATCTTAGCAGGTGCCTTTTCAACAATTTCTTTCATACATGTCATTTTATCAAAAGATAAGCTAGGAGGAAAGGGGGAAGAATGGATACTCTTCATAAATCCCATTAATGGGGACTGCTTTCATCTGGCTCCACCTCTCTACAGCAACAAAAAAGTCTTCCTAAGAAGACTTAAGATACCGGCGGCCGGGGTCGAACCGGCACGTCCGTGAGGACACTGGATTTTGAGTCCAGCGCGTCTGCCAATTCCGCCACGCCGGCTTTCACTAATTTATTCAATTAGTAACTGGGGTAGCTGGATTCGAACCAACGCATGAGGGAGTCAAAGTCCCTTGCCTTACCGCTTGGCGATACCCCATTATTAATAAATAGGCGAGTGAGGGGAATCGAACCCCCGAATGTCAGAGCCACAATCTGATGTGTTAACCACTTCACCACACCCGCCATTCTATTAATACACGGGCAGTAGGAATTGAACCCACACTGAAGGTTTTGGAGACCTTAGTTCTACCTTTAAACTATGCCCGTAAGATGGAAGGGGAGGGATTCGAACCCCCGAACCCGAAGGAGCGGATTTACAGTCCGCCGCGTTTAGCCTCTTCGCTACCCTTCCATACAATATTTAATTGTAATGGCGCGAGACGGAATCGAACCGCCGACACATGGAGCTTCAATCCATTGCTCTACCAACTGAGCTACCGAGCCAAATTGCGGGAGCAGGATTTGAACCTACGACCTTCGGGTTATGAGCCCGACG